>DAIQRD010000113.1:0-7433 GCA_036786445.1 Bacillota bacterium
ATGGCCCGCCCGGTAGGACTCGAACCTACGGCCTTCTGATTCGAAGTCAGACACTCTATCCAGCTGAGCTACGGGCGGATTTCGCTTGCCAGGTCATATTGTACCACAAACATAGCAGCGAAACAACCAGCCAAAATTCAAAAGACCGCGATCATCCATGTTAATCCTGTCCACTTGCCTTATCCACATCCGGGGCAGGAACGTCAATACCCAGTTCTCTGGCAATTCGACTGACATCCTCTTCGGGTTCCTCAATCTCTATTTCCTCAGATTCGGAGAAAACTCGAACATCGATGCCAATACTCTGAAGCTCCTTGAGCAAGACTCGGAAGGACTCAGGTACACCCGGTTCCGGTATATTCTCGCCCTTGACAATGGCCTCATAGGCCTTTACCCGACCCCGCACATCGTCAGATTTAATCGTCAACATTTCCTGTAGAGTATAGGCTGCTCCATAGGCCTCTAAGGCCCACACCTCCATTTCCCCAAACCTCTGGCCACCGAATTGAGCCTTGCCACCTAGTGGTTGCTGAGTCACCAAGGAATAAGGGCCAGTAGAGCGGGCATGGATCTTATCATCGATCAGGTGAGTCAATTTCAGCATGTAGATATAGCCTACAGTTATTTCATTATCAAAGGCTTCCCCAGTGCGCCCGTCATAGAGGGTGGCCTTGCCGGTCCTAGGCAAACCAGCTTTCTCAAGCATGGAGGTTATGTCATCCTCCTGTGCACCATCAAAGATAGGGGTAGCCACCTTTATGCCCAATTGTGATGCCGCCCAACCTAGGTGGGTTTCCAGTACCTGCCCAATGTTCATGCGAGAGGGTACTCCCAGGGGATTAAGGACGATATCAACGGATCTGCCATCTGGCATGAAGGGCATATCCTCCTCCGGCAGGATCCTGGCAACGACTCCTTTGTTGCCATGGCGACCGGCCATCTTGTCGCCCACAGATACCTTCCGCTTTTGAGCAAGGTAGACCCGTACGAATTGCTCCACACCTGGCCGCAGCTCGTCCCCGTTTTCCCGGGAAAAGACCTGCACGTCTACTACTATGCCACCCTTACCGTTGGGCACCCGCAAGGAAGTATCCCTTACTTCCCGAGCCTTCTGACCAAAGATAGCCCGCAGCAGCCGCTCCTCGGCAGTCAGTTCCGTTTCCCCTTTCGGAGTCACTTTGCCTACCAAGATGTCACCAGGCCTTACTTCAGCACCGACCCGTATGATGCCCCTACTATCTAGATCCTTTAGAGCCTGCTCTCCCGCATTGGGTATATCCCCTGTGATTTCCTCTGCACCCAATTTCGTATCAAGAGCTTGTATCTCATATTCCTCGATGTGAATAGACGTCAAAACATCGTCCTTGACCAAACGCTCACTGATTAGAATAGCGTCTTCGTAATTGTAGCCCTCCCAAGACATAAAGGCTACCAGGAGATTGCGACCCAAAGCCAACTCACCTTTGTCGGTTGCCGGTCCATCAGCAATCACGTCGCCAGCTTCAACACGCATACCTTTGCTCACAAGGGGCCGCTGGTTGACACAAGTGCCTTGGTTAGAGCGCTCGAATTTCTCCAGCCAATATGCGTCTCGTTGGCCGCTATCGGTATGAATAACTATCTCCTTGCCATTCACGCTTTCCACTCGACCTGGCCTCTTGGCGATGGCTAGTACCCCAGAATCCCGTGCCGCCTTACCCTCCATACCTGTTCCCACAAAAGGCGCTTCCGGGGCAAGCAGGGGCACTGCTTGGCGCTGCATATTGGAGCCCATCAACGCTCTAGATGCGTCATCATTCTCCAAGAACGGAATCAGGCCAGTAGTTACACTGACGAGCTGCTTAGGGGAAACATCCATCCAATCTATCTGCTCTGAAGGTGCCAGAAGAATTCTGTCCATATAGCGGGCCGTAACCTTCTGATTAACGAAATGGCCTTCATCGTCCAGCATCTCGTTAGCCTGAGCAACGGCATAGTTGTCCTCTTCATCGGCGGTTAGATAGTGCACTTTATCAGTAATGCGGCCATCAATAACCTGACGATAGGGCGTTTCAATAAATCCGTATTCATTGATCCTAGCGTAGCTACAAAGGGAACCAATTAAGCCAATACTAGGCCCTTCCGGAGTCTCAATGGGACACATGCGTCCATAGTGAGAGTGATGTACATCTCGCACCTCAAATCCCGCTCGCTGCCGGGAGAGACCACCGGGCCCCAGGGCAGATAGACGCCGCTTATGGGTCAGCTCTGCCAAAGGATTGGTTTGATCCATAAACTGTGATAGCTGACTGCTGCCAAAAAACTGATTAATAGCAGCCACGACAGGTCTGTTGTTGATCAGGGCCCTGGGGGTAATGTTGTCCACATCTTGGATACTCATTCGCTCCCGCACAACCCTTGCCATCCGGGCTAGTCCAATCCGAAATTGGTTCTGGAGCAGCTCTCCCACGGTCTTGATCCGGCGATTCCCCAGATGATCAATATCATCAACGTGGCCAATACCATCCATGAGATTGAAGAGACAACCCACTGCCGCTGCCACATCCTGGGGTGTAAGGATTCGTACATCCGCGGCAGGCTCACCATTACCGATGATCTTGAGCTCCCGATCACCTTTGCCTCTAATATATACTCCATCGGGCTTGGCTGCAGCAATGCGCTCCACTAGCCGGCGATCCAATCTGGTCCCAGCTTCCACCAGGATCTCCCCGGTTTCAGGGTGAGCAACCGGTCGTGTCACAAGCTTCTCCTGCAAACGCCTGCTAATACCCATTCTCTTGTTGATCTTGTACCTGCCCACTGCCGCTAAATCATAACGACCCTGGTTACCGAAGGTACTGTTAAAGAGACTCCGTGCTGACTCTTGAGTAGGTAGCTCACCTGGCCTTAGCCGATTGTGAATTTCCATGAGAGCTTGCTCTTCAGATTCTGTTCTATCTTTGTCTAGAGTTGGACCCAGTGCTATACTGTCATGAAAGAGCTCTGTCAACTGAGCATTGGTTCCGAAACCCATGGCCCGCAACAACACAGTCACAGGCAGTTTCCGAGTCCGGTCAATCCGGACATACGCAACGTCGTTAACGTCAGTCTCAAACTCAAGCCATGCGCCCCGATCAGGGATCAAGTTGGCAGTATACAAGAGTTTCCCGCTAGTATGCATATCACTTCCGTAGTATACGCCAGGTGAACGCACCAGCTGACTGACGACCACCCTTTCAGCCCCGTTTATGACAAAAGTACCTCGCTCTGTCATGATGGGGAACTCTCCCAAGAAGACATCCTGCTCTTTCACTTCACCCGTTGCTTTGTTAATCAAACGTGCCCGCAAATTGAGCGGTACTGCATAGCTCAAATCTCTTTTCTTACACTCGTTCGCCGGATACTCCGGCTCGCCTAGGGAATGCCTGACAAATTCCAAAATCAGATTTCCGGTAAAATCTACTACGGGAGAAGTATCTTCGAGGGCTTCCGCAAGGCCCTCATTGATGAACCAAATATAAGGATCTCGTTGAATATCGATGAGGTTAGGCATCTCGTATACTTCATGGATCCTGCCGAAACTAGTCCGTTGCTGCCTCTCACCCGTTTGTGTTATCACAGCCAAAGCATCAACCTCTCCTTCCGGTCTTACTCCCATGCTGCCTCTCCCTGAAGACTTATGATCTAGTTCTGGAGGCCTACAGCAGAAAAAGGAGATTAAATCCATGCCTGAGCATGGACCTCTCCTTACTATGTGACAGTACAGATAATATTTAAATAATTGACCCCGTCCGAACAAAGAAGACCTTAGACTGATAGGTTCCTAGTAAAGTAGTCAGATGATATAACCACCGTGTAGCACTTGAACGTGGGGATAAATTATACCACGGAAACCCCCTGCTTGTCAATGGCTACGTGCGGGATGCGCGGGCTTTATTGAGCAGGTACACGTATTTTCTTTCCGCAGCCTCAATGGAGTAAACTGCATAGTCCACTAGAGCAGGATCCACGACATTATCAAAAAAAGATTTGGCATTTACCCACTCTTGCCGAGCCTGTTCGACAACTAGTTCGAGACTGTCACCAAGATCCTCTTCTACGATGTCATCTCTATCCACCAAGGAGAACTGGGTCTGAACACTCTTCCATAGGTCCTGAAAGAACTCCCTCGCCACAGGATATCCCTCCATAGATTTCTTGGATCATCACCATTGCTATGATCAGTCTATCCTTGGAGAGAAGAATTTATTCCAAAAATTAGGAGTTCTCCCGAGAGCTCTCTTCTGTTCAACGACACGACGTACTACATCATACCTCTCGCCGACCTTCCAATGCCTTAGCAAGGGTAACTTCATCCACGTACTCCAGATCGCCCCCCACGGGCATGCCATGGGCCATCCTGGTTACCTTTACTCCTAGAGGTTTTAGCAGGCGAGCCAGATACATAGCTGTCGCCTCTCCTTCAACGTTGGGGTCTGTGGCCAAAATGATCTCCTGAACTCTATCATCTCTCAGCCTCTCCAGGAGTTCTTTCACCTTTATGTCTCCGGGTCCAATGCCATCAATTGGTGAAATTGCCCCATGGAGCACATGGTAAAGACCCTTGAACTCCCTGGTTCGCTCTATAGCTATGACATCTTTGGGTTCCTCTACCACACAGATCATGCTACCATCCCTGCCTCCCGAACTGCATAAGCGACAGGGGTTTTCTTCGGTGAGGTTGCTGCAAATCGAGCAGTAGATGATCTTCTCTTTTGCCTCAACAATGGCTTCGGCTAGGCTTTCCGCGTTAGCCTTGCTTCCGCTGATAATGTAAAATGCTAGCCTCTGAGCTGTCTTGGGTCCAATACCGGGTAGCTTAGCCAGCTCTTCTACCAAGCGGGCCATGGGCCTTGCATATAAGGACATGTTCTTTCTATCTCCTTTGCGTCATTGGCAACGCCTTTCATCTCCCTACTGAAACGGCGTCTATCCCTAGAAAAGCCCGCCGGGCAAACCGGGAATATTCAGGCCCCCAGCCACTTTTTCCATTTCCGAAGCACTCATGTCCTGAGCCATGCGAATGGCCTCATTAGTCGCTGCCATCACAAGATCTTGTAGCATCTCCAAATCGTCGGGATCAACAGCTGCCGGCTCTATGGCTATCTCTTTGATCTCCAAATGCCCGGTAATCACCACCCGCACTACGCCCCCGCCGGCAGTGGCTTCCACTGTCTTATTTCCCAATTCTTCTTGTACTCGGGCCATATCCGTCTGCATCTTCTGCACTTGCTTCATCATCTTTTGCATGTTTTTCACTGCTCAAACTCCTCTCCACTATCAGCCTTGACTTCCACAACTGTTCCGCCGAATAACCTAAGAGCCGCATCCAAGGCCGGATTACTAGTCTTCATCTCCAGAGCGTCGCCTCCAGATTCAGCGTCCTGCGGTTCATGGAAAGGCGTTCTGGGCGCCACCTTGTCCGCAGGCCCCACTTCTGGCGCTTCATCTTCATAGCAGCACCTAACCTCCACGGCTCTCCCCATTATCCGAGAGAGACTTCGCTGCAAGGCTTCTTTGTGTTTCGGCTGCTCCAGACTGGCTTTATGGAACTCTTTGTCCTTAGGAAAAGCCAGTACCAACCGGTCATCACCATCCAGTCCTATTGGTGTGGCTTCTCTCAAAAAGGCCTCTACTGGCGCATTCCGCTCCTGTCTAAGCAATTCGGAGACTTGGTCCCAATGGGCCAGTAGCGACTGAAACTCTTCTTGCCCCCTGCTACTTGGGGGTGTTGATGTGGTTGATTGCCCTTCCTCCGGCATAGGCCCAGCCACATGCTGGGTTTCTCTTTCACCAGCTGCAGATTCCTCGGATGAGCCATCCTGCCGAGGTGCGCCTTCCGTACTCCTAATAATAGCCATTTCTAAAGGGAGCCAAGTGGGTGACATCCACCGCATATTGGCAGTGGCTTGGGCCAGTGCATCGATTAGGCTGAGGGTCTGCTCTAGTTCCATAGCAACTAGGCCAGGTAACTTGCTCCATTCCGTCCCTGGATCAACCTCTTTGTGCTGGGCTTTATGTAGCATTAACTCCCGCAGAAAGCTGACACAGTCTTTTGCCAGTTGAGCTGGATCAGCTCCCAAGCCAATCAGCTGATGCAGATGGGTAATGGCAGCCAACCCCTTCCCCTCTGCCAAGCTATCTAGTAGTTTCCATAGTTGATCTGCAGGGACAACCCCCAGTAGTTCAGCTATGTGTTCCTCTTCTATGCCATGGGCTTGGAAAGAAACCGCCTGATCTAGAAGTGCCAAAGCATCCCTCATACCACCCGCGGCATGACGGGCGATGAGCCTTAAGGCTCCAGGAGCCACCTGTAGCTCTTCCGCCTCAACAACCTGCTGCAGTCTCCCCATAAGCTGTTCGGTGGTGAAATTGCGAAATTCAAACCGTTGGCACCGAGAAGCGATTGTCTCTGGCACCTTATGGGATTCCGTCGTCGCCAGCACAAATACTACATGCTCGGGAGGTTCCTCCAATGTCTTCAAGAGAGCATTGAAGGCATCCGTTGTGAGCATATGAACTTCATCAATAATGTATACCTTATGCCCGCCTTCGGTAGAAGCGAACCGCACGTTCTCTCGCAAATCGCGGATTTCGTCAATGCCTCTGTTGGAGGCGCCGTCGATCTCGATTACATCCATGGCAGCGCCATCATTGATCCGTTGACAGTTGGCACAGACATTGCATGGTTCAGCTGCCGGGCCATTTTCACAGTTGAGTCCCTTGGCTAAGAGACGGGCCAGTGTGGTTTTGCCTGTCCCCCGGGGCCCTGAAAACATATAAGCATGGGCAACTCGACCACGCTCCAGAGCGTTTTGCAGAGTGCGGACAACTGGTGTTTGGCCGGTAACGTCTGCGAATCGCTGCGGTCTGTATTTACGATATAGGGAAAGGTATGCCATACTACCGCCTCCATAGTCAGTAGGTTTTCCTTAGTACTTTCCGATCAAACCCCCAATATCCTGCAATTGGCATCCCTACCGTTTCAGGTACCTTAAACTAAAAAAAGCTGGACCCAAGAAGATCCAGCTTCAAAACTGCCGTGCACCCACCCTCGAATCGGTACCTCCAAGCGGCACCCAGGTAGTTAGCTCAGATTAGGCGCTCTCGCGGCACATGAGGTTATCCACTTACCGCTGCTTCCTCCCGGATCTGACGGGGTTCATGAAGCCTCATTGCGCAAGACCCAATCGTCAACACCACTTACCCAGACCAGACCCCACAGGCCCGACCCTCAAGTAGGAATTCGACCCCGCTATAGCGGATTGCGGGTACAGGGCGCCGCTACCTCCCCGTCTAGCACGGCAAAATAGAAATCGACCGTAAATCCGGCTAGGCATGTCACCCACCCGGATTTACACTGGCGGAGAGGGTGGGATTCGAACCCACGGTAGAGTCACCCCTACACTGCATTT
>DAIQRD010000114.1:0-7374 GCA_036786445.1 Bacillota bacterium
GCCCCAAATTCATGGGGCTCCCAGATATGGTGTTGGCGGCTTTTCCCAGAAAACCCCGAGTACTTAGCCCCACTATTAACCTCAATCTACACCGTAGATACCTATTACAGCAGATGGAGAAGGTAGGTACAGAGTTGGGATGCTCTCGGAGAGAAACTCGTCAGGCCTTTGCACAAGGACTAGAGGCTCAGCGTGGTCATGAGGGCGACTTGCAGACCGGTTCCTGGCCCCAGCCAGATGAATGGCGCTCAACTGGGGAAGTTGCTGTTGGTGGTGGATTGAAGGAATCTCCTTCAGATATCGCCAGGGAAGCCCCGTTCTCAGTGGGGTTATTGGGTCATAGTTACCTAATTTACGATGACTATGCCAATATGCACATGGCCACTCGACTGCGTGATATGGGTATGGAAGTAATGACTGTGGACATGCTCTCACCAGAAAGGATAGAGGCACAAGCCGTTGCGTGGCCTAAACGGATGTTTTGGACATCGGGTCGCCGGATTCTGGGAGCAGCAAGAGAATACATGGAGTTGCCAGTTGCCGGCATCGTCTATGTGACCGCTTTTGCTTGTGGAACCGATTCGCTAACTGCGGAGTTGGTGGAGCGCACTGTGAGGCGGGAATCCATCATCCCACAGCTAATTCTCAACCTCGATGAACACACAGGAGAAGCGGGGATCTTAACGAGAGTGGAAGCATTTGTTGACATGCTGAGGTGGAGGGTAAATCGATGGACCTGACTTTTCCCCACATGGGTACAGCCTATATCCCCTTTCGAGCCCTGATCACAGGTTTGGGTCACAATGCCATAGTTGCGCCTCGTTGTACCCAGCAGACGCTTGGTTTAGGTACTCGGCATGCACCTGAGTCGGCTTGTTTGCCTCTAAAGATCAACATTGGCAATTACTTGGAAGCTTGGGAAGCCGGGGCCGATACCATTCTTATGGCGGGGGGCGTGGGCCCTTGCCGGTTTGGGTTCTACGGTAATGTGCAACAAGAGATCCTGCGTGACATGGGTGTTGATCTAAAGATGATTATTCTTGAGCCTCCCCGTAGTGGCTGGCGGGAATTGGTGGATCAGATGAGTTACTTGACGCAAAACGTTACCAAGGCCAAGGTTTTGCAGACTTTGCGTTTAGTGTGGGCCAAATTCGTAGCTTGTGATCGATTGGAGCAAGCAAGCCTGATAATCAGAGCCTACGAAGTAAAACAAGGCGATACTACCAGATCTCTCAAGCGAGCCTTGAATGGGGTTGATCAGGCGGATACCGTTGGCCAGGTGACCCAGGCCGTGGACCGTGGGTTAGCTGGAATGCGAGCTCTGCCACAGGATCACCATCGACCGGTTCTGTCTGTGGGTGTAGTCGGTGAGATCTATACCGTTCTGGAGCCCTTTGTTAACTTCCATCTTGAAGAGCGTCTAGGTGAAATGGGTGTAGTAATACGCCGCCAGATCTGGTTTAGTGATTGGATCTTGCATCATCTTATCTTGTCTACACTTAAGCTCAAGCGTGATGGTCATCTTTTTCGCTTGGCACGGCCATATCTCAATCACTTCGTAGGTGGGCACGGTTTGGAGTCAGTTGCCCACAGCGTAGCCATGGCCCGAGAAGGGATTGATGGAATTGTCCATGTGTTGCCTTTCACCTGCATGCCCGAGATTGTGGCCCAAAGCGTTTTGCCCCAGGTGAGTCGAGATTACCAACTGCCTATCCTTACCTTGGTCGTCGATGAGCATTCGGCTGAAGCCGGTGTACACACTAGGCTTGAGGCTTTTGTAGATCTGTTGGAGAGCCGTAGGAGAGTTAAGGAAGGGGCCAGGCTTCCCGTGGGTGCCCTCCAATCCAGGTGATTTAGGAATTTCAGAGTGAGGTGCTGAGCATTGCCAGACAGTGACGCTCTATATCTAGGCATAGATGTGGGATCGGTGAGCACGAACCTGATTCTCATCGATGATCACGGACAGATTCACTACAAGGAATACCTGCGCACCCAGGGTCAACCCATCCCAGTAGTGCAGGGGGGCCTGGCGGGCATTGCCCGGGTCATGCCCGGTATTCAGATAAAGGCAGTAGGTACCACTGGTAGTGGACGGCAACTAGCCGGGGCCATTGTCGGTGCTGACATAGTCAAGAACGAAATCACCGCCCATGCCGTGGCGGCCACTCATTTCCAACCAGATGTACAGACTGTGATTGAGATAGGAGGCCAAGATTCGAAAATTATCATTCTGCGGGAAGGTGTGGTAACTGATTTCGCCATGAATACTGTCTGCGCTGCTGGTACAGGATCGTTTTTGGATCAACAAGCGGCTAGGCTGGGAATTCCCATAGCAGATTTTGGTGAAATAGCGCTGCGCTCCCATAACCCTGTTAGGATCGCTGGTCGTTGCACAGTGTTTGCTGAGTCAGATATGATCCATAAGCAGCAAGTGGGTCATGGCATTTCTGACATATTGGCAGGACTCTGTGCCGCTATGGTGCGTAACTACATGAACAACGTGGGGAAAGGTAAAGAGACCCTGCCTCCGGTGCTCTTTCAAGGTGGAGTGGCTGCCAATGTTGGCATGCGGAAAGCCCTTGAAGATGAGCTTGGTTGCCCCGTGGTGGTGCCGCTGGCTTTTGATGTCATGGGAGCTTTGGGATCGGCACTGCTGGCAAAAGACCATGTGGAGCGCAATGGGCTGGTCACTGGCTTTCGAGGTTTTTCCATTAGTGATGCTAACTACAGCGTGGACAGTTTCGAGTGTTCAGATTGCGCGAACCACTGTGAGATCATCAATATATCCATGGACGAGCAGCTGATGGCCCGTTGGGGATCTCGCTGCGGACGCTGGAGTATAGAAGAAAAAGGGATTTCGTCATATCCCCATAACGCTTCTTAGGGAAAATGGAAATATCTAAGGTGTGAGCCCCGTTGTGGCCTGCTTCTGATTGACCCCCCTTTTGGACTATGCTATGATAAAACATAATTGCAGCAGTAGATGGATAGTGGGGGGCTAGGAGATGTTTAGGGGCACAATGTCCGTGAACGGGGCAGGCCATCTCATGATTGGCGGTTGTGATGCAGTAGAACTAGCTCACCGCTATGGAACACCGCTTTATGTGTTGAATGAGCACATTGTCCGACAAAGAGCCCAGGATTACCGGGAAGCTTTTGCACAGTTCGTTCCAGGTAGCCAGGTGATTTACGCTGGGAAGGCACTGTTGACGACAGCCCTCTGCCAGATCATTGCCCAGGAGCACCTGGGTTTGGATGTCGTATCAGGGGGCGAATTGTACACAGCCTTGGCAGCTGGATTTCCTACTGAACGCATATATTTCCACGGCAACAACAAATCTCCCCAGGAACTGTCAATGGCTCTAGACCACCATGTAGGTCGAATAGTCGTTGATAATATCTATGAGCTGGAGATTCTCCAGGATCTAGCGGCTGCCCAGGGGATTACCGCTGATATTCTAATGCGCATCACCCCCGGAGTGGAGCCCCACACCCATTCCTATATCCAGACTGGTCAGTTTGACTCCAAATTCGGTTTTCCTATCAATTCCGAAGGCACTTTAGATGCCATTGCAGTGGCTTCTCGAATGCCTAATCTGCATCTGCGGGGTCTGCATTGCCACATAGGTTCACAGATCCTGGAGCTAGATTCTTTTACAAAGACAGCAAGGATCATGATGACCCTTTTGGCCAAGTTAAGAGATACTTTGGGTCTGAATCTAGATGAGCTGGATCTAGGGGGCGGGCTTGGGATCACCTGTTGTGTCGATGATCAACCGCCGAGCCTTACTGAGTATGCCCAAGCGCTAGGTTGGGCTATAGCTGATTGCTGCAGCCAGTTCAGGTTGCCGTTTCCCCGAATTTCTGTTGAGCCCGGGCGTTCCATAGTGGGGGAGGCTGGGGTGACACTTTATACCATCGGGTCCATCAAAGATATTCCCGGTGTTAGGCGATATGTGGCCATTGACGGTGGTATGGCAGACAATCCCAGGGTGGCCATCTATCAGGCCAGATACACCGCCTGTTTAGCCAACAAAGCTCAAACTGAGCCAATGGAACTTGTCACTATTGCAGGCAAATGTTGTGAGTCGGGTGATGTCCTGATTCGCGACATTATGCTTCCTGCTGTGGAGGTCGGTGACATATTGGCCGTATTCTCCACCGGGGCCTACAATTATTCCATGGCTAGTAACTATAATCGTCTACCTAGACCCGCCATGGTCATAGTTTGGCAAGGTGAAAGTGATATTATCGTTGAACGGGAGACATATGCAGATCTGGTGCGCATGGATCGCATACCTCCAAGGCTGGCGGGAACCCAGGCAGTGGTAGTGGGGCGGCAAAGGAGGGTTTGATCTCAATTGAGTATCCAGAGTCTTGTTCTATTAGTACCGGCCTTGCTCTTTGCCATATCAGTACATGAGTTCGCCCATGGCTTGGCAGCATACCGCTTAGGTGATCCAACTCCCAAATATCAGGGGAGGCTGACTCTTGATCCCCGTGCCCATCTTGATCCCATGGGGGCTCTGATGCTGCTTATTTTCCGCTTTGGCTGGGCCAAACCTGTGCAGGTAGACCCTAGTTATTTTGGGAACCAGAGGCGGGGTATGGCACTGGTGGCATTGGCCGGACCTGCCGCTAACTTCATATCATCCTACATTTTTCTGTTGGCTGTTAGCATTCTCCCACCCCTGTTTTCGCCCCGGGTGGGTATAGTGTTGTATCAGTTTCTCCTCCTGAATATGCAGCTCAATTTGGGGTTGGCGGCCTTTAATTTCCTTCCCATTCCACCTTTGGATGGGTCCAAGATTCTGGCATGGCTATTGCCGGCTCGATATGAGTTGGCTTTCCAGCGCCTGCAGATCTATGGACCAGTGATTCTCTTGCTGCTCTTGGCCACCGGAATGGTTGGCCGCCTTATCTCACCTGTCCTATCGGTTTTGCAGTATCTTCTCTTTAGTCTACCCCGGTTCCGGTAGCGGTATTAGGGCTGGTAGTGGGTCTTGGGAGGGCTGACAGAAGTACAGAAGGCGGGAGTTATGGACTATCGTGTGCATTTGGACGTGTTTGAGGGTCCTCTAGATCTACTCTTGCATCTTCTAGATCAGGAGAAACTAGATATTCATGATATAGAGATCTCCAGTATAACCCAGCAGTACCTTGACTACTTGGCTACCATGCAGGAGCATGATCTGGAGGTAGCCGGAGATTTTCTGGTCATGGCGGCGACTTTGCTCCAGATCAAGGTCGGAGCTCTTTTGCCAGAGGTAAAGACGGAAAGCACGGAAGATGATGAAGATGCCATCCACAGCCGAGATAATCTGATCCTGCGACTTTTGGTTTATAGACAATATCGGGATGCTGCCGACTACTTAAGACAGATAGGCCAAAGGCGTCATCAAGTACTGCCTCGACCCTTTTCGTCCCTGGGGCAACCGGGCCCGAGCTTGTACACCAACCCTATCGGTGAGGCAACAGTCCAAGACCTGGTCAGCGCTTTGGTTAGTGCACTCGTTAGCTGGCGGGACCGGGAGCAAGTCCAGCAGATCAGGCGAAGGGAAATCGACCTTAGTGTCAGGATCGGAGAGATAAGGCTGCTAGTCCAAAGGTATGCATGGGTGGCCTTCAGTGATCTGTTGGGAACCGGGCCTTCCCGGATGGACATAGTCTTCACTTTCCTGGCAGTACTGGAGTTGGTGCGTCAGGGGGCCATCGTATTGCAGCAAGATGGCATCTATGGACCTATTACCATCGCTTCAGACCAACCCAAGGAGGAGCCCGGGTATGGAATCACGCAAAGCTAAGGCTGTCTTGGAGGCCATTATTTTCGCTAATGCCCAACCGGTGCCCCTAGAGAATTTGGCAGCCGCTATAGGCTGGAACAAGGAACAGACTGCACTGCTCTTGGCAGAGCTATCCCGGGATTGCCAGCACTCCCACCGAGGTATCAAACTTGGATTTGTGGCTGATGGGTATGAGTTTACTACAAAACCGGAGATGGCCTCACACCTAGAGGCCTTTCAGCGTCCGGAGATCAGTGCTGGTTTGTCTCAGGCGGCTTTGGAGACCTTGGCCATCATTGCATATCGGCAACCGGTGACTAAGGTGGATATTGAAGACATCCGTGGAGTCAGGGCTGATTCAGCAGTCAATACCCTTTTGGAGAGGGGACTGATTGATGAAAAGGGTCGTCAGGATGCACCGGGTCGGCCGATTTTGCTAGGAACGACCGCAAGATTTATGGAATATTTTGGGCTGGCTGGCCTGCAAGACCTACCACCTCTTCCCAAGATTCCTGCAAAGTAGTAGACAATCGATAACTGGTACAAGCTAACTCGGGTGATGGTGATGAATCATTATCTTTACCTGGGGTTAATCTTGGTGCCTTTAGCCATACTTTTTATTCCCTTGCGGCTGGTACTTCACTACAGGCTTGTGGAGGGGGATAGTGATTTCCGTCTGCAGGTCATCTGGTTAGGGATGGATCTATCCCGGCTGGCAATGCCGATAGGGCGTCTTGGGTTAAAGCTCCAAGCCTGGAATAGGAACCAAATTGGGGAAGGGGAGACGGGAGATATACATACGAAGGAAACAGTTGATTGGTGGCAATTCATGCCCGTCAATCGGCAATTTCTAAGATATTTTACAGCCTTTAGGCGGGGTATTGAGGGACTCCGTTGGCATGTAAGAATCGGGTTAGATGATGCCGCAATCACAGCTGTTGTCGTTGGCGCTTTGGGGGGAATGGGGGGCCTAATTAGCCCTTTACTACAGCAGGAGTTGCAGATCCCAAGTGAGCGAATCCATTGGGATATAGTGCCCAGCTTTGACAGTGGCAGCCGCCTAGATATGGAGCTTGACTGTATACTGCGGGTGAATGTCGGCTATATTATGATCAATGGTGTTTTCAATCTTTTGCGTGCCGGGATCATGAAAGGAGTGGACCTTATTGGTCAGCGGCTCTAGTCATCCCATTGAGGGTTTGATGCATACGGTAATGGACAGTCTCAAGGAAATGGTGGATGTAAATACTATTCTAGGTGATCCGGTGGAGACGCCGGACGGGGCTGTAGTTTTGCCGGTGTCCCGGGTCTCCTTTGGTTTTGTAGCCGGGGGGTCAGATCAGCCTTTCTCTGAGGGGAAACCTAAAGATTCGTCTACACAAGCTACCAGTCGGCCCTTTGGCGGAGGTAGTGGTGCTGGTATATCCGTCAATCCAGTAGCATTTCTGGTGGTTCGGGAAAATGAAGTTCGCCTCATGCCTGTCGATGGCAACGTTGTCTATGATCGGCTACTAGATTTGGCTCCCAAGTTGGTAGAGCAAGTCCAGGGATTGCTCAATCGCAGGCAGTACACGCAAAAACCGGCGTGGGC
>DAIQRD010000115.1:0-7292 GCA_036786445.1 Bacillota bacterium
GGGTGAGACAGACCTTTTTCCAGATGCTTCTGTATGGAAAGGGGCATCTCATCCCATATACCATACTGCTTGGCCAATCGGATGGCATCGGCAAAAGTAGTCTTGTCTTTGTAGGTGGGACCAGAGGCAATCACACTCAGATCATCACCCACCACGTCAGAGAGGATCAGGGAGATGACTGTAGCACCCTGCCTGGAGCAAAGCTCACCAAAGCGCCCGCCCTTGACCTGGGAAACGTGCTTCCTGATTGTGTTAATATCGTAGATGTTGGCACCACAATGCATAAGGAGCTCATTCATGCGGAACAGCTCATCTATGCTAATGCCTGCCGGTGGTACTGAGAAGAGAGCTGATCCGCCACCGGTCACCAAGAAGAAAACTAGGGTGCGACTCTTGGGATCTAGGGCCTCGATCTCCGCCAGAATCTTGCTGCTATACTCCACATTCTCTGCCCGAGGCTGGGGATGGTAAGCTTCGTATACTGGTATACTCTTAACCTCTACATTCCCGATCTCGTCGCCTTTTTTAATGATGGCTAGGCCGCCATCGCATTCAATGATCTGCTCCAAAGCCCCGGCCATGGGAGCCGCTGCTTTGCCTATGCCGAACATAAGTACTCGGTCATAGTCGGCTAGGTTATAGGTATCGCCACATACAGTCAAAGTCTCCCCTGCAACCTTTACACTTTCTAGCACCGCCTGGGTAGGATCAGCAGCCTTTACCCCAGCTAAAATCATGTTTTTTGCTACATCTCTGTATTTGTCATAGACCATGTTACACGTGCCCTCCGCCTTAACGTGAGGGCGCCTCCTCTCTTGACTCTAAGTGCTTGGTTTCTATATACATCCAGGGTGGCCTTAATGGCGGTGAATCTCAAGGCTGTGGCCGAATCACCCATAATCCCCCTAAAGATGTCCACAATATATCTATTCCCTAACTGACAAACCATGAGACCCCCATGCCTGCATCTCACTATCAATGCAGGAAGATCCGTAGGATCATATCATCCTACCTTTGTCATTTCACCCTTTCAGGGCAAATTCCTCTAACGAAATCCTCGGATAACCTGTCTTATCAGCCAACCACCAGTAAAGCCAAGACCGCCCCCGTGATCAGGAAAGGTCCATAGGGGATCATGTCTTTGCGACCCCTAATCTGAAAAGCCAGCAAGAACAGCCCCACAATTCCACCCAAAATCACTCCTATGGCCAGAGAAATGAGCATGAGGCGCAGACCGAGAAAAGCCCCCACCATAGCCTGAAGTTTGGCATCACCCATCCCTATGCCTCCCCGGGTAATCAGGGCCACAACAAGAAGCACCCCACCCCCCACAACCAGACCGGCCACAGCACTCTTCAAATGCCCCAGGCCCGCTGATAGGAGAAGCCCCAGCCCGATACCGGGCATAGTCAAGATGTTCGGCAAGCGGTGATGTTTCAAATCGATGAAAAAGAGGGGAACAAGCAGCAGCACGAAAAGGAAAAGTCTCACTAGGTCTAGAGTACCCGTGCCCCGAACCGAGACTAGAACGAAGAGGCCCCCAGTAGCTAGTTCCACAATGATATAGCGCAATGGCACGTGGTCACCACAATAATGGCACCGCCCTTGGGAGAATAAAAGCCCCCAAAGACTGACCTGTTCTAGCCCCTGCCAGAGGTGATCACAATGGGGACAGACTGCCTGAAACCCGCTATCCGCTTCCTGCTCCGGCCACCAGGAAATAAAGCGATTGAGCATACTACCAGCCAATATGCCTAAGATAAAAACACCTATTCTCTGCCATACCATAGCCCATTCCCCCTTCGTGATCCCATTTTCAACAGTTCTAAGATAGCATACGGAGACTGAATTGCCAATCCGCCAAGCACTGGAGGATCTCCCCGGGAGAAGCTGTGCCAGTAGTCCCTAGCTGCTGAATGGTGATAGAAGCTGTCACATTCCCCAATATAGCAGCCTCTACCGGTCCTGCACCGGCAGACAGAGCCGAGATAATCGCGGCAGAGACACTGTCACCGGCACCGACAGGATCAATGGGTCCCGCTATGGGTACGGCAGGTATGTGGGTGGTTTTGGCCTCCATATCCACTACCAGAACACCTTTTTGGGCCATGGTGACATAGACTGGATGGCATAGCCGCTTAGCCAGAATCGTCCCGGCCTGGGCAGCAACCTGCTCATCTAGTTCATCGACTTGCATCCCTGTAGCTGCTGCAGCCTCCAGCACGTTTATCTTGATAGAAATAGCTCGAAAGCGCTGGATATTGGCCCGAGAATCAGCCAAGATCGGTAGCTGGGGGTATTCCTCAGCGATGGCTACCAGCTCCTCCCGCACCCGAGGTGTTACTGTCCCACAGCCTTCCCCCTCAACCTGATCCATAACGTGGATCCCATCCACCTCTTCTGCCAGCTCCCAAAGGCGTCCGATAATTTCTTCTTCCAAGTGCAGCGGCAAGCTAGTCCTATTATGGAAGTCCAGGCGATTTAGCTCTCGAGCCTGTCCATCTTCCTGACGCATGGGTTTAGTGTAAGTAGGAGTCACCCGGCTTTGATCCCACAGCATTCTAGAGGCATCAATCCTCCTATCGGCCATGGCTTGCCTAAGCTCTAAGCCGTGGCCATCCTCCCCACCAATCCCCAAGGCGATGACCTGTCCCACGCCTAGGGCAACGAGATTGTTGGCTACGGTACCAGCAGCCCCCGGACTTAGGCGCATCCCCACCACCTGGTAGGCGGTTAGCCCAGTTTCCAATGATGGCTCGTCGAGGCTGGGATCAATCTCTAGATAGCGATCTAGGAAGTAATCCCCTAAAACTAGGATCTTACGCCGAGGTAGCTCCCCCAAGATTCTCTCAAATCTGGCAAGCTCCATTGTCGACTGCACCCCCTTCCATATGTAGTGCACCCCTCCCTAGGGGAAGAGGTAATCCATGAGCCTAGTCAAGTCGCGGTAATCTGGGATAATAATATCGGCACCAGCTCCAGTTAACCGATTCCGCTTCCACTCGTTGATGCCCTCACGTTTGATCTCTTCAGAGGCCACACCCACCGCGTATCCGCCTACTGCTTTCACATTCTCAATCTCTACATAGCCATCGCCAAACCCCAACAACTCTTCACCGGACAAATCGTGATCTCGTATGATCTCTTGGATAACCTTAGCCTTGCTGAAATCCTCATGCCGATCTAGGGCACCATAGATGCCGCCATCAAAAAAGTCTGTTACACCCAGGATATTCGCCTCATTGATTACATAAGGTTCGTCAGTGCCACTAGCTAGATATAAGGTGAGACCCCGGCCCCTGAGTTCTTCCAGCAGATCCACTGATCCGGGGACAAGCATGATCTCCCGCTCTATGGAACCATCCTCTAGCCCATCCACTCGATGCTCGATCTGCTCCCACAGCCGACGAAGATACTCGTGCTTATACTCCAATGGTGTGAGAGGCTCGCCACCCCGCTTACCTACTTCCTCCGCCAATTGGATGGTTTGGTAAATGGTCTGTTTGCCCGTGAGCAAGTCAACGAACTCCATTACGACATGCTCTAGTTCTGGGATACTCTCGGCACCAGGAGTCTCCGCCAGCACTTCAACAAAATAGGGGTACATAACATCCTGCCAACCAGCGCGAATTAAGCTGATAGTGCCATCGAAGTCGAATATGGCTGCCTTATACTTACCCCTAGGCATATCGTCTCTGATTGTCTCCAATGCTGCTACCCGGCCACTCGCCATCGCCTTTTCTCGCGACAAACGACCGGTTCACCTCCCTCTTTATGGACCTACTAATCTTTTGCCTGCCAAGTCAGTAAATCCTGCCAAGGGAGTGAAGTTTTCGTACTATTCATTGTGAAATAACTACATTCTGCCCAACAGACTGCTTTGTCCGAAGCAGGGAAGTAGATATCTGGGAATAACAATATAAAGGAGACCAAAAACCAAACAGCCGCCCAGGAGGTCGAAATGAACAAACATCTATTTACCAAACGCATCTTGATCCGAGTCGTCCAAGCTATTCGCAGGGGCGAAAAGCCCTTTGACAAAGCAAGACTCATCGAGGAGATCACCAGCGACTGCTTCACTGATACCGCCGAGCGGGACATGTGGCAACCCATCGTAGCCCAGCGCATTGACCTCATCCTTGCCGAAGAGGGAGCCCTATTTTCCCATATGCAAGATGCATGCCGCTCATGTGAGGATGGGCGCCGCCGCTGCAACCACGTCTGCCCCACTGGTGCCATCTCCCATTCAGATGGCGGCGTCACCATTGATTGGGATAAATGCATAGAATGCGGTCTCTGTGTCGATGCCTGTATCGCTGGTGCCATTGTGGCTCGCTCCGATTTTGCTCGCGTAGCATACCTACTTATGCAAAGCGATGAGCAGCCTGTGTACGCCATTCTAGCTCCCGCCTTTGTCGGCCAGTTCGGCCCTGATATCAGTCCTGCTCAACTCAAAGGGGCCTTGCTGCAACTAGGCTTCCACGGAGTGTATGAGGTGGCCATGACGGCGGACATGATTACATCCCGAGAAGCAGAGGAGCTAGTGGAAAGATTCCAGAGGGGCGAACAATTCATGATCACATCTTGCTGTTGCCCCGCATTTATGCGCCTAGTTGAAAAGACTAAACCGACCCTAGTAGAACTCGTGTCCCATTCGGTCTCCCCCATGGTTGCCTTAGGCCGCTTACTCAAAGCCCGGGAAGATTGCACCGTGGTCTTTATTGGACCCTGTGTAGCCAAGAAAGCAGAAGCCCAAAGACCTGACTTAGCAGATGCCGTGGATTCTGTCCTGACATTTCGAGAAGCAGCAGCGCTCTTTGAGGCCGCCGATGTCGATCTGGCCGCCACGGGCAAAGAGACCGAGATGGAAGATGCTTCCCATGATGGGCGCATATATGCCCGCACAGAAGGGGTAGCAACGGCTATCAGCCGGGCTGTCAACCGCATCGATCCTTCTCTACAGATCAAGGCAGTACATGGCGATGGCATCAAGGAATGTATGACCCTTTTGAAGCTAGTAGAACAAGGCAAACTAGCAGCTAACTTCATGGAAGGCATGGCCTGTGCAGGGGGTTGTGTGGGCGGCCCTGGTAACATCATACCGGCCCAAGAAGGCCGGGAATATGTCAATGAATTCGCGGAATCCGCCTCATCCTTGTCTGCTCCGGATAACCACAAAGCTGAGCAATGGCTGCTGGAGTATGGCCCACAGGTGGACTTCACCACCGGTCGCAAAGCAGGTACAGCGTCAGTGGAAAGGCCGAGATCGTAGTTCGCTCATCCCGCCATATCTCAGATCAATGACTAGCTCGGCAGCTCATAAGCAATATTTCCACTTGGAAAGGCAAGACCAAAGCGTAGAGATGACGCCTTGGATCTTGCCTTTCTATATCTGTTATTTGATCCACAATCCCCCAGGATATGACCGAATCCCATGTAATTATACGAAATATCTCTGGTTTCTATGAAATACCCGAAGGACATTTGCATGCCTAGGTCTAAATACCTTATTGTAGGCCCTTAGTCATGCCTTGGGTGAATATGGCATTCATCTTCACAACAAAAAAAGGGGGGGAGAGGTTCTGATCACCAAGCTGAGTGCGGTGTGGTCTAGCGCTGCAATGAGATGCCCCTTAGTATGGAGAAAGCGCAAACACAAACCTTCACGATCAAGTGAAGCTATTGGTGATGCAACCGCGATGAACGCAATCGGCATCTTGTGTCTTGATATGACGGGCACCATAGTATGCTGCAATTCCCGGATGCTACAGATTCTCCAGGCAGCTGTTGGTCGGCGCCTGTCACGTGCGCGAGTGGTCAACCGACCTCTAGCCGATATCTTAGGCTCGCCACTAACTAGGAGCATTATCGGGTGCTCCCTGGTTCGGAAAGAGGAAATAGGCGGTAGGCGGATGAAGATCGGCGACTGGGACCTAACGATCAATACGCGCTTACTGCAAGATGCGGCCAAAGAGGAGCCCCTGGGCTGTATGGGTTACTACATCCCCTATAGTGTTTCTCCTACGGTCCCTGAGGGTGCTAGCGTTGCCCAGTGCATGGTTAAGATGCTGGCAGCGGAGCGTGGCTATTCAGCCACTGATTGGATGGCAGATATCACTCTCGAACACGCTTTGCAGCTGCAGAAATGCCTGGCTCAGAATGCACACACAGTACCTAATGGTAAGCACTGTGCTTTTGCGGTGCATTGCGCCTTCAATCCCACCTATGGGTTCTTCTCATTGGAGCGTCGGCGCTTCTACCGAGTACCACTCCAGCTGCCAGTTAGGGTTTTCGTGGCATCCGACGCCCACGGAGAAGCTGCACCTGAATCCTTGGCCAGCAAGTATTGTGACGGAGAGACGGTTGATCTAAGCCTCGGGGGGACCTGTTTTCGGACACCCATCAGATTTCCTTTGGGGACAGTCCTGCGCCTCGACTTCTTGCATTCGGCGGCCTTTAGCTGCCAAGGGCAAGTGGTTTGGGGTAAGCAGGCAGGAACAGAGCAATGGATGCATGGTCTTCGATTTACTGTGATAGGCAAAGATGAAAGAGCTGCCGTTGTTCGATTGGTTTCCTCCCAAAGCTCTGCTGGTGTCGCTACGGATAGCAGCAGTGTGGTTCCCTCCATTGATATAGTCACAGCCCGTTCTGTTGCTCTTCTTCTGCGTCTCCTCAGAGCTAAAGACCCAGATACCTTTGCTCATTCTCTGCGTACTGCTTCCCATGCCAAGGTGCTGGGCAAGGCACTAGATTTATCGAGAGAGGAGCTTCAGATGTTGCGATATGGTGCCGCTCTTCATGATCTAGGTAAGCTCGAAATCAGTCGGAATTTGCTGGAAAGCACTGCGGTCCTTACGCCTGCACAAATGGAGGTCCTCAAGACTCATGCAATATGCGGTGCCAGGTTACTGGAAAGCCACCCAGCCCTAAGGCCCTTTAGCATCATAGCCCGCTACCATCACGAACGGTTTGATGGGAATGGATATCCTGATGGCCTAAAGGGCGAAGAAACACCTTTTCTCAGTAGAATCCTAACTGTGGTTGATAGCATTGATGCCATGGCCTACTCTCGTCCCTACCGCTGTGTTCCCCTGGATACGCAGCAGATAATCAGGGTTCTGGAAGAGGAATCAGGCCGCCAGTTTGATCCCGAAATCGCGAACGAGGCCATGCAGTTGCTGGCCCAGGGTAAGCTGATCCTAACGCCTGAACCGCCGAGCCTATCAGAGGAGTAGGATTAAGATCGTCTATGGGCACTAACGCTTGCAGATACCCCAAATAGGATCAGAAGA
>DAIQRD010000005.1:0-33664 GCA_036786445.1 Bacillota bacterium
CAAGAGCCATGACTGAGCCTATGCGAGTACCCGACCAGCCGAGATTTTTCGTTAGATACAGATTGAAGAAGGGAAACATGGCCCCTGTGGCCATGTAGATCATGGCATACTCCAAGCTAATTAGCCTACGCTCCTGGATTGTTGCTGTTCTTGGCTGATAATTGGGCATGGGCTGGCTCAAAGGTTTCACATCCTCATATCATTTATCCAATTGCAGCAAAGCCAGCTAGGCCCATCCCATGGGGGTTAGGTCAGTAGACTCAGTGAAACCCGCCCTCTTTGCTCATCAACATCCAAAACCCTTACCTGCACAATATCCCCCACAGCCACCACTTCTAGAGGATGGGACACATAGCTATGACTCATCTGGGAGATATGGACTAGACCATCTCGATTTACACCGATATCCACAAAAGCACCGAAATCAACGACATTAGTCACAGTCCCCGATAATAGCATATCTGTTTTGAGATCCTCTATGGTGAGTACGTCTTTGCGAAAGAGCGGCTTAGGCAATTCCTCCCGAGGATCTCTCCCAGGCTGCTGCAAGGCGGCGATGATATCTCTGACTGTGGGAAGGCCTGCATCTAGTTGCTGGGCAACCTCTGCTGCTTGTAAGTCCGCCAAAACCCCACGCAGCCTAGACATGTCAGTCTGACCAGACAGGTCATCTATGGGTAAATGTGCCATATCTAGAATGGCCGCAGCCAAATCATAAGATTCCGGGTGCACAGGCGTATTATCCAAGACATTGGCAGCACCCCTAATCCGCAAAAACCCCGCACATTGGGTAAAAGTCTTTGGTCCCAAGCCCCTGATCTCCAGAAGCTGTCGCCGGCTGCGGAAGGGGCCTTCCACCTGCCGATACTCAATGATTCGCTTAGCTATAGTGCCGGAGACTCCGGCAACATACTGAAGCAAGGCGGGGCTAGCAGTATTGATCTCCACACCCACATAGTTGACACAGGATTCCACCACCGCTTGCAGGCTTTCACCCAGTTGCCTTTGATTGACATCGTGTTGGTACTGGCCTACCCCAATGGAACCGGGATCAATCTTGACTAGCTCAGCTAGAGGATCTTGAATTCGTCGTCCGATGGACACTGCCCCTCTGAGGGAAACATCTAACTCAGGGAATTCCTCCCGGGCCAAATCCGAAGCGGAATAAACAGAGGCACCAGCCTCATTGACGATGAGATACTGCAGATCTCTAGGGCTTGCCTCGATAACTTCAGCCACCAAGGCCTCGGTCTCCCGGGAGGCAGTACCATTACCCACGGAGATAATGTCTATGTTATACTCTTCGACCATATGCAAGAGCTGGTCTTTGGCCTCTTGCCAACGCCCCTGGGGGGCATGGGGATAGATAGCCGTTGTATGCAGCAAATCACCTTGCTCATCGAGTAAAGCCACCTTACACCCAGTGCGGTAGGCAGGATCGATTCCCATCACCCGTTGTCCCTGCACCGGCGGCTGCAGCAAGAGCTGCCTCAAATTGGCGGTAAAAACCTTAATAGCTTGGGTCTCCGCCATTTCCGTCAACTGATTGCGCAGTTCTCGCTCTATGGAAGGAGCCAACAGCCTCTGATACGCATCCTGGCAGGTTGCCAAAAGCAATGGCTGGAAGAGACTACGGGGGTTACGGATGACTTGCCGCCCCATGACAGCTACGATTTTCTCTACAGGCACAGCCACTGTTACCTGTAGCACCTCTTCTTTTTCCCCGCGGTTAATGGCCAAAATCCGGTGAGCGGGTATACGGGAGATGGCTTCAGAAAAGTCATAGTAAAGCTCGTATTTACTAACAGGGAGCTGACCTGATTCATCTGCCGGCAAGCGGCAGCGGGCAACTAAGAGTCCGTCTCTTTCACTCATCCTGCGGACCACAGCGCGAATCTGGGGATCATCGGAAATCCACTGAGCTATAATGTCTAAGGCACCGGCCTGGGCATCAGCCACAGACTCAACACCTTGCTCAGGTTGTACATAGGGAGCCATGATATCATCTAGATCTCCCTGGGTGATCTCCTGCTTAAAGATGAGTTCTGCCAAGGGCCCCAGACCCTTTTCCTCAGCCATGGTGGCTCGAGTGCGGCGCTTAGGTCGGTAGGGCCGATGGAGGGCTTCCACTGCCTGGAGCTTTTGGGCTTGGCGAATGGTCTTTTGCAGTTCATCAGTAAGCTTGCCCTGCTCCTCGATGATGCGCAAAACCTCTGCTTTACGTTCTTCTAAAGAGCGGTAGTAGCGCAGCTTCTCCTCAATGCTCCGCAGTACCACCTCATCTAGTTCTCCGGTGGCCTCTTTGCGATACCGGGCGATAAAAGGAATAGTGTTACCGGCATCCAAGAGTTCGCTCACGTTTTGCACCTGTATCCGCTTAATGGCTAGCTCCTGGGCAACTAGAGCACCAATATCTATGGGCATTGTCATTTATATCTTCCTATTATTTGAATTTGGCAAAAGTAGGTGGCAACTCCATGATATGAATAGATGTAAGCGGCCAGTAACGCCAAACGGCCCGTCCCTCTACTAACCGCAAGGGCACATATCCCACCAATCGACTGCGGCTATCGTGGCTATTGTTGCGATTGTCTCCTAGGACAAAGACCGTATCTGGCGGTACCTTTACCGGTGATAAATCCCCTCGGGTTTTCTCTGATAAGTAATCTTCCTCCAAGAGTTCACCATTGATATACACACTACCGGACTGAATGCTCACCACATCCCCCGGAATACCAATAATACGCTTGATGAAATGCTCTCGGGGATTGGCGGGATAGCGAAATACTACTACTTCTCCCCTTTCAGGAGGGCGAAATCTATAGGTAACTTTGTCAATCAAAAGCTTCTCACCGCTATGCAGGGTAGGGAGCATAGAGGGTCCATCCACGGTAAAAGCTCGGGCTACGAAGGCCATGATAAATAAAGCCAAGATTACGGCTCCCCCTACGGTCTCGACTAATTCACGCCATAGAGGTTTTTCCTGGCCCGGTGCGTTCATCACAGGCAAAACATCATCCCCTTTGGACAGATCAAAACAAAGGCGTATCCACCATGGGAAGAGGCAGACGGATGGTTATGGCAGAAAAGCTGATTCCGCCCGGCTATTCTCGACTGGCATGGTGGCATACGCCATCGGTGGTCGTATTGGTCTTACCAATTCCCTCACCACTATAATCTTATTCGACCAGTGCCTGTAAAATCCTGCCCCTTGGAGCTGCCTCCGGCAGCGGGGTGTGTCACAAAGCACCATTATATATTATTCAAATTCCCACAAGCATCGTTCTCTCAGCTGGTTATATACCCGGGCAGCTTGGTAAAAACGCCGGGGCTGTCGCTCCGCCAGCGCCTCATCGATCTCCTGTCGTAGGAGAATGATCCAAATAGCTAGATCCAATTGTTCCCGAAAGATGTCGTTGTTCTCTTCTCCCTCTGTAGCAGGTTCAGCCTCTATAGGCAGGGCGGGATTGGGCTCGACTATTGCTAGGTACCATTCTGGAACCTCCCCGGCAAAGCAAAACTGAGTGTAAAGCTTTCCTTCGAAATTATCCAATGCATCCCAAGCTTCCATGGGATCATTGAGACACATCCGACGAGTTCGCTTTACATGCCGTACCAGACGGCCATTGACCAAAGAGACTTCTTCTTGCCGCCTAGCTCCCAGTTCCAGCTGAAAACTGATCCGTGAGCTTCCTAGTTCCGATACCAGCAAAGTATTGGCCAACATTGTCTTGTTCACGACGAAGACCAGCTTTTCCATGAGTTCCTGATTGTTCATGAGTCGGTGCAAAAAGACCTTACTGGAAGGGTCTTTCAACAGCATTTGACTGAACTCCAGAATCGCACGTTGCTTGGCATCCACTTTTCTCACCCCGGACCTTCCTGGTTTCTCCTTATTTCATGTCTATGCCCCCATATGCGTTCCATGAACCAGATCTAGGTTCTAAATCTTGTTGATCTCCCACTAGTGTGTATTATTCAATAACTAGGCCCTAAATCCCTTTCTATGAAATTGGAGTCGACCCAGGCATCTAATGGTTATTTCTCAGGTGCACACCACCCCCACGCCTCCCCATATGATGATACAGGCAAACGACCTGGAAGGAGGGTGACTGTGTTTCCCGTGAACCAATTGAATCCTCCCACTTGGCATAAGCAACCAGTGATCGGCATCGCCTTAGGAGGTGGAGGCCTAAGGGGTGCCGCCCACATTGGGGTGCTGGAGGTGCTGCAATCCCATGGTTTGCAGGTCGACATGATCGCTGGAACTAGTGCTGGCAGTATTGTAGCTATGCTCCATGCTTTAGGGTGGCAACCCCAAGACATGATTGATTTCGTGTTAGAGCTAGATATCACAGACTATGCCGATTACGTCAATAATATCCTGGCTTTCTTTTTGATGGGCTTACACACTATCCTAGATCGACTCTCTTGGCCCCACCAATGGTTGCCCCCTGCACCTATGGGAATAATCAAAGGGAAGAAGCTCAAGCGATTGCTCACCAAACTAAGTGCTAGCAAAGATTTCTCTCAAGTAGAATTCCCTCTTTTGATTACAGCCACCGAGATTTGCAGTGGCAGGCTCGTTTGCTTTTGCCCCCCCGGATTAGCGCAAACACTGGGTAGTCAAAGGCCAGAGATCATCTTTGCCGCTGAATGCTCTTTGGCCACGGCGGTACGGGCCAGCACCTCTATTCCCGGCATGTTTCAACCTGTAAGATGGCAACAACGGCTTTTGGTGGATGGTGGGGTTAAAAACAATGTCCCTTCCGACCTCTTGCGTTGGGCCGGTGCTGATCTAGTCATTGCCATCGATCTGGGGTTTGCCTCTCACCCCAATAACGAGATCGATACTATCCTAGAAATTCTCCTGCAATCCCTGGACATTATGGGCCAAAGCAGCACAGAAATTCGCTTGGAGCAAACTGCAGATGTAGTTATCCAACCTAAAACCGGCAGTGCCTCTTTGTCTGAAACTCGGAAAATATCGGCAATCATCGAGGCTGGCCGCCAAGCAGCCCTAGCTGTTTGGCCCCAGATAGATCTCCTGATCAGAAACTTTTACAAAAGGGGATTAAAAGTTCCACCTTATTCCCTTTGAAATCTGCCCTTGCCAAAATGTGACACACATGTTCAGAGGTTGTTCGCCTTGACACCCTCCCGGTCGCTGACGTATACTTTCTATACGAACAACCGTTTGCAGAATGCCAGTTCGCCATAGACGGAGGTGACAAGGTTTGGCTCCATTCATAGCTTACATCCATTTGCACCGTTTTTATGCATTACTGGAAGCCAAACGCCAGCCCGAACTCTGGCAGGTGCCCTTTGTAGTCACTCGGGCTCACAAGGTCATTGATGTCTCTCCCAAGGCAGCTAATTTAGGGATTCATGCTGCCATGGGTTTGCGCCAAGCCCGCCTCATCTGCCCCAATCTGGAGGTAATAGAAGCCCAGGTCGATCCCAAGCCAGCAGTGGAACAGTTTAGAGATATTTGTGCTGACCTTACTCCCCTGGTGGAGCCAGAAAGTGATCTAAGTATCTTTTTGGATCTATCTGGCTTAGGTGAACCCACAGCTGTAATTGAAAGGATTGTGGGCAAACTCCGTTGGCAATTGGCCTTCCCTTGGCAAATGGGCGTAGCGTCCAGCAAGTTAGTGGCTAAAATCGCTTGCGGGGAATTGATTAACCACAAGCAGCCTAAAGCTCAGCGTAATTGCCTTGTCATTTCCCCAGCAGAGGTGGAAGATTTCCTGGCTCCCTTAGCGGTGAATCGCTTATGGCCTTGGCCGGATAAAACCCACCGACAGCTGCAAAACTTGGGGATATATACCATCGGTCAATTAGCCAAAGTGCCCCACCAGCAGCTGCAGGCACAATTAGGCGAGATAGGTGGGCAGCTCTATGATGCAGCCCGAGGGGTAGATCTCACCCCCGTCCAAGGCCTTTATCCGCCACAAACGGTGCAGGGGTATTTTCAATTGCCACCAGATGTGGAGGGGTGTCAAAATCAGAGCACCTTGAATAGGCATCTGCTACCCATCCTGCAAGCCGCAATTGCCCAGCTACAAGCAAAAGATCAAGCCTGTACCCGCCTGCGCCTATTCATTCAGTATGATGGCTACCCCGAACAGTGCTGGGATAAAGAGCTGAAACATGCATTGCAGACCGAAGGCCAATTGTTACAGGTAATCCAAGGTCTATTGACCCAGACAACTTGGCCAGCTCCCATTACTGGGATTCGATTAATGTTAATGGGCCTAAAACCGGCGGCTTTAGGGCAGGCAATCTTTGCTCCCCAGATTTTGGGACTCCAGCGGCGAACAGAACTGCAGCAAACCTTGACTTTATTACAAGCTAAATTCGGGAATGGCAGTATCTTTTTGGCCGCAGACATGGCTATTCCCCGGCGGGAGCGCATGCTGCAGCTCCTAACAGAATATCACTAAATCATACGAGGAGTAGTTTATCTTGGCTCGTCGTATCAATATGCCTATCCAGGTTACCTGCCAAAGGCAAGCACCCATGGCTTTCCTCTGGCAAAAACAGTCCTATACTATCACACAGATCATTGAACGTTGGAGGGAGTGTGGTGAATGGTGGGAAAAAGCCCCTGAGATCACGGTTTACCAAGTTCTAACCGATACTCAAGGGCTCTATGAACTCCACCACATGGCTACTGGCCAGTGGCTGTTATATAAGATCTATGATTAGGGCCCAGCTTTAGTCCAAATGGGCTAGCTGCGGGCTAATAGGCCCAACCGCTCTTGGAAGCGCTCCAAGGTAGGTAAGGCCAAAGGTTCTGCCTTTCTTCTACCTTCCGCTAAGATGGCTTCGATGACGCCCGGCTTAGAAAGCTCGGCAAATCGCTCCTGAATAGGAGCAATGGTCTCTACTACCACCTCGGCCAAATCCTTTTTGAACTGGCCATAACCGCTACCGGCGTAGGTGTCTTGGATTTCGTCAAGGGACTGGCCGGAGCAGAGGGAGTAGACGACCATCAAGTTAGAAATAGCCGGCTTGTTTACTTCATCGTAGTATATTTCCCGCCCCGAGTCAGTGACAGCTGATTTTATCTTTTGCCGAATTTCATCGAGTGGATCCAATATGGCAATATTGCCTCGGGGGTTCTCAGCAGACTTGGACATCTTCTCTGTAGGGTCTTGCAAGTTCATGATCCGTCCACCCGCGGCTTTAGGTGGAATATATGGTTCCGGCACCTTGAAAATTTCTTCATCAAATCGATTATTGACGCGGACCGCTATATCCCGGGCCAGCTCTAGATGCTGCTTTTGATCATCACCCACTGGAACCTCGTCGGTCTGGTAAATGAGAATATCCGCTGCCATCAGCACCGGGTAGGTGAGAAGCCCAGAAGTGACCACTTCCTGCTTAGCCGCTTTATCTTTGTACTGGGTCATGCGCCGCAGTTCACCATCGTAAGTAGTACATTCTAACAACCAGCTCAATTCGGCATGGGCTGGTACGTGGGATTGAACAAAGATTGTAGCAAGGTTAGGATCAATACCACAGGCCACGAAAATCCGAGCTACATCCAAGGTCCGCTGGTGCAACTCTTTGGGATCTTGCGGGACTGTCAAGGCATGGAGATCAACTACGCAAAACAGACATTCTGCTTCATGCTGCAGCTTCGTAAAATTCCGCAAGGCTCCCAGGTAATTGCCTATGGTCAGAGAGCCGCTGGGTTGTACACCTGAGAAAACTCGTTTCGCCATGATACGCGGTGCTAGTGGTTCTACCTCTGCACCTTTATCCCCTTTCACAGTTCCTGATATTTATGTTGCCCTTTGGCTCAAGGACAGCATACAAAACGTTGGTTGACCTTAACTGATTTTGCTATGCAGCCAGGGAAATCCTGCCCCGATACGCACTATACCTGTATTCCTGCCACAAAATGAGGTGTCATCGTTGTCTTTTATCCATCTGCACGTCCATTCGCCTTTTTCGTTTCTCGATGGGGCCAGCTCTATACCAGCCTTGGTGCAACAAGCGGCAGAATTCGGCTCCCCGGCAATGGCCATCACTGATCACAACAATGTGAGTGCTGCTGTCCAGTTTCATAAGTTAGCGATGGCCGCCGGCATTCAGCCCATTCAAGGGGCGGAACTCTCTATGGAAAATGGTCATCACTTGGTGGCCCTTGCCCAAAACCCCGCTGGCTATGCCAATTTGTGTCAGCTGCTGACCGTGGCCTATCAGGCGGGTGATCGCCTAAACCCCCGGGTGCCCATGGCAGCCCTTGCTCGGCACAGCCAGAACTTAATCTTCTTGTCGGGCTGTCGCCGTGGAGAAGTACCATCTTTAATCCTACGGGGCAACATACAGGCTGCTCGGGAGGCGGCCAAGGGCTATATTGATGTGGTAGGGCGAGATAACTTCTATTTGGAGTTGATCTCTGATCTCTTGCCCCATACCCATCAGTTGAACGGGGCCCTAGTCGAACTAGCCGCTGAATTGAAGTTGCAAGTAGTTGCCACCAATAATGTCCATTACGTTCACAAAGAGGATTTCCCTTTACACGACACCTTCACCTGTATCCGCACCTTGACTCAAGTGGAGGATGTCCATGGGGAAAGACGCTTGAATGCAGAAAACTATCTGAAGTCCCTGGCAGAAATGGCTCAGCTCTTCACGGAATATCCAGCGGCCCTAGCTGCCACCCAAGAGATAGCCCACCGTTGCCAACCAGTTTTGGACTTAAAGAGACACCTCTTTCCGGCTTTTCCTGTTCCCACCCAGCAATCTGCAGCTACCTATCTCCGGGAGCTCACTTACCAGGGCGCAGTTTTGCGATATCACACCATTACCCCGGCTATCCGGGAAAGGCTAGAACATGAGCTCTCGATTATCACCGCCCTGCAGGTGGAAGATTACTTCCTTGTTATGTGGGATATCGCCTGCTTTGCCCGGCGAAAAGGCATTCGCTATGCTGGCCGGGGGTCAGCTGCCGATTCCGCGGTAGTCTATTGTTTGCAGGTTACGGAAGTCGATTCCATCGCCCGGGGCCTTTTGTTCGAGCGCTTTTTGAGCTTGGAACGGGCACAGAAGCCCGATATTGACATAGATTTTGATGCCCGCTACCGGGATCAAGTGGCCCAGTATGTCTATGAGAAATACGGTGCTCGGCATGTGGCTTCAGTCTGCACTTTCAATACTTTCAGAGCCCGGTCTGCTTTGAGGGATTTCGGCAAGGCTTTAGGTTTTCCTCCAGAAGAAGTCAATAACCTGGCCAAACGCTTTCCCCACGTACCGGCTGATGCCATCCAAAGATCTATCGGGAAATTTCCTGAAATCCGCAAAAGCCCTTTACCGCTCTGGAAATACCAGCAACTCTTCCAGCTCTGCCAACAAGCCGCTGGGTTTCCTCGGTTTATCGGAACTCATCTAGGTGGGTTAGTCATCTGTCGAGAGCCCCTCACAGCCGTCACTCCTTTGCAGCCCGCTGCCAAGGGGGTATTAATCGCTCAATTTGATAAAGATGATATAGAAGATCTAGGTCTAATTAAACTCGACCTTTTGTCTTTACGCACGCTCTCTGCAGTGGAAGATGCAGTGGGATCGATTAATACCTGGGCTAAGCAAAATAATTCTCCCCAGTTTTGTTATGAAGACATACCTCTAGATGATAATGCCACCTATCAACGACTCAACTCAGGCAAAACTATTGGTGCCTTTCAGCTGGAAAGCTCTGCCCAAAGAGCTTTACAAGCTCGCCTAGGTGCAGATAACATGGAGGATATTATCGCCAGTGTCGCTTTAATCCGCCCCGGCCCTATTCAAGGCAATATGGTGGAACCTTTCATCGCCCGCCGCCATGGTCAGGAAGCGCCAACCTACGTGCACCCTGCCCTAGAACCTATCTTGGCTAAAACTTATGGTGTTGTTTTATACCAAGAACAGGTGATTCAGATTGCCACCACCATCGCCGGTTTTACACCGGGAGAATCGGATCGACTGCGCCGAGTCATGACCCATTTTCGTTCTCAAGGGGAGATGGATGCCATTGGCGAAGAATTTATCGCCAAAGCTATTGCCAATGGGGTGGAACCTAGCATAGCCCAAACCATATTTTCCTATATCATGGGCTATGCTGGCTACGGTTTCTGTGAAGCCCATGCCGCCGCTTTCGGCGACACAGCCTATAAAACCAGTTACCTCTTGGAGCACTATCCTGCCCATTTCTATGCAGCTATCCTCAGCAACCAGCCCATGGGGTTTTACCCACCCAATACCATTTGCCTAGAAGCTCGGCGCCGCAATATACCGGTATTACCGCCGGATATAAATATTAGTGGTGAGCAGTTTTCCGTGGAAGAACTCCCTTCCCAGGACCAGCTAGGCAACGATGGGACAACAATTGCACCTAAACTAGCTATCCGGGTTTCCCTGGCCCAGGTGAGCGGTATGGATAAAAGCTCACTGCACAGGATCCTGCAGGAGCGGTCATCCAAACCCTATAACTCTTTGCTGGATTTTTGCCAACGCACAGGGCTAGATACAGACATTCTCACCAACCTGATCCTTTGTGGAGCCTTTGATAGCATCCATACCAACCGCCGCCAGCTCCTGTGGGATCTAAAAAAGATCCAGGCGTTCTGTGCCCGGCAAAATCAACCATCGCTTTTCCCTGAGGAGCCTGAGGTTCTCTGGCGGGAGCATAATAGGTATCAGGTGCCAGATTTCTCCTTCAAGGAGAAATTCCTCCAGGAATACTCAGTCTTAGGGCTAAATGTTGGTTCTCATCTGATGACTTTTCTGCGTCCTAAATTGCGTCAGCGGCACATAGCCAGCAGCCAAGAGTTAGAACAGAGCTCACCGGGGCGCAATGTCAGTGCTGCTGGAATTGTTATTAGGCCGCACCGACCCCCTACCAAAAGCGGACGCACTGTAGTTTTCCTGACTTTAGAGGATGAGTTTGGCATGATCGATGTAACTATCTTTGAAAATGTGTACCAGAAATACGGACACATCATCTTTACTGAACCAGCCCTGATTGTCCGAGGAAGGCTAGAACAACGGGGAAATGCTAAAAGTATTATCGCCCGGAAAGTAGAAGCCCTACCTCTAGCAGCAGCCATGGGCAACGCCTAAATCAAGTAGAGTGGCGCTAGGTGAGCAACTTAGCGATAACGTCCATAGATCTCGGCGGTTTCCACCATCACCTCACCATTGCGCAGATCCCCGTTGGCAGGATACTCACAACCTGTGGCTAGAATGTATCCGCCTCCCCCCTTATACTGGTCGATCTGTTCCTGACATCGTGCCCGAACCTCATCTTCACTAGCCTGCACGATCCAGGTGGGATCCACATGGCCAATTAAAGTAGTCTGATGGCCATATTTCTCCTTCAGTTCGGCTGGAGTCGATACATCGTCAGGTAAGTGGAGAAAGGAAATCGCCTCTGGCTGAAGGGTCTCAATCTGAACATCGAAATAGACCCCGTTGCCGCAATTATGAACCATTACCATACAACCTCGGTTGTGCACTCGCTCTGCCAGTTTCCTGACATAAACTCCCTCGAATTCCAACCACATAGATTTACTCATTATCGATTTGGAGGCAAATAGAGTGTCCAGCATGATGGCATGAACGCCCGTATCCATCAAAGCATCGTAGTAATCCATCAGTGTGTCAGTTACCGCTGAAACTGCATGTTTGACGGCCTCAGGCTCTAATAACAGATCCATGAACAAAGCCTCTTGACCCCTGAGCATACTAACAATCCCCAATGGACCGAAAGTGAAGGCAACAATGGGCATCTCTTTCCCTTTGGCCTCTACTAGATTGCTGCAGAGCTTAATATGTTCACTCATACGCGAACCCGTCCGTGGATCTATAGACCGAACTCTCCGATAGTCCTCTGCGTTTTCAATAAGACGCTTACCAAAAGCCGGATGAGCTGCCTCATTGGCGGGGTAAACAAGAGGTGCTCCGAAGTCTGCCGCTTCAACTGAAAGATCTGTCAGAGTACAGATCGTATCTAGACGATACTGCTCCGCGGCCTTGATATACGCTTTAGCACAGATATCAGCATTGGTGGCCCATTCCTCATAATTGGCATTGACCAATCTCCTGGTCACTCCACTGAGTAGCGGATATACTGGTACTCGATCCGGCTCTTCAAACCGCAAAGTTCTGGTGACTCGTTCAAGTGAATTCAATGGTGCTACCTCCTGCCTTGCCTTGGGATTTGAATACCCCATGCCTCTATTGCATCTGCTCAACTTCTGACTCCGGGACATTGAAAGGCCATGACTATATCAGGGTCATCAGCTGGCTATGCACCAATCCATTGGAAGCCAATATCTCACCTTTAAATAGGTTAAGCTCATGGCCCAAGTAGTTGGACACTTGGCCACCTGCTTCCGATACCATGAGGCTACCGGCGGCAATATCCCAGGCATTAATCGATCTCTCCCAGTAAGCTTCCACGCGACCACAAGCCACATAGCAAAGATCAAGTGCGGCTGATCCCATGACACGTACACCCTGGGAAGCCTGCATGATCCTCCCGAAGATTGCTACATTAGCTTTTCGAGTAGCAGCGTCATAGGGAAACCCTGTGACAAATAGGCTGCTTTGAAGCTTGTCATTCTGGGAAACTCGAATTCTGTTCCCATTCAGAAAAGCGCCGCCTCCGGCTTCGGCACTAAACATCTCCTTAGCTACTGGGTCATAAACAACACCCAACACAGATTGCCCTGCCTTGGCCAACGCCACCGATATGCAATAATGGGGATTGCCATGGGCAAAGTTTGTGGTTCCATCGAGGGGGTCAATTAGCCACATGTATTCGGCATCTTGAGACCCAGACCAGCCCTCTTCTTCGCCCAAAATCGTGATCCCTGGGAAGCGTTTACTGAGCTCGGTTGTGATATACTCTTCTGACGCTTTATCAGCATCTGTCACCAAATCAATGGTGCCTTTATGGTAGATAGAAAACCCTGACTCAACTTTACTCAGCACCAGTTCTCCTGCTTTGCTGACAATATCTATGACTTCTGCAATGGACAATCCATCACCTCCAGACACACTCTTCTTGCATATGGCGATTTTTCCTGCGACTAAGTTCTGCAGCTTTCCGTGCTTCCTCTCCCTGTCTGAGGGAAATTCTCCGATTATCTGCCCAGAAGAGGTTTCATTAATCCCAAACCCGGGTAATGCTCTAGTGATAATGACTACTATTACTCAGGAGGTTATGCAATGAATACGGGACTACCGCTAATCGGAGACCATTTCCCAGAGATGCAGGTTAATACTACCCACGGCATGAAGAATCTACCTGGAGACTATGCAGGCAGATGGTTTGTTCTTTTTAGTCATCCCGGCGATTTTACCCCTGTATGTACAACGGAGTTCATCGCTTTTGAGCGCCTCCGCAAAGATTTCGAGGCTCTGAATTGTGACCTCATCGGGCTGTCCGTGGACCAAGTGTTTTCCCACATAAAATGGGTAGAGTGGATTAAGGAAAACCGCAATGTCGATGTACAGTTCCCAGTCATAGCCGATGAGCTGGGTAGAGTATCCGACGCTCTAGGCATGATTCATCCTGGCAAGGGCACCAACACTGTACGTTCGGTGTTTATCATCGATGACAAAGGTGTTATCCGTCTGATTCTATACTATCCCCAGGAAATTGGCCGCAACATGGATGAGATCTTGCGGGCACTAAAAGCTCTGCAGACCCATGAGAAGCACAAGGTAGCTCTGCCAGCTAATTGGCCCAACAACGAGGACCTCGGTGATAAAGTAATCATCCCTCCGGCAACTAACACAAAGGATGCTCAAGCCCGCCTAGATGATGCTAAGGCCGGTAAATTTGAATGTTGGGATTGGTGGTTCTGCTACAAGGACCTCTAGGATCCTATCAGCCAAGCTAGCAAACATGGCGCTGCTCCTAGGCTAAGCCCAGGAGCAGTTCAACTACCAACCAAAAGACGCATCACCGGCACCGCTAGTTCCTGCCATTAGAGACACTGCCGGGGAATAGCCACCGGCTGGGGTAGTTGCCTGGGCACCCATGTCCCACTGTCCCCGGATATCACTTAATCCTCCACTTTCATCGAAAGTCATTTCAAAGCCCATACCCATGGAACCGCCGGCTGCCAGGCCCGTCTTCTTACCCAAAGCCCCCTGGCGACCAGCCTCGTCCCTGTAGACCCCGCCTCCAAGGCTACCTCCAACTCCTAGACGAACAGCGGTAACTCTCTTCTCTTTAAAATCCCAGCTAAACCCACCCACAATCAGTTCTCCGCCATCTACGCCAACAGTTGTGCAGTCTATGGTAATAGTAACAATGCCTAGATCTAGCTTTAGCTTGCTACCATCTTTGAAGGGGCAATCCGATGGCTTGTTGGATCCATTGTCAAGGGAATCTGTCTCCACAGGATCCGCGCCGTGGCTACATGGGGGGTACTGGCAACCTTGGAAACTAGTGGCCGCGCCCACCCAACCTAAGGTCAAATCCTGGACTTCAGTCAGGACAAAGAGCTGGCGGTCAATATCGGCCAGCTTAAAACTAGCCGGGTCATATATTGAGGTCAATATGGGGGCGGAATCCCGTATATACATTTCCAAGAGTAAGCGCAGCTCAGCATAGTACTGCTTCGCCTTGTTCAACCATTCGCCATAGTACTTGCCATGGACTGCATCTTGCTCCTCGCACCACTCTTTCAATGCTTTTGCCATTTCTTGCTTTATCTTTTCCTCGGAACCGCCCGCCATGGCAATGGCGAGTATTCTCTCCTGATACGTCTCAGAAATCCTGTATAGCTCTTCTTCCAGGGAACCCAGCACATTGCTGGTGATATTGGTGAATAAACCCCCATGCCTCTCTTGGAGTTCGTTCAGCTTATCTGTATAGTACCTCTCCAGATAAGCCTGCTGTGTATGTTGTTTGTCATAGCCAATCCTGCCACCACCGGTGGAGCCAAAATCCGGTACGGGGTATCCCGCAAGCACCTCCCCCATTTGTGAGGCCACACTCACGGTGAGTTCGTTCAACTCCTGGCTAGACTTGGCAAAAGCGACATAGTCACTCCACTGGGGCATGTTGGGGATTCTGAGCTGTGCCAATGGATGTGCTGGCTCACCCACCTGAAAGATGGACAATCCATTACGTGCTCCAGAAAGCTCTGTAGACCCTACGCCAGCGGAGCCTGTCCCTGGAGGAGGTGGCAGATTCTCGCTATGCCCATCTTCAGTAGCCGCATCTGTCGCCTCACCTATACCCCTCTTCACCCCAGGGGTATAGCCATACTCCGCGGCGGCCAGATATTGCTCCAGTGCCTTGCGCCAGTCCCCGGCAGCTAGGTAGAGATCCCCCAGCGAGCGCCTAGCCGGGCCATATGTAGAGTCCAGAGCAATAGCATCCAGATATAGCTTTTTGGCGGTATCCACGTCACCTAGGTCATACATCGAATTAGCCAAATTGGTGAGTATCACCGGTGAATCGGGTTCCAAGACCCGAGCGAATTTCAGGACTGCAACAGAATCCTCCAGCCTTTCCAGAAGATGGAGTACTGCGCCGAAGTTGCACACTGCTAGGGCGTCATCTGGCCTAGCTGCCACTGCCTCCGCCGAGAATATGGATGCCACCGGCTCCGATGCCCGCATGCCCCCCACCACCGCCGCTGTAGACGTAATCTCCAAAACGGCTCGCTGCAAACCAGGTTCCTCAGCATCAAGTTTACGGAGTTCGCGGTCAACAGAGCTTCTCTCTTGCAGGGACAAGCCAGCGTAATATTTGTCAGACATCGCCCGAGCCAAAGCCTTGAGCTCCCCCACGCCGATCACGTCGTTTAAGTCAATCTCTGATTGAACCAAGGCTGCGCCCCCGGACAACCGCTTGGCCCCTGATGATGCCACAACTCTCCCCGGAAATATGGCGCCTAACAAAGCCACAAAGCATAGAAAAACTAGCAGTCTGTTTCGTGACCTGAACAGCGAATCTTTCATCGTCCACGCCCCTTCATCATCTCAAATTAAGGTATGCAAATACCCTAATACTCCCAAATCCCAGGGAATCCTGTGGACCATGATCTTCATTGGGCAATTAATTAATCCTCCGGCAGTCGCACTAACCAGCTCAGCCAATACAACATGGGTTTACCAAGTCCCACAGGCCCCAATTGGCCACTGAGCGCCTGGGCGAATAGCTCCATGGCCACATCCACCCTTGCATTGAGCATGGCTTCACCGGCGGCAGCTGTGGCCTTTGCTGGATCCCCCATATAGGGTAGCATGTTCTCCTCTGATACCCACGCTAAGGTATTGGCCAAATGTCGCAGATCTTTGCCCCAATCAGTCTTGCCAAATAGGGTTCCCAAGCGATAGACCAGTGAAGCGAGCCCCTTGGGAGCTGGTGGGAGAGAAGCCGGGATGGAGGCTTGATCTGCTACTTGAGCGGGATCCACTGCCAGGAGCAAGGATGTCTCATTGGTTCCAGCATGGGCGTCTGCATCATCGCCACACGATCCAGGAACAAGTCCAGTGGCTTCAAGAAATTCAGTATCATGCTGCACCATATAGCGAAAGACTAGATTAAAGGGGCTGATAACAGAGAACCGCCAACGTCTCCAAGCGCGCCTACTGGCTCTATACAGGGCCATCTGATGCCGCGGACCCCCATGATTATCGGCTAGAAATAGGTACTTGAATCCCTGTTTCGCTAAACCCTTGGCGTAATCTAGAATTATGGCTTCCAGGGCAGTTCCCCTCACCGACAGGCTCCCTGCCACCGGCAAAGCATCGGAACCGCAGTATAGGTCGGGCAGCAGCACAAGCTGGTAGTCTGGATACTTAGCTGTTAGCTGCTCTACATAGCGACGCTGCAGCTCCTGGGCAATAAACACATCCGTGCCCACGGGTAAATGGGGCCCATGGGCTTCTATAGGACTTACAGAGAGTAGGAAGATGGTCTTGGTATCATCTAACGCCTGCAGCTCCGGCAACGTTAAATCCACATAATGCAACACTGCTGGCATAACATAGCCTCCTTCGGTGTGCTATTGGCCTTCTTGAGCCACTGTTCCAAATCCACTATTCCTCTGCCCTTCACTAATAGTAACGACCTTTAGGGGCTTTCCTAACCACTGAAAGGGTCAGTTTACATCCAGGGCATAACACTCCCTAGTCTTGGGCGATTTATCTGCAAGCCACCCCGCAATCATCTCACCTTCGCTTCGGTATCCATGTGGGTATTCTCGCGGGACATCTGGTAGCTGTGTATCGAGATTGGGTAGTGCCGGGAGGCTCAAAACCCTCTCCCCTCCCCCTGTTTTGCCTAAAAACTGACAGCGAATCCTCAACATAAGTTTTCTTATGTTGAACAGTGATTCCTGCCAGACGCCGAAAGCAGGCCAGAAAAGTATCTTTTTCCCCTTGGAAAGAAGGAAATGAGAACGAAAGCGGAATATCGCAAAAACACTAAAGCGCGCAGGTCTGATATAGATAGCCAGAGTACTTCTCTCCTGTAAAAGAAGTCTAGCAAGCATCTACCATCCATGCTGCTATCCTGCTATGGGAAGCAAAAACAATCAACACAACCCATCCATGGGCAACGGTATAGCACCATACCATCCAGCCCATACTAGCTTCGGGTGATGGTCTTGGCATCTCTTAGAAACTTCTTGAGCCGCTATCGAATCGCTATTATCCTATTCATAGCCATTCCTCTAATCCTGCTCCTCGGCCTATACGTGCGAGGCTGGTTTCTCCTAAGTGAATTCGAGAATACCAGCCCCATGGACGCAGCCACCTTACTAGCAGACAACGGGGAAATTCTGGCTACATTGGGCGAGGGGCCGTCTCGGTACATACACCTGGAAAGCATCCCTCAAGATATGCGCAATGCCATCATTGCCATCGAAGATCGATGGTTCTATGAACATCCCGGTTTCAATCCCATTGCCATTCTCCGGGCTCTTTACGTTGATATCCGAGCCAAAAAGAAAGTGCTTGGGGCTAGCACCATCACTCAGCAGTTAGCAAAGAATCTATTCCTCACTCAGAAGAAGACGTGGAGTCGCAAGATCGAGGAACTGGTGCTGGCAATAATCTTGGAGCAGCGCTATACCAAAAATGAAATATTGGAGTTGTACTTAAATCAGATCTATTTTGGTGAAGGCAGCTATGGCATAGAGGCAGCTGCCCGCACTTACCTGGGCAAATCAGCTTCAGAGCTGGATCTGGCAGATAGTGCTCTCTTGGCTGCGATTCCCCGATCACCGGCAAACTACGATCCTTACATCAACCCGGATCTCGCGTTGGAAAGGCGCAGTCTTGTCTTGGAGAGGATGGCATCTCTAGACATGATTTCAGAAATAGACCGAGCCACAGCAGCTGGGACACCACTCAGGCTCACTCGCCGAGAGCGGGGTCTTGCTCCGTATTTCGTTGACTATGTCAAAAAGCAGTTGGAGGATAGATATGGGAGTAGTTTGGTCTACAAAGGCGGGCTACGGGTCCACACAACTCTCAATTCGGATTACCAAGCAGCTGCCAACGCTGCCTTTGCCGATCAAGATTTTCAAGGGGCTCTAGTGGCTGTTGATCCCCAGACTGGCGGCATCAAGGCTATGGTAGGTGGGCGAAACTACATTGCGTCACAGTTCAATCGGGCAGTCCTAGCCCATCGCCAACCTGGCTCGACTTTCAAGCCCTTTGTCTATGCGGCTGCTCTAGAGGCAGGCTGGCAGCAAAACACACTAGTTGAAGATACTCCCCGAGAGTATGCCGGCTACACACCAGGGAATTGGCAAGCCCAATACTGGGGCCCTGTGACCATGAAGCATGCTGTAGCTGTGTCTTTGAACAACGCTGCTGTGTGGACGCTTCATGCAGTGGGTGTCGATAAAGCCATAAGACTAGCCAAAGATATGGGGATTACATCGCTGACTCCCGAGGATAGAAATCTTTCCCTGGCATTAGGTGGCTTTACCAAAGGTGTAACACCTCTGGAATTAGCCGGAGCCTTCGCACCCTTCGCCAATGGGGGTACTCGCTATGAAGTAAGGGCCATACAAAAGGTGCTAGATCAGGATGGCCGAATCCTAGAGGAGCACCAACCCCGGGGAGTAAGAGTGATTGCTGAAACCACCGCCTACTTGGTAACAGATATGCTAAGATCAGTCCTGGAATATGGCACCGGCAAGCACTTATCTGTCAATCGGCCAGCAGCAGGTAAAACCGGCACCACCGACGAGAAGATCAGCTTGTGGTTCGCCGGCTACACTCCTAGCCTCGTCACGGTTGTCTATATAGGCGATGATCAGCGGAAACCTTTACCTGGCTATGGTAGCACCAATTCATGAACACAGCTCTAGCCCATGAGCCACCATGGGATTTCCCCATCCCCAGGGAAATCGTGACTGGAGTACCCATCCACATCTTCTCCGGGCTTTTGGCCGGCCCAGGGTGTGAATGGGCTGTGGACAGCGCCTTCATCAGAGGAACTGAGCCTACAGAGTATGCCCCCTGCACAGAGCCAGAGTCCGGTCAACTACCACCGGAACCGCCGGAGCCTATAGCCCAACCAGACCAGCCAATCCCTGGGGAGCTAACAGAAGAGCCAACCCAAGAGGAGAATCAGCTACGATCCCCATTTCCTGAGCAATCGGAAACAGATGAGCCCCCTGCTACCATCAGCAGAGGGCCGAGTTTACTTGATTCACCTCATACATCCACGACGGAGAGCCATCCGTTTATATCGTCAATGATGTCTTTTTCCTGTAGAGTCTCTCCCATCCCATCCAAAGCAGCCAACATAGCGCCTTTTTCCAAAGCACGGCCCTTCAAAGCAGGGCCTATGGCCTGAATCAGGTGGGGCTCCATGGCATCGGAAAAGACCTCTGCCTCCCGAATATGCCCGCCAGCTAAGGTCAGAGCCAATTCCACCCCACCCCAAGGGAAGCGTTGCTGTAATATCAAGTCAAAGGCCGGTGTTTGGCCAAATCGCCATTCCCAGGAGGCGTATTTCCTGTAAAGCTCTGGGAGTTGATCACACCAGCCTTCCACGACCGCTTCTCCTCCTGGAGGAGCATAGATACTGCGGAAGCTCTTTTTTAGTGAGTTCCGCACTAGATCCACATTCACATCGGGCTTTAGCTCCGCTAGATTCACCACCCGGGACTGGACTGAATCAATGCCCTTGGCCGCCATTTTCTCTTTGGACACTTGAAGATAGCGGCCCATTTGGGCAAAGTCCACTGCTACTAAAATGGTACCATGATGGTAAGCCCGGTTGCCATCTTTGTAGAAGGCATTTCCCGAAAACTTCCTACCTTCAGCCAAGAGATCGTTTCGGCCGGAGAACTCCGCAGGTATACCCAGTTCAGCCACGGCCTGGAGAATCACCTGTAGCTGTTTCTCCAGATCATAGTCCTGCCGTCTAGTGATGAAGGTAAAGTTCAAATTACCCAGATCATGATAGACCGCTCCTCCCCCAGATAGACGGCGGGCTAACTTGCCCCCTGCTTTGTGAAGGAGTTCCCAGCGGCATTCTTTCCAGGCATTCTGATTGCGTCCAATCACCACAGTGTTTTGATTCTGCCATAGATACAAGATAGTGCCGACTTGCTTAGTCCCATGTAAGAGCATTTCTTCTACGGCTAGGTTATACCAAGGATCCAAGGAACTAGAGACGATGATGCTTGCCGTTGCCCAATCAGTCTGCAAGATGCAAGGCCCCACTTCCCGCAGCCCAGGCCGCCTCGAGAATCGCCTCTGGCAGTGTAGGGTGAGCATGGATAGTACTGGCCACTTGCTGGGCTGTGAGTTCGTGCTGTACGGCCAACGTGACTTCAGCAATCAGGTCAGTAGCCCCGGGCCCCACAATCCCGCCACCCAAAACGATACCGGTCTCCGGATCAGTGATGAGCTTGACAAAACCCCGGCTATTCCCCAGAGCGAGAGCTTTGCCATTGCCTGCAAAGGGGAAGCGTCCAACTCTGATCTCTAGACCATGAGCTGCAGCCTCTTTCTCGCTGAGGCCCACTGTGGCTATCTCAGGGTCAGTGAAGATGGCATTGGGAACTGCCCTGTAGTCCATGATGTTATTGCGTCCCATGATGTTGTCAACAGCCACTATGGCCTGATGGGAGGCCACATGAGCTAGCATCATGCCCCCGGTAACATCTCCGATAGCATAGATGTTTTCAATATTGGTCTGCATCATGTCGTTGACCTTGATCCCTCTCCCCCGAGGCTGGAGCTCCAGGCCAAGCTCTGTGACACCCAAACCATTTAGGAAGGGGCGCCTACCCACGGCCATTAACACTTTATCCGCGGTTACACTGGGGATGGTTTCGCCGGTGTCGACATTTTCGAAGTGTACTACAGCTTGGCCACTGGGCCCCTGTTCAATGGAGGTGACTTTAGCATTGGTATTCAGCTTGACCCCTGCCATGCGGGCGTTGCGCACTGCCTCTTGGGTCAAATCGCTATCCAAGAGGGCCAACACTTCATCTAGGTACTCGATAAGAGTCACCTTCACTCCCAATCTGCCAAAGATAAAGGCGAATTCCATGCCGATGACCCCGCCCCCGATAATCACTAGGGTAGGGGGCAGCTCCTCAAGCTCCAAAGCCTGGGTACTATCCATCACAAAATCCAGTGAAGCTCCGGGAATAGGCAAGTCGGCTGGCTCAGACCCGGTGGCAATGATGATATTGCGAGCCTTGACCAAGGTTTCCTGATCTCCCTGTGTGACCCTAATAGTCTCACCATCTATGAACTCACCGGAGCCGTGTAAAACAGTCACCCCACCCTTATCCAGCAAAGACTGGACACCTTTGACGAGGCCGCCGACTACACGGTCTTTGCGGGCTACAGCTCTTTTGTAATCCACCCTAATGTTATCTGCTTGACAACCATATCTATTGGCTTCCTGGAGTGTCTTGTAGATTTCAGTTGTGCGGATGAGCGCTTTGGTGGGAATGCATCCTCGGTTGAGGCAGGTACCACCAGCGGTATCTTTCTCTATCAACACTACTTTGGCACCTTGCCTTGCTCCGTAAATAGCGGCTATGTATCCGCCAGGACCTGCACCGATAACGGCGATATCAAAGTCTGCTCGCTCTGAAGCCAACTCATTGCCAGGAGCAATACGGCTCTCTTGCATTCCAAACCGCCTCCCTTTTTGGTCTTGCTGATCCAATGGTTAACTGCCTAAAGCCGCTCCCATCAAATGCCGGGCTGCTTGTTCAATTGCCTTATAGTCCTTGGTCTCTACTGCCCAGGAAGGTATGAGAGAACCTCCCACCCCCAGGGCAGCTGCCCCGGCTTGGAGAAACTCCTGGGCATTGTCAGCAGAGATACCCCCGGTGGCCATAAGGGGAATATGGGGCAATGGTCCCTGCAGACTGCGGAGATATCCACTACCCAGAACTCCCGCGGGAAACACCTTGACAAGATCAGCCCCATATTCATAGGCTGTGAGGATCTCCGTTGGAGTCATGGCCCCAGGTATTACAGGCTTCCCGTAGCGGACACAAACCTCAATTGTCTTCTGATTCAACGTCGGGGTCACAACAAAGTCTGCCCCCGCAAGGAGCATGATCCTTGCAGTCTCCCCATCTAGCACTGTGCCTACACCCACAGCCACAGAGTCTGGTAGCCGTTTGCGTACATCGGCTATTATGTCTGCAATCCCAGGGGTTTCCGCCGTGAATTCTAAAGCTCGAAGGCCTCCCTCCACTAGAGCTGCTGCAATATCATAAGCAGACTCCGCCAGTACTCGCCGAACAATGGCTACCACTTTCGTGTCCCGAATGGTAGATAACACACATTGCTGTTCCATATATTCTTACCCCTCTCTACGGCATAAAAAACCCTAGCAAAAAAGGCGGCCCTCCGCCTCTTGGCTAAAGACCGCCTCATACATATCGCCGTGACATTAGCGCTTGGAAAACTGTGGAGCTCTTCTGGCTTTCCTCAAGCCATATTTGTGCCGCTCCTTCATCCTGGGATCCCTGGTCAAATAACCCGCCCGCTTTAGGGCCGGGCGCAGCTCCTCATCATATTCTAGAAGAGCTCGAGCGATACCATGGCGAATGGCCCCTGCTTGTCCCGACATGCCGCCTCCGCCAACATTGATTTTGACATCAAATTTACCTTCTGTCTCCGTCAACATTAGGGGCTGACGACAAATGGTCTTTAGGACATCACGACCAAAATATTCCTCTATGGGCCGCTTGTTTATGATAATGTTGCCGGTCCCTGGTCTCAGGTACACCCGGGCAACAGAATGTTTCCTTCGTCCAGTGCCATAATACTGGTTCAAATCTGCTTTAGCCACCTAACTATCCCCCCTTTCCCGCTTTTCTACGTATCTATCTGAGACTTCCCTTGCTATTTTACAGCCTCCTGCACCTCTAAGGGCTGGGGCATCTGGGCCATGTGTGGATGATCCGGTCCGGCATATACCTTCAGCTTTGTGAGCTGTTGTCGGCTCAGTTTGTTGCCCGGCAACATACCCCAGACAGCCTTCCGAATTACTTCTTCCGGTCTCCTAGCTAGCAGTTGCTCCGCAGTATTGCTGCGGATGCCGCCAGGATAACCTGTGTGCCAGTAGTAGGTTTTCTGCTGTCGCTTCTTGCCGGTGAGTTTTACTTTCTCCGCATTGATCACGATCACAAAATCACCGGTATCCATGTGGGGCGTGTACTGGGGTTTATGCTTACCTCTGAGTATGGTGGCGATCTCCGCCGCCAGTCGGCCTAACACCTTGTCCTCAGCATCTATTACATACCATTTCCTGTCAATATCTGCGGGTCTAGCCATATACGTCTTGCCTTTCTCCATTGACTTTCCCCCCTTTGCGAACACAGTTGTATGATAACCATTCTCAACCGTGACGCAGCGGCCGGGGCTATGTACCGCAGCGATTAGAGTTAAGAACCGGTTTTAGTCAAATATCCAGAATAGCCCAGCAGCAACGCTACTGGGTTTGCCGTATCCAATTTTAATACAGCGCTCTACCAGTGTCAAGCATTTAGTGTTCCGTCCCTGCCATCATACTCTACATCGACTAGATAAAGACCATGAGCTGGTGCAGTTGGCCCTGCTCGCGAGCGATCTTGGGCTGCGATAATATCGGGGATTTGATGGACCGCTAGTCTCCCCTTGCCCACTTCCAACAGAGTCCCGACAATGTTGCGAACCATGTTGTACAAAAAGCCATTAGCTCTGATCGCGAAGGTGATAAGCCCCTCGCTCTCCGACACTCGCAGATGATAGATGCTGCGCACTGATGTCCGAGCAGAACTGCCACTAGTCTGAAAGGAGGCAAAATCCTTAGTCCCTACCAGGAGTTCTCCTGCCTCCCTGATTGTGCCCAAATCTAAGTCTCCAGACACATGATAGGTGTAGTTTCGCCAGAAAACACTGGGAAGAGGGCGGTTATCTACTATATAGTGATATGTCTTGGCCACAGCATCAAAGCGGGAGTGAAATGCTTGAGGCACACAATCAGCACGTTTGATGCGTATGTCCCTAGGCAATGCGCTATTTAGTGCCGCTGGGAACCGCTCTATCGGTATAGATGCACCGGTAGGGAAATTAACTACTTGTCCCAAGGCGTGGGCACCAGCATCTGTGCGACCTGAACCGATTATACGCACCTGCTCCTGGCAAATAGTGAGAATGGCTGCTTCTAGTGCACTCTGAATGGTTGGTAAGGACGGGTCATCCTGGGTCTGGAAGCCGTGATAAAACGTACCATCATATTCTACGATTAGACGAATATTCCGCTCCGTTCTGGCCATTCGCTTAACCCCCCAGGCTCTCTAGAAAGCCCAAGCCAACCATCCAATCACCAGCCCACTGCCAACTAAAGCCAGATAATCCGCCATCTTAAACATCAACAGGTTCAACTTGGTACGACCTTCTCCACCCCGATAACACCGGGCCTCCATGGCTACTGCCAACTCATCTGCCCGCCGAAAAGCACTGACAAACAAAGGCACCAAAAGTGGGAGCAAGCTCTTGGCCCGCTGAATCAGGTTGCCTGATTCGAAGTCAGCTCCCCGGGCCATCTGGGCTTTCATGATCTTCTCTGCTTCCTCCAGCAGTGTCGGAATAAAGCGCAAGGCTATGGTCATCATCATAGCCAACTCATGGGCGGGAACCCCAATCTTCTTGCCAGGTTTCAGTAGACTTTCCAGCCCATCGGTTAAGGAAATAGGCGAGGTTGTCAAGGTCAAGATAGAAGTTCCGACGATGAGCAGAATCAGGCGAACAGCCAGCATGCCACCTCTCACTAGACCATCTTTAGTCAGTACGAGAAAACCCCATTGCCAGATAGGCTCCCCTTCTGTCATGAAAGAGTTGAGAATAAATGTCAAGATGATGATGGCAAGTACCGGTCTAAGCCCTCTAAACAAGAAGCGCGCCGGAATCTGGGAAAGAAGCACAGCTAGGCCAATATACAGAGCAGCAGCTCCGTAACCCCAGAAGCTGTCTATGAAAAACAGGCCTATTACCAGGAAGAATGTGATAATAATCTTGGTGCGGGGATCTAGCCTGTGCAAGAGGGATTCCCCGGGGATATACTGTCCTATGGTGATGTTCCTAAAGCTTGGCACCAGTATCCACCCCCACCTTCTCAGCCAAAGCCGCCATGATCGCCTTTTCTGCATCTGCCACAGTCAAAGCGCTGGCCGGCAAGTTCCATCCTTGATCCCTCAACCTCTGCATAAGCAAGGTCATATCTGGGACTCCAAGTCCCATGGCCTCCAGACGCCCTCCGTCGGCAAAGATAACCTGGGGTGGACCCTCCATGACTATTCCACCCTGGTCCATCACCACCAAACGCTGAGCCAACTTCGCGACTTCAGCCATATTGTGGGAGACAAAGACAACTGTCAAGTCTCGCTGCTTTTGCAGCCTTTGGACTTGGTCCAACAGGTCTTCCCTGCCACGGGGATCCAAGCCCGCAGTAGGTTCATCTAGCACAATCACCGAGGGCTCCATAGCCAACACTCCGGCTATGGCAACTCGCCTTTTTTCCCCACCGCTGAGCTCGAAGGGAGACCGCTGGGCAAAGCTCTCATCCACATCTACAGCTGCTAGGGCCCGGTGTACCCGGCCTTCCAATTCCTCTCCAGTAATCCCCATGTTGCGGGGCCCAAAGGCCACATCGTCCCACACTGTCTCTTCGAATAGCTGGTGCTCTGGGTACTGGAAAACTAGACCTACCTTCCGCCGGATGTCCCGCAAACTGATACCTTTTTGCCCGATCTCCACTCCGTCGATCTTGACACTACCCTTTGTAGGGCGCAAAAGGCCATTAAAATGCTGCACCAGTGTGGACTTGCCTGAGCCGGTATGACCAATGATGGCCACCAGTTCGCCATCTCCAATAGTCAGATCTATGTTCTGAATGGCAGTACGGGCAAAGGGGGTGCCAGCATTGTAAGTATGAGTTAGATCCCGGATCTCAATCGACATAAAGCCGTCACCATCTCATCTACAGTTAATATATCTTCCGGCAGGGCCACCGATTTTGCCCGAAGGCGAGAGGCCAGTTCTACCACAGGCGGTACATCTAACCGCAGCTCCCTCAAAAGCTCTATCTTCTGGAATATAGCTGCTGGTGAGCCCTGCTGCACCACTTTGCCAGCGTCCATGACTATTACCCGCTGGGCTCCCACCGCTTCATCCATAAAATGAGTGATCAATACAACAGTAATCCCCTCAGCTTGGTTGAGCCTAAGGATAGTATCCAATACTTCCCGGCGTCCCACTGGATCTAGCATGGCGGTGGGCTCATCTAACACTAGACATCGAGGCCGCATGGCAATCACCCCAGCAATGGCCACCCTTTGCTTTTGACCACCTGATAGGTTGTGGGGAGCTTCTTTGGCAAAAGTAGACATACCCACAATGGCCAGAGCTTCATCCACCCGCTCACGGATGAGTTGTCGATCAAGGCCAAGATTCTCAGGGCCAAAAGCCACATCTTCTTCTACCGTTGTGGCCACGATTTGGTTATCGGGATTTTGAAAGACCATGCCTACAGTCTGACGAATATCCCACTGATACTTTTCGTCCTTGGTGTTCATACCAGCTATCCATACATCTCCCGCGGTGGGCAGCAGCAGGCCATTGAAATGCTTGGCTAAAGTGGACTTGCCTGAGCCGTTGTGCCCCAGGATAGCAACGAACTCACCAGCATGGATGGATAAATCCACGTCTTCCAGCGCGGCTTCTTCGTGCTCACTTTGCTCCCGTGTATAAGCGAAACATACTTTCTCCAATTCTATGAAACTCTCTTGTCTCACCAAGCATTCCCTCCCCGCCGGTACTGCCTGCTGACCCATGCCCACCGCCAAGCATCGCGGAAAAAGCGACGCAGAGGATGCCTCCTCTGCGACCTCTATGCGCCCGCTGTTTATATACCCCGAAACACTAGTATTAGACCAGCTCCACGATGCTCATGGGGGCGCCATCTCCCCGCCGAGGCCCCACCTTCATGATCCGGGTATACCCGCCATTGCGTTCACTGTATCTAGGAGCAATATCGGCGAAAAGCTTCTGCACAGCCTCAGGCCGTACAAGATAGGCTGCAGCCTGACGCCGGGCATGCAGATCTCCCCGCTTGCCCAGGGTAATCATCTGATCCACCAGAGGCTTCACTGCCTTGGCCTTAGTATCGGTTGTCTGTATCTGCCCTTCCAGCAACACCGCTGCCACTAGATTGCTCAGCATAGCCCGCCGATGGCCGGCAGCACGCCCAAATCTCGCCTCTTTCATGCTCACACCCTCCTTCCCTAACGGAACATCAAAACTATCTAGTCTTCCGATTCACGCAAAGCCAATCCCAAGGCTCCTAGTTTTTCCTTTACCTCCTGGAGAGACTTCTTGCCCAGGTTCCTTACCTTCATCATATCTTCCTCAGTTTTGCGGGTTAACTCTTCCACACTATCGATACCCGCCCGTTTTAGGCAATTGTACGACCGGACTGAAAGATCCAGTTCTTCGATGGCCATCTCCAATACTCGATCTTTCTCCTCCTCTTCCTTTTCCACCATGATTTCCAGCTCATGGCCGCTATCAGTCAGCTCTAGAAAAAGTCTGAGATGCTCGGTCACAATCTTCGCCGCCACGGTGATGGCCTCATCCGGAGCAATACTACCGTCTGTCCAGACCTCCAAGATCAGGCGGTCATAGTCGGTGATTTGCCCAACCCGGGTGTCTTCCACCGTGTAATTCACCCGGCTAACCGGTGTGAATATGGAATCCACTGGGATGACACCAATGGGATCATCGGGACTTTTGTTGCGGTCAGCAGAAACATATCCTCGGCCTTTCGCCAAAACGATTTCCATCATCAAGCGGCCATTAGTGTCTAATGTGGCAATATGCAGATCAGGGTTGACAATCTCCACATCGGATCCATGGATAATGTCTCCGGCCAGCACTTCTCCCTCACCCTCAGCCTCAATCCGGGCCGTAACCGGCTCGTCGGAATGCAGCCTAACCACAAGTTCCTTGAGATTGAGGACTATATCCGTGGTATCTTCCACTACCCCTTCCACGGTGGAGAATTCGTGCAGCACTCCGTCGATCTTGATAGAGGTCACAGCTGCTCCCGGTAGGGATGACAGCAAAACTCGCCGTAATGAGTTCCCTAGGGTGATTCCGTATCCTCTTTCCAGCGGTTCCACAACATACTTACCGTAGGATTCGCTGGATTCGACACACTCGATTTTGGGCCTTTCTATCTCGATCATCTGCAAAACCCTCCTTAACGACAGGAAGCAGCCTAACCAATTTACCGGGAGTAGAACTCGACAATCAAGTGCTCCTGTATGGAAATATCCATCTGTTCGCGAGTGGGTACAGCAAGGATTTTGCCTTCCATCTGCTCCAGGTTTGCCTCCAGCCATTCTGGCACAGCCCGGCCCTCAGCAGCTGCTAGATTATCCTTGATCATCTGTAAGTTACGGCTTTTGTCTCGCACGGTTATGACATCGCCTACCCTCACCTCATATGACGGTATGTCAGCCTTTTGGCCGTTGACAGCAACATGCCCATGCATGACTAGCTGCCTAGCTTGGCCGCGGGAAGCCGCAAACCCCAAGCGATAGACAATATTGTCTAGCCGCAGCTCCAGAATCTGCAGAAGGTTCTCACCGGTAATACCCTTCTGTCGGGAAGCTCGATCGTAATACCTTTCAAACTGACGCTCCAAAACGCCATAGATACGACGTAGCTTCTGTTTTTCCCGTAAGTGCAATCCATATTCAGAAACCTTATGACGCCCCTGGCCGTGCTGGCCCGGTGGGTAAGAACGCCTATCTACGGCACATTTCTCAGTATAACACCGGTCGCCCTTAAGGAAGAGCTTTTCACCTTCCCGTCGGCACAACCGGCATACAGGTCCAGTATACCTGGCCATAGAATCCTAACACCTCCAATTTCAACTCACCAAGACCATGTCTTGTTTAGAATACCTATTTGTTCCAATAAACATGCATTTAGACTCGACGGCGCTTAGGTGGACGACATCCATTATGGGGGATGGGGGTCACGTCCCGAATCATGCTCACATCAAGTCCCACTGCCTGTAGCGAACGAATAGCTGCTTCTCGGCCTGCCCCAGGCCCCTTCACGAAGACCTCTACCTCTCGCATGCCGTGCTCCATAGCTGCTTTACCCGCACTTTCTGCGGCCAAGCCGGCGGCGAATGGAGTGCTCTTCCGGGAACCTTTAAAGCCCATGTGGCCAGCACTAGCCCAGGATACTACATTGCCTTGCCTGTCACTAATGGTAACGATAGTATTATTAAAGGTGGAGCGAATATGGGCAATCCCACTGGGGATATTCTTCCGCTCTCGCCTGCGGGTTCTTACACCTCGCCTTGGTCTAGCCATATCTAGTACCTCCCTCCCTAACCTCGCCGCTTACCGCCAATGCCCCGCTTTGGTCCCTTTCTTGTGCGGGCATTAGTCCTGGTCCTCTGACCTCGAACTGGCAGTCCTCGGCGATGCCGATAACCTCTGTACGAACCTATATCCATTAGGCGTTTGATATTCTGCGATACTTCCCGCCGCAGGTCGCCTTCCACTGCATATTCCTTGTCAATGGTCTCTCGCAGTCGGCTGACTTCTTCTTCCGTAAGGTCTCTGACCCGGGTATCAGGATTCACATTGGTCTTATTAAGAATCTCAAGAGCAGTGGAACGACCAATCCCATAGATGTAGGTCATAGCCACCTCTACTCGCTTATCTCTCGGTATATCTACACCGGCAATACGCGCCATACACCTTCACCTCCCGCCTTAACCCTGTCTCTGCTTATGCTTAGGATTCTCACAGATCACCATAACTCGGCCTTTACGCCTGATGATCTTGCATTTCTCGCACATAGGTTTTACAGCTGGCCTGACCTTCACCGCCAGCACCCCCTCTATCTTTTTCGATACACTATGCGTCCCCGGCTCAAGTCATAGGGTGACAGTTCCACTGTCACTTTGTCACCAGCCAAAATCCGGATAAAGTTCATCCGCATCTTGCCGGAGATGTGAGCCAAAACCTTGTGGCCATTCTCAAGTTCTACTCGAAACATAGCGTTCGGCAAAGGCTCCACTACCGTGCCCTCGACTTCAATAGCATCCTGTCTCGTCACTGTCGGTCAACCTCCTCAACACCGTCTTGCAACTTCTCCAGTGCATCCCGGATGTCGGCATTGCTTACCGAAACGTTGGCCAACAGCTTCGCCCGAATATCTTGTGCCCACACTTCGTGTAAGCTCACATGCCTTAGATTCTTCTGTTTCGGGCGTTGCACAGAGCGTGCTCTACCATCGGCCACCAGCACTCTTCTTCCCATATAGCCTATCACAAGAAACTGCTGGCCCGCGTCCCTTCCGGCTCTGGATGTGACGAGCTGACCCACCTGGGCATCCACAAGTTTCCCTCCCCCTCAGCGTGTACACCTGACAGTCCCATGGTTTACCCCAGCCAAGGGGTAAACCGGACTATGCTCGTGTCAAAGTGAGAGGGCCATCCTCGGTTACTGCTACTGTATCCTCAAAATGGGCTGACAGACTTCTGTCAGCAGTAATCACAGTCCAGTTATCCGACAGGACCACAACCTCCCACCCTCCGACATTGACCATGGGCTCTATGGCCAGTACCATGCCTGGTTTCAGGCGTGGCCCCCGCCCCGGCCTACCAAAGTTGGGGATCTGTGGTGGCTCATGCATACTCCGGCCGATACCGTGTCCCACGAAATCTCTTACAACTGACAGACCTTGGGCCTCAACAAAGCTTTGCACGGCATGACCTATGTCTGACAGTCTATTACCTACAACAGCCGCAGCAACTCCTTGCTCCAGAGCCTTCTGGGTCACCCAAAGCAGCCGCTCTGCCTTGCCAGAGATCTCACCCACTGGATAGGTGCGGGCCATATCACCGTGAAACCCATCCAGTATCGCACCGATATCGAGCCCTATGATGTCACCTTCTTGCAGGATCCTTGGTCCCGGCATACCGTGAACGACTACTTCGTTAATAGACGCACAGATGGTGGCCGGAAAACCATTATATCCCTTGAAACTTGGTAATGCACTGTGATCTCTAATATACTGTTCTGCCAGGGCATCCAGGGACGCAGTTGTAATTCCTGGCTTGATAGCTGCTGCCACAACTGCGTGGGTCTGGGCCACTAATCGGCCGGCCTCGCCCATGACTTGCAGCTCATCCTGGGATTTTAAGACTATCATTTTGTCCCCCCATTTGCCTAGATCCAACTCTGGGGCGAACCATTCCGTCCCTATTTTATGAAACCTTCATAATGACGCATGAGAAGCTGAGCTTCAATCTGCTTCATAGTATCTAGCGCCACACCAACGATAATTAAAAGACCAGTGCCACCAAAGTAAAGGATGCTACTGGGCATCCTAGTTACGGTAGCCATAATGTACGGCAAGACCGCTATTACAGCCAAGAACACGGCACCGGCCAAGGTAATCCTCGTCAAGACACGATCTAGATGCTGAGCAGTGGGCCTACCGGGCCGGAGACCCGGGATGAAACCACCGTGTTTCTTCATGTTGTCCGCTACTTCCATGGGGTTAAAAGTGACTGCCGTATAGAAGTACGTAAAGAACATTACCAGCAGTACATAGAGCAAGTTGTACCCCACAGAGCCATACCCCAGAAACCGGTTAATGCCTGATATACCCGGAATAAACTGCGCCAATGTCAGGGGGAAGCTCAACACAGAAGATGCAAAGATAACCGGAATTACTCCCGCCTGATTAACCTGCATAGGTATATGGGTTGTCTGGCCACCATACATGCGGCGCCCCACAACTCGCTTGGCATACTGCACCGGAATCCGCCGCTGGCCTTGCTGCACCATAATGATACCAGCCACGACTACAACTGAAAGTAGGACAAAAGCCAACAAGCTCAGAATACTAATACCGCCAGCTCCAACAGCCCTCACAGCACTCCAGGCTTGCCCAGGCAGTCGAGCCACAATGCCAGTGAAAATCAGCAATGAAATACCGTTGCCAATCCCGTTTTCCGTGATCTTCTCACCCAGCCACATAAGAAAGGCACTACCTGCAGTCAGGGTGGTCACAATAAGGATCGTGTTAAAAGCACCGGGATTACTGACAACGCCATAGCCTTTGGCCGTCGCCGTAATGGCAAAGCCTTGGATGAGCGCTAAGACTACAGTACCGTACCTGGTGTATTGCTGGAGCCTTTTCCGCCCCTCTACGCCCTCTTTGGACATCTCCTCCCACGCGGGGATGACGATGGTCAGCAATTGGACGATGATGGAGGCGGTAATATAGGGATTGACCCCCATGGCAAACACAGAAAAACGTGTCAGGGCTCCGCCGGCAAACAAATCTAGGAAACCGAAGATATTGCCGCCAGTAGTGCCCAGTTGTTGCGCCAGCAGTTCCGCATCAACCCCTGGGACCGGTACATAGGATCCCAGCCGGTACACAACCAGTAAGGCTGCCGTATACAAGATTCTGCGGCGCAAATCAGGAATCCGCAGAGCATTGCGCATGGCCTGCAGCAACTAGATCACCTCTACTCTGCCGCCGGCGGCTTCGATCTTGGCAGCGGCTGATTTTGTGAATCCATGGGCCTGAACTGTCAAAGCCTTCTCGATATCGCCATTACCTAGAATTTTGATTCCGTCAGGGGCCAGCTTGCGCACTAACCCTTTTGTCACCATCATCTCAGGAGTGACAGTGGTGCCCCCTTCGAAACAATTCAGATCCTGGAGCCTTACCTCACTGTAAACCTTCGCGAAAATATTGGTAAACCCGCGCTTTGGTAGTCTGCGCTGCAAAGGAGTTTGGCCACCTTCAAAGTGAGGCCCTTTACCGCCGCCCGAGCGGGACTTCTGTCCCTTCTGGCCCCGGCCAGAAGTCTTGCCTAGGCCAGAACCAATACCACGCCCCACCCGCTTACCGACCTTGCGGGATCCTGGTGCAGGACTTAACTCATGCAGTTTCATGTTTTAGCACCTCCCCCACATTACTCAACCTCTGTGACTTCCACAAGATGCTTTACCTTGAAAATCATCCCGCGGATTACAGGGTTATCATCATGGATTACTTCACTATTTAGCTTCCTCAACCCCAAAGCCTTAATGGTGGCTTTATGATCCTT
>DAIQRD010000005.1:33674-44048 GCA_036786445.1 Bacillota bacterium
AGAATATATGCGTCATCTCAAAAAAATATTCGTTATGACTTTTTCTCTCTATCTTTTAGCACCTCCCCCACATTACTCAACCTCTGTAACTTCCACCAGATGCCGTACCTTAAAAATCATTCCCTGGATTACAGGATTATCGTCATGGATTACCTCGCCATTGAGCTTCTTGAACCCCAAAGCTTTGATGGTGGCTTTTTGATCCTTGGGACTACCTATGGCACTGCGTTTCCACGTAATCTTCAACTTTTTAGCACCCATGTCCTGCCCCCCTCTAACCAACCTATTAGGCCAGGATCTCCTCTGGGGACTTACCCCGCAAACGGGCTACTTCCTCCACCGTTTTCATAGCCTGCAACCCATTCATAGTTGCCGCCACCACATTGATGGGATTTGAGGATCCTAGCGATTTCGTCAAAACATCTCTAATGCCAGCTGCCTCCAAGACTGCACGGACCGGACCCCCGGCAATAACTCCAGTACCTTCAGCCGCCGGCTTCAAGAAAACCCTAGCCCCACTAAATCTAGTAGTGCTCTCATGGGGGATTGTCGTACCCACCATGGGGACCTGGATCATATTCTTCCGAGCCTCGTCGACGCCCTTACGGATGGCTCCCGCTACATCTTTGGCTTTGCCCAGGCCAGCACCTACATGGCCATTGCCGTCTCCAACCACGACTAAAGCACTAAAGCTGCGAGTACGACCACCCTTTACTGTCTTAGAAACAGGGTTAATACTCACAACTCTTTCTTCTAAGTCACCCAAAGAATCTGGATTAATTCGGCCCTTTTCTACTGCCATGCTCTCTGCCTCCTTCCCTCTAGAAATCGAGACCTGCCTCCCGGGCTGCATCTGCCAGCGCTGCTACTCGCCCAGCGTACTGGTTGCCGCCTCGATCGAATACTACGTTTTTGATGCCGCTCTCTAAGGCCCGTTGCGCCACCAATTCGCCTACCGCCTTGGCTGCCTCAACGTCTCCTGTACCCTCTAGCCGCTCCCGAAGTGCTGGGTCCAGGGTAGAGGCTGCCACCAAAGTCAGGCCTGCAGTATCATCGATGACCTGAGCATAAATGTGCTTCAAGCTTCGGTAGACATTGAGGCGGGGGCGCTCTGGTGTGCCCATAACCCGGTTCCGCAGCCGAATGTGCCGCTTGCGTCGGGCGACTTTGCGTTCAAATCTTGGCATTTACCTTCACCTCTTCTTAGACTCTGCCTGCCTTACCCGCCTTGCGTTTGATCTGCTCACCGGCATACCGGATTCCCTTACCGAGGTATGGCTCCGGTGGTCGCACGGCCCTGATCTTTGCTGCGGTCTCGCCTACCAGTTGCTTATCTATGCCATTAACTGAGATCCGAGTGGGAGCCGGAACTTCAATCTCAATGCCCGGCTCGGGCTCTATCTCTACTAGGTGAGAATAGCCCATAGTCAAGACCAGCGTACTCCCCTGTTTAGCTGCCCGATATCCTACTCCAGTGATCTCTAGATTTCTTTGGTAGCCTTTAGTGACTCCTTCCACCATGTTGGCCAGAAGGCTGCGGGTCAAACCATGCAGCGCTTTATAGGCTTTACCATCACTGGGCCGTTGCACGGTGATGGTATTGTCCTCTAGGGCAATAATCATATCCGGATGAAACTGCTGCGTTAAAGCTCCTTTAGGTCCCCGGACTGTCACTGTCTGGCCGGCTACATTCACTTCCACACCATCTGGAATCTCCACCGGCATTTTACCGATCCTGGACACGATTGCCCCTCCTCTCTCCTAATTGGAAACAATAGTGGTATTCGGTCTGTGTCCTTGCCTCTGCCAATTGCTTACCATACATAACAGAGGACCTCTCCACCTACACGTGCTTTCCGTGCCATCTTGTCTGTCATTACACCTTGGGAGGTAGACAACACAGCTATACCCAACCCCCCCAGAACTCGGGGTATCTCATCTCGCTTAGCGTAAACCCTAAGTCCCGGCTTACTGATCCGCTTTATACCACTGATGACCAGTTTCTTATTGGCTCCATACTTCAGATAAACGCGTAAGAATCCATGTTTCCCATCATCGACTACCTTGTAGTCACGAACATAACCTTCTTCTTTCAAGATCCGCGCCACGTCTACCTTTAGTTTAGAGACGGGGATATCCACACTGTCGTGCTTTGCGCTGTTAGCATTGCGAATGCGCGTCAGCATATCAGCGATTGGGTCTGTCATTACCATTGGGCAACCCCCTTCCTCATGGCTCTTTCCTACCAGCTAGCCTTCGTAATGCCAGGCATCTCACCCTTGGAGGCCAGTTCCCGGAAGCAAATCCGGCATACCTGGAACTTACGCATATAGCCCCGGGGGCGTCCGCAGATGCGGCAGCGATTATTCCGGCGTGTGGAGAACTTGGGAGTCCTCTGAGCTCGGATAATCATCGACTTTCTCGCCACAGTATCACTCCTTCGCGATAGCCTGGTTTTCGCCTTCCCCAGTTTCCACACTACGCCATTTGCTGACGCTACTGGCGGAAGGGCATCCCCAGAGTCTTCAACATTTCTAATGCTTCTTCATCAGTCTTCGCCGTCGTCTCAATCACTATATTCATGCCCTGTACCCGCTCCACGTCATCATACCGGATCTCCGGAAAGATGAGTTGTTCACGAATACCCAGGGTATAATTGCCTCGCCCATCAAAAGATCTAGGGGACAATCCGCGAAAGTCCCGGATGCGGGGCAAAGCTGCATTGATCAGCTTATCCAAAAATTCGTACATCCGAGCGCCCCGTAGTGTCACCATGCAACCTACCGGCATACCTTCTCGGACCTTAAAAGCCGCCACTGACTTCTTCGCTTTGGTAACCACCGGTTTTTGTCCAGTAATTATCGTCAAGTCTTTAACAGCTGCATCCATAGCTTTAGCATCTTCAACTGCTGCGCCGACTCCCATGTTGACAGTGACCTTATTCACCTTAGGTACCATCATCACGTTATCATAATTGAATCGGTCCATCAGGGCAGGAACAGCTTCTTTTTGATACTTATCCTTCAGCCGTGGCATCGTGCTGCCCTCCTTCCACACCGTTAATCAATGGGTCTCTCACACTTCTTGCAGATCCTTACAACCCCACTGGGACCCCGCTGTCTTTGTACTCGGCTGGGTCTGTCACAATTAGGGCAAACCAGCATAACCTTAGAGGCATCCATGGGAGCGGGGCTCTCGATAATGCCACCTTGGGTATTTGTAGGGGTCGGCCGGGTGTGTTTTTTCATCATGTTAATACCATCGATGATGACCCTATTTTTCTTCGGCATAACTCGCAGTATTTTGCCGGACTTACCCCGTTCTTCTCCTGTTAGAACATAAACCCGGTCACCTTTTTTTACGTGAACCTTATTGGCCACTGGCTCCAACCTCCTTCCCATGGAAACTACAACACTTCCGGAGCGAGAGACACAATTCTCATGAAGTTGGCCTCACGCAGTTCCCGGGCCACGGGCCCGAAAATGCGGGTGCCACGAGGATTGTTCTGGTTGTCTATAATAACCGCTGCATTTTCGTCAAAGCGGATATAAGAACCATCATTTCTGCCAGTCGCCTGCCGGGTCCGCACGATGACGGCATTTACAATATCGCCCTTCTTTACCACGCCGCCGGGCGTTGCTTCTTTAACGGTAGCCACTATCACATCGCCTATCCGAGCGTATCGCCGTCGGGTTCCCCCTGGAACCCTGATGCAAAGTATCTCCCTGGCTCCTGAGTTGTCGGCTACTTTTACTACCGATTCTTGTTGAATCACGACCCGTACCTCCTTCCTCCACAACCATACTAACTAACGCTTGCATCTGCCTTTCGGCATTGACACTATCTGGCTTTTTCCAGTATTTCCACCAGTCGCCACCGCTTATCTTTGGAAAGCGGCCTTGTCTCCATGATTCGCACCCGATCGCCTATGCCGGCACTGTTGTGTTCGTCATGGGCCTTGAACTTGCTTGTACGATTGATATACCGGCCATAAAGAGAATGCTTTACACGCCGCTCTACCTGCACTACTACAGTCTTATCCATCTTATCGGACACAACCGTCCCCACACGGCTCTTGCGCATGTTGCGCTCAACCATGTCCACACCCCCTTTTATATAGGGATATTAGCGGGCAATTCCCAGCTCCCGTTCTCGCAAAACAGTCTTTACCCGAGCGATGTCTCGGCGCACGTCCCGCACCCTCATGGGGTTATCAAGCTGCGCTGTAACCATCTGGAACCGCAAGTTGAACAGCTCTTCCTTGAGATCGTCGAGCTTTCGCCCTAGTTCTTCTGATGTCATTGCTCTGATTTCCTCAGCTTTCATGCGCCTCACCACCTGCCTGATCACGCGTGATGAACTTCGTCTTAATGGGCAGCTTATGGGCCGCTAGCCGCATGGCTTCTTTAGCCAGATCCTCTGGGACACCGGCTATTTCAAACAAGACCCTTCCCGGTTTAGCCACTGCTACCCAGTGGTCCGGAGCTCCCTTACCTTTACCCATACGGGTTTCAGCCGGACGCGATGTCACTGGCTTATCCGGGAAGATCTTCACCCATACCTTGCCTCCCCGGCGAATATAACGGGTCATAGCAATTCTTGCCGCCTCAATCTGAGCGCTGGTGATCCAGCCCGGCTCCATTGCCTGGAGGCCATAGTCCCCAAAGGTGACTGTGGAACCTCTCTGGGCGTTGCCCTTCATTCGTCCCCGCTGTTCTTTACGATACTTTACTCTTCTGGGGATCAGCATCCCTATTCCCCTCCCTTTGCCCTCTTCTCCTTCTCAGGGAGGACCTCTCCCTTATAGATCCAGACCTTGACACCGATCCGGCCGTAGGTTGTGGCGGCTTCAATGAAACCATAGTCAATATCGGCCCGCAGAGTGTGAAGGGGAATACTACCCTCGGGGGTCCATTCTGTCCGAGCAATTTCAGCTCCGCCCAGGCGCCCGGATACCTGAATCTTGATACCCTTGGCTCCAAATCGCATAGCCCTCTGTTGGGCCTGGCGCATTGCCCGTCGGAAAGATACCCGCCGCTCCAGCTGAAAGGCAATATTCTCTGCCACTAGCTGCGCGTCTATCTCCGGGACCCTGATCTCCACGATATTGATTTGGCACTGTCGTCCAGTCTTGGCCTCGATCTCCTTGCGTAGACTGTCTACTTCCGCACCGCCCCTGCCTATCACCATGCCTGGCCTAGCCGTGTGCACCGTAATCTTCAAACGATTAGCCGCCCGCTCGATCTCCACTCGGGAAATACCTGCAGTATAGAAACGCTCCTTAATCATCTTCCGCAGGGCCAGATCCTCGTGGAGTAATTCCGCGTAGTTCCGTTTACCAGCATACCATTTACCCTCCCAGTCTCGGATGATGCCCACCCGTAAACTGATGGGGTTTATCTTCTGCCCCACGCATCTATTCCTCCTTTTCTGCCAAAACCACAGTGATATGGCTGCTCCGCTTTCGAATCCTATATGCCATACCCCGTGCCCGCGGCCGAATTCGCTTCATAGTCGGACCTTCATCTACATAGGCCCGGCTCACATACAGCCTGCGTCCATCCATGTCATAGTTATTTTCAGCATTAGCCATAGCTGAAAGTAACGTCTTTTCTATTACACCGGAAGCAGCCTTCGGGGTGTGGCGCAGAACTGCTATAGCTTCCCCGACATCCTTACCCCGGATCGAATCAATCACCTGCCGGGCCTTACGGGGCGACATCCGTACATGGCGTGCTACTGCCTTGGCTTCCATCCTTTTACCCCCTTACCCGCTACCGCGCTCTTGTAATCTTTTCGCTCCCAGCATGGTTCCTAAACATACGGGTGGGAGCAAACTCGCCCAATTTATGACCTACCATATCCTCGGTGATATATACCGGAACATGCCTGCGGCCATCATGAACCGCGATGGTGTGCCCCACCAACTCGGGAAAAATAGTCGATCGCCTGGACCAACTCCGAATCACCCGTTTCTCACCCTTCTCATTCATCGCCTCAATCTTTTTGAGCAGGTGATCATCTATAAAGGGTCCCTTCTTCAGAGATCTACCCATCTATTCAATCCTCCCTTCCCCGGTGGTACCTGGCCCATCCCTTGCTGGCGGCGATTATCCTCCACCAAGGGATTGACCATATCTGCCCCTACCGCTTACGCTTCCGCACAATGTACCTATCCGAAAGCTTCTTCTTTCGCGTCTTGGCACCTAGGGTCGGCTTACCCCAAGGAGTTAGCGGTGTTGGCATACCAATGGGGGCCCTACCTTCACCACCACCGTGGGGGTGGTCCGCAGCATTCATAGCGATACCCCTAGTTTGTGGTCGTGTTCCCATCCAACGTTTCCGACCAGCTTTACCAATGGTCAAGTTTTCGTGATTCACATTCCCTACCTGGCCGATGGTGGCCCGGCATTCAAGCAGTACCATTCTAAATTCACCGGATGGTAGACGCAAGGTCGCGTATTTCCCCTCTTTGGCCATTAGCTGCGCAGCAGAACCAGCTGCCCGCACCATCTGGCCACCCTTGCCGGGATGCAGCTCAACATTATGCACCATGGTACCAGTGGGAATATCCCTCAGCATAAGAGCGTTACCTGGTTTGATGTCGGCCTCGGGGCCAGATGTCACCATATCACCAGTTTGCAGTCCCACCGGTGCCAGGATATACCGCTTCTCGCCATCGGCATAATGCAGTAATGCTATCCGAGCAGAACGGTTTGGATCGTACTCAATGCCCGCAACCTTTGCTGGAATCCCATCTTTATCTCGGCGAAAATCGATGAGACGGTACCTTCGCTTGTGCCCGCCGCCCCGGTGGCGTGCCGTCTTCCGACCTTGGTTATTGCGGCCACCGGTCCCAGATAGGGGAGCTAGTAGCGACTTCTCCGGTTCTGTTCTGGTGATCTCATCAAATGTGAATCCCGTCATACCTCGGCGTGCCGGTGAAGTCGGTTTGAACTTCTTAATCGCCACTTGTTTTCCCCTCCTTACTACATAATCCCCTAACTTGAGGGGAATAATATCGGATCACTAGCTTCATATTCCCTCAAAAAGTTCTATGCGATCGCCTTCTTTGACAGTAACAATGGCTTTTTTCCAATCAGGGCGCTTGCCCTCATTGCGACCCATGCGTCGGACTTTACCAGTCACACGCATGGTATTTACTTTCTCTACCTTCACATCGAAGATTTGCTCCACAGCTTCCCTAATCTGAGGTTTGGTGGCTCCCAAATCCACAACGAAAGTATACTTGTTTTCCTCCATTAAAGCCATGGTTCTTTCACTAACTATAGGCCGACGGATGATGCTGCGTAGATCTGCCACTATGACAGCACCTCCTCGATAGCCTTTACGGCTTCCTTGGTCATAATTAGCTGATCACAATTCAATACAGTATAGACGTTAAGATCCTGTGCCCGGGAGGTAACTACTCCTGAAATATTACGGGCAGACAGGAATACATTGCGTCCTGCATCGCAAGTGACTACCAAAGATTTCCCTTCCGCCTGCAGATTCCGTAAGACACCAACCATGTTCCGTGTCCTCGGCTCGTCAAACTGCAGATCATCAAGGACTATTAGGTTGCCAGCTGCAACCTTAGATGACAAAGCCGATCTTAACGCCTGCCGGCGGGCTTTCCTTGGCATTGAAAATCTATATTCCCGCGGCGTTGGCCCAAAAGTTACGCCACCGCCTACCCAAATAGGTGATCGGATGCTGCCGTGCCTGGCTCGCCCCGTACCCTTTTGCCGCCAGGGCTTACGACCACCGCCTCTGACCGCGGCCCTCGTCTTCATTAACCGCAGCGGCGAAAACGTCTTCATTGAGTTCCAGCTCATCTACGGTATTGCCCTGCATATCATGGACAGCGACTTTCGGCATCGGATCTGCCCCCTTTCCTCATTACATACACTTGCTTTAAGTGTTTGATTTTAACCTTTAACACTAGCCTGCACTCTTACCAAACTGCCTCGAATCCCTGGAACGCCACCCTTTACCAAAAGTAGGTTGCGATCGGTATCGACCCGAATGACCTCCAAGCCTTGGATGGTCCTGCGGACGTTCCCCATCCTCCCAGGAAGCTTGCGCCCCTTAAATACTCGCGCCTGCCCCGCGGCTCCTAGGGACCCAACACCCCGATGATAACGCGAGCCATGTTTCATAGGGCCTCGATGGTATCCCCATCGCTTGATCACGCCTGCAAAACCCTTGCCCTTGGTATTACCAGTGACATCGACTAAGTCTCCGGCCTCGAAGATATCTACCGCGACCGTGTCCCCCGTCTGCAAGCCCCGGAAATCCTCTACGTCTTCAGTACGAAACTCTCGCAGATACCTAACATTTTTGACTCCAGCTTTAGCTAGGTGACCTCGCTCGCCTTTAGACAGCAGCTTTTCCCGCGTCTCTCCGAAACCAACCTGCACAGCTTCGTAGCCGTCCATTTCCTGGCTTTTGACTTGCACCACGATGTTTGGGGTTGCCTCAATGACCGTAACTGGCACCAGCTGTCCATTTTCAGTAAAGACCTGGGTCATGCCTATCTTGCGTCCCAAAATCCCTTTTGGCATTTCTTACACCCCCTTGCACTGCCTAAACCGCTAAAACGATATTCTAGAGCTTGATTTCAATATCAACAGCCGCCGGAAGATCTAATCGCATCAAAGCATCTACCGTCTTGGGTGTCGGCTCCAGAATATCGATAAGTCGCTTATGAGTGCGCATCTCAAACTGCTCCCGGGCGTCCTTGTGGATATGCACTGAACGCAATACTGTGTAAATGTTCCGTTCAGTCGGCAATGGAATCGGTCCCGAGACAACAGCCCCTGTTCGCAGGGCTGTATCCACTATTTTCTCTGCCGAGGCATCCAAGAGTTTGTGGTCATATGCCTTAAGGCGGATGCGTATCCTCTGTTTCGCCATTGGTTTCCCTCCTTTTTGCGTCTGATGCTCAGACATGCTCCACGAAAATTCCCCGGCACCTGCTACCGTGCTTGACCGCCACCAAGGTGGCAGAGGAGGTAGGGCCGGCAACCTCTCGCTTCATCGCTTTATTGCCTTGATTGGGCACAGACAGAGGGGGATTCCTTATCCCTGAATCCCCCTATCCAAAGCAGCAGACTCTACCAATGCTGCTCTCGGATTTCTCTGGGCCATAGGCTTTCTTTATAGCTATGATCACGATTCCCTAGGCTAAGATCTTGGTTACTACGCCAGCACCCACTGTGCGGCCACCCTCACGGATAGCAAAGCGTAGACCTTCCTCCATGGCGATGGGAGTAATTAGCTCACCATTAATACGGATATTATCGCCAGGCATAATCATCTCTACACCCTCCGGGAGGTCCACAACACCGGTAACGTCAGTAGTTCTAAAATAGAACTGGGGACGATAGCCTGTGAAGAACGGTGTGTGCCGACCGCCCTCTTCCTTAGATAGGATGTAAACCTCACCCTCAAACTTGGTATGAGGGGTAATGCTGCCTGGCTTGGCCAGTACTTGACCACGTTCGATTTCCTCTCGGTCAACGCCTCGAAGAAGCACACCGACGTTGTCGCCTGCCTGTGCCTGATCCAACAGCTTGCGGAACATCTCTACTCCAGTGGCTACTGTCTTGCGGCTGGCACGCAGACCCACTATCTCGACCTCGTCGCCTACTTTGACAACGCCTCGCTCGACCCTACCAGTGGCTACTGTGCCACGACCAGTAATGGTAAAAACGTCCTCAACTGGCATTAGGAAAGGTCTGTCTATATCGCGAGTTGGGGTGGGGATGTACTCATCCACAGCATCCATAAGAGCCTTAAGCTTCTCGCACCATTCACACTCGCCACAGCCACCGCACTCCAAGACTTTCAGTCCGGAGCCAGACAATACAGGGATCTCGTCTCCAGGGAACTCATACTCATTCAAGAGATCCCTGACTTCCATCTCAACAAGCTCCATGAGCTCATCATCATCCACCATGTCAGCCTTATTTAGCCAGACTACGATGGCCGGTACTCCCACCTGACGGGCAAGTAGAATATGCTCCCGGGTCTGAGGCATAGGGCCATCAGCTGCGGATACTACGAGGATGGCACCATCCATCTGGGCAGCACCGGTAATCATATTTTTCACATAGTCGGCGTGACCCGGGCAGTCCACATGGGCATAGTGACGGTTCTCAGTCTCATACTCAACGTGGGAGGTATTGATGGTAATACCACGTTCTTTTTCTTCGGGAGCCTTGTCGATCTCATCGAACTTCCGGGCAGTTGCCATACCAGACTGGGAAAGCAGCAAGGTAATAGCAGCAGTGGTTGTAGTCTTGCCGTGGTCTACGTGACCGATGGTTCCAATGTTTACGTGAGGCTTAGTTCTTTCAAACTTCTGTT
>DAIQRD010000116.1:0-7157 GCA_036786445.1 Bacillota bacterium
ACCGAGCCTAGACTCCCGTGACTCCCAACATATTGTGTAGTATAATCAATGAGCAACTACATGTGGGGTTATTCTAGGAAGGAATGATTTTTGATGCAGATAAGTGATAACGCCCGAACTGTACTGGAAAGGCGATACTTGGCCAAGGATGCGAATGGTCGCCTATTGGAAACACCGGATGAATTGGTTGAACGGGTGGCACATAACATAGCAGCGGCGGATGGCAATTATGGGGCAGATCCGGCACAGATAGCTGAAACCGAAGCTGCATTTATCGAAATCATGGATCGACTAGAGTTCCTGCCAAATTCCCCCACTTTGATGAATGCCGGGCGAGAATTGCAGCAGCTGTCAGCATGCTTTGTGCTTCCAGTAGAGGATACCATGGAGGGCATCTTTGAGACGGTCAAAAATGCAGCTCTTATACATAAGAGTGGTGGTGGTACTGGCTTCGCCTTTTCCCGCCTACGCCCTCAAAACGACAAGGTGCTAACCACCGGCGGCGTGGCTAGTGGACCTATCTCCTTCATGAAGGTTTTCAATGCAGCAACGGAAGCCGTCAAGCAAGGCGGCACCCGTCGGGGTGCTAACATGGGCATTTTACGTGTTGATCACCCTGACATTCTGGATTTCATCACATGTAAACAGGATTCTCGGGATCTGACTAATTTCAACTTGTCAGTAGGTGTAACAGAGGCATTCATGGAATCGGTAGAAACGGGCACCACCTATGACTTGATCAATCCCCGCACAGGACAGCCCAGTGGCAGACTTAATGCTCGGGATGTATTCGATAAGATCGTGGAAATGGCCTGGCATAATGGAGAGCCGGGTATCATTTTCCTAGATCGTCTTAACCAACATAATCCCACCCCCCACGTGGGGGAAATCGAATCAACCAACCCCTGTGGTGAACAGCCCCTATTGCCTTACGAATCCTGCAATCTGGGGTCCATCAACATAGCCAAGTTCACTCTCAAGAAGACACTAGATTGGGAACGATTGCGTCGGGTGGTACACATAGCTATACATTTCTTGGACAACGTCATTGATGCTAACCGCTATCCCCTGCCAGAGATCGAAGACATGACCAAAGCCAACCGAAAAGTGGGGCTAGGTGTCATGGGATTTGCCGATATGCTCATTGAAAGGGGCGTACCTTACGACTCAGCGGAAGCTGTAGAGGCCGCCGAGGAACTCATGGGCTTTATCCAAAGAGAGGCTCGCCTAGCATCGGTTGAACTCGCCCAAGTCAGAGGGCATTTCCCCAACTTCAAAGGGAGTATATATGACAACGGTGAGATTCCACCACTGCGCAATGCCACAGTTACCACCATCGCCCCTACAGGGACCATCAGCATTATTGGTGGCGCTTCTTCAGGCATTGAGCCCCTGTTCGCTGTGGCATATACCCGCAATGTTATGGATAATGATCAATTGATTGAGGTCAACCCACTCTTCGAACAGATGGCCAACGAACACGGGTTCTATAGCCCTGAACTCATGAAACTAGTAGCCCAAAAAGGCTCTGTTAGAGGCATCGAAGAAATACCTAGCTGGGTCCAGGAACTATTTGCTACGGCCCACGACATCAGCCCACAACACCATGTAGATATCCAGGCCGCTTTCCAGAAATTCACTGATAACGCGGTATCTAAGACGGTAAACCTTACCCATGACGCAACCCAAGATGATGTGGCAGAGGTATTCCAAGAAGCCTACCGCCTTGGATGTAAAGGCATTACCATATATAGGGACGGCAGTCGCTCCGGTCAAGTCCTCAGTGTCAAGAAGGCGGAATCTACAACTGTGGGCGTCCAATCGGAGATCCCTCACGCCATAGTGCGGCCCCGACCTCAAGTCACAACCGGTCGCACACAGCGAATTCCAACAGCCCATGGCAACATGTACGTCACCATCAATGAGGATGAATATGGAATCTGTGAGGTGTTTGCCCAAACCGGCAAATCGGGAGGCGATGCAGCCGCTAACAACGAAGCCATAGCTCGCTTGATATCTACCGCGCTAAGAGCTGGCATACCTGTGGGTGATGTCATCAAGCAACTGCGGGGTATCCGCTCTTCTGCTCCGGTCTGGTTCAATGGTGGCATGGTCTTGTCTGGCCCCGATGGGATTGCCATCGCCCTGGAACGCTATCTCCATTGGAGAACGACGGGTCAGGAATCGGCCAGTGTAGAGACAGCATTAGATGCCGCCGCCCCTGCCGGCGAGTGCCCTGAGTGTGGCAGCATGCTCAACTACCAAGAAGGATGCAGCAACTGCCCCCAATGTGGATACTCCAAATGCAGCTAGGATAAAGTGCGCGCCAAGGCCAGAACGGGGAGTATTCCGCATCTGGCCTTTTTTACCTACAATGCGACGGGGACTGGCCCCCTCAATGCGACATCAGTGGGTGTAACCTCACAATCATATGCCAGGACCGTCACCCCAGCCGCCACAGCCTCCCCCACTGCCTGGGCAAAATCAGGATCCCGTGCCTTGTGAGGTGAGAAGGCCCTAGCATCGCCCCGCTGTCTTGTGCCCACCGCCTTTGGTAAAGGGCTCCACAATCACCGGGGCCCCTGGTATCAGGAGCTCACCCATCCGTCCGGAGCTAGGTACATGCACCATTAATGGGTCCCCTCGGCCTCGATCTACTAATCCCACGAAGCGGTTGATCCTCTTGATGAACTGAGCCTCCCATGGGCTAGCTGTCATGCCGCTGAGGCTGTGATGCGGTACCTTCCACTTGACAATCTCTGCACGAACCATAAAATTCAAGGCGATGATCATATACTTGATGACCACTATCTTCCGACACTCTATTACTCAGTTGCAGATCAACAGGCAGGGTCAGATCATAGACATTGCCACAATGCTGGCAAACAAAATGATAGTGATTGTGGGGATTCCCATCAAAACGACTGGAAGCACTGCCAAAACACAGTTCCAAGGCTTCCCCCGATTCCACTAGTATGCGCAGATTCCGGTATACAGTCCCTAAGCTAATATGGGGTAGCACTTGCTTAACCTCCTGGTAAACCCAATCGGCACTAGGGTGGGTGTCGGTGCTACGCAATACCGACAGAATCACCTCTCGCTGTCTAGTATTCCTGAGGAATCCACGTCTGTCCTTTGCCACAATATCCCCTCCAGGGCTCTTCCGGACTACACCCAAACAATAATGATTACCAAGTTAAATACTAGCATTCAAACACGCCTGTGTCAATTAATTTACCCGCCACCCGCTACCTGTAACCAATGTGATGCCGGCGGGCCAGATTTTGCCCCTGCCAAACCTCTTGTCAACAGCACGGAAATATGCTATCATAGCTTTGTTCCTTTGAGACACTCGATAGCCAAGTGAAGCTAGATCATGCCGAAGTGGCGGAACAGGCAGACGCCCGCGACTCAAAATCGCGTGGGGTAACCCCCCATGAGGGTTCGATTCCCTCCTTCGGCACCACAACGCCCCTATGATTATTGGTCATAAGGGCGTTTTGATTGTATGTGCCATCTAAGAATTCCTGAAAGGCTTCATCTACGAAGGGTTCACACCGAAAATCCTATAGATCACATAAACGATACTAGGCAGGACAGTCCGAGCTGCTACCAAGGAAGCAAAAACTGTGGCCATTACCCAAAGGCCAAGAAACGCTACCAGTTCACCCCAGAGCTTGGCTCTGATGAGAATGGGGATTTCCACTACTGCCATGAGAAGCATGGCTATCCAGACCTTAGCCATTACAGACCCCTCTGCTTTCTACCATATGGCCCCGGCCTTAGTGATTAACCCGCTCCGCCTGACATCAACCCTTATATCCATATCCACGGATACAAGGGGAAAAATCTCATCCCAGCGTTCTTCCACTTTCAGCCAGTCTTTGTACCGAGTCCGGTACAGAAGCCATCCCAAGCCAAAGACGTCTGATCCCAAAGATTGTGCCTTGGTCAAAGCCTTTTCTATATCATTGCGAATCACAGTTGCGATGCGCCGATTCATACTGCCCACATTTTCCCTGTTCTCGAAGAGATCAATGGGTGCGGTCTGATCTTCAATTCTGCCATCCACTGAGAGCTTTAGTTCAAAACGGATATCATCACCATCGACTATAGCCTTTAGCTTGCTACTCGCTTGAGAGATGATCACGGTCATGTATTCACCTTCTCGGGCTGGAAGATCAATGACCACTATGGCCTTACCCACATTATTGGTCAGCCAGCTCCAGCCTCTAATTTCCCGTTCATCCATCCAGCCCACCATGTGTTCACTCCGAAATACTGCCCCCCCGGCCGCCTTTAATGGTGGCTTCTGGTTAGCCTCTTTCTCTGAGGAGGCTGCATCCTTATTGTCCAAAGCCTCGATTTTAGGCAGAAGAGGTTCCTTGCCGGGCTGGGCCAGGGTATCAATGACTTCTGTAACATACTTAGCCGGCAAGATAGAACGCTCAAGTCTAGCGACCGACATGCCACGGGAGATCCCCAGCGACGTCACTTCCTCTAGAGGAAGACTAGCAGTCATCAGTTCGCCAATATCACCCTTTGCGACTAGAGGTCGGATGGTAGTCCTCAAAGTCCGCTCTCTTTCCAACAAATCAAGGATGGGACCAATACCCTTTTGCGCCAGTCTCTCCGAGATGATCACGATGCCGACATGGGCGACGGAGAGTTCTCTAGAAACAAATGGCACGGTGTTGAAGATCGCCTCATAAGGAGTCCTCCCTTCGGCCGAAACAGTCCACGCAGGCGCACTGGGGGAGCCCTTTTCTGAAGATTGGCTGCTATCTCCCGATCCCTGGGGATTGCTAAATTGGACATAGGCCTTGTATAGCCCAGTCTTATCATCAATGTCAAATCCAATACCAAGGGCATGGGCTAGGTTCTCTGGCTCCCGACGGTTCCAGCAGCCGGCTGTTGATATCAGTAGAATCCAGATAAGTATAATAGCCATAATTCGGGATCGCCCGCTCATCTTGGTCTCCCCCTTCGCCCAAGCTTTCCAACCCCATAGGCTAGCCATAGCAGTCCGTGGGGCACCCCGATCAGAATGAGTGCAAAGGGCCCAATGACTTCTGGCCGGAAAAATCTGCTCAACTCAAACATGTCTGCACTCACTTGGAGGGACATAGCAATCCAAACGGCGGCCATGGGTGGAATCAAGGGGCGGTAGTCTCTGAGGTTGAAAATTTGTGATAGACCCTTGGCTCCACAATACAGATAAACTGACACTCCGACAAATAGCCCCAGCCCCCAGGGAAATACGACCAAGGCCTCCAATCGCTCCAAAAACTCCGTGAGCCTTATGGCTCGAGCTAGGCTAAAGAAAGGAAAAACAGAGCGGCTTGCCAGATCTGCACCCAGAACCCCTATAGTCACTACGGAGCCGGGCAACAAAAGCAGAGACGCCAGGGCCACAGCCCATACAGCGGTGGCAGTCGCCCGCTCTTGGTCCTTTACCCTCGGCATTAGAATCGGCAATGTCATAACCTGTAAGGCTATACATGCAGGGGTGATGCTGCCATGCAATATCGGTCTGATACCCCTAACTAGCGTGGGCTGTAATCTACCCACATCCATGCTGGGAATAGCCACTAAGAGTGTAGTCATGACCATTGTCACAAACATCGGCAGTATCAGATCGGCACTGCGGCCAATAACCTCTATACCTTTATAGGCAGCGTAAGAGGAGGCGATTACCATGGTAGATATGACAAATATCAAGGGTGTCTCCGGTATAAATCCCGTTATCAGGATCTCTCCATATACCCTCACATCCACGGCCGCGATAAATAGAAAAACCCAAAGATAAATCAGACTAACAGCCTTGCCTAGAAATCCTCCCAATAGCTCTTGCCCATATTCAACAACGGTCTTACCTTGGAATCTAGAACCCAAGCTCCCTATGAATTTAGCAATCAGGGCGGATCCAGCCACAGCCACAAGCCCCGCTGCCCACGCATCCTGCCTAGCATCGCCTGTGGTCACTACGGGCAGGAAGGCAACGGCTATGGTAGCCCGCATGGTAAACAAAATAAACAGCAATTGGCGATTTGCTATTTGTCCTTCTTCGGACATGGCGGAACCTCCATGATAGCTCGACGATAGACCGATACCCAATACCGAACGGCTAAGCGCCAGCCGATCAGGTAACTTGCTCCTACGGTTAGGGTGACTTGTTCTTACGGTTGAGGTCTCTGCCCAGTATCCTGCCGCTTCCTTTCCCGTCCACTAGGGCGATGGATCATGGCCCACCAAGGCACCCGGATAAGACTGTCCTTTAGTTCCCCAATAACTAGGGGCGCCATGGGAGATAGAAACGGCTCGCCGAAAGAGCGCAGGCCACATAGATGTGTTATGACTAGGAGCAGTCCAAACTGAAGACCAAAGAGCCCGAAAGTAGCAGCTAGCCCGGCAAATGCAAACCTCAGAAGACGGGCCGCTATGGCAGCAGAGTAAGTAGGGGCTGAAAATGAAGCGATGGCAGTCAAAGCCACTATAATCACCACCGCAGGTGAGACTAGACCCGCGGTGATGGCAGCGTCGCCTAGAATCAGAGCACCTACAATGCTAACGGCAGAGCCTATGGCCCTAGGGAGACGCACCCCCGCCTCCCGTAGAACCTCGAACAAGGACTCCATGATCAGAATTTCTGCGACCACCGGGAAAGGTATACCTTCTCGGGAGGCGCTGATTCTCAAGAGCAAGGCTGTTGGCAGTAATTCGGTATGGAAATTAACTATGGCTACATATGTGCCTGGCAGAATTATGGCTCCCACGTAGGCGGCGATGCGGATTAGGCGGATAAAGGAGCCAAATGTCGCCCGTTCATAGTAATCGTCCGGGGCCTGCAGCATAGCATTGAGGGTAGCCGGAACGACCACAACTTCAGGACTGTTCTCAACCAAAATGGCCACTTTGCCTTCAAGGAGGTCCGCAGCCACCCTATCTGGCCGCTGGGTATTGAGCACCAGAGGGAACAAGGTAAAGGGCGTATCTTCGATGAAATCCTCCAGATACCCGCTGCCTAATACGCTATCGATATCGATGCACTCTAGCCGAGAGCGCACTTCCTCTACCAAGTCCATGCTGGCCAAACCCTTGATATACATGTAGACCACATCGGTCTGGGTCAATTTCCCGATGGTAAGCGCCTTGGC
>DAIQRD010000117.1:0-7097 GCA_036786445.1 Bacillota bacterium
ACCAGAGTCTTATGGCCCTGGTCTGGGAGTAGATGGGTCCTGGTGGGTCCTCAGGACTTCAAATCCTGTATCGGGTGGCAATCCCATCCGGGGTGGGTTCGATTCCCACATACTCCCGCCACATTTGCCCTGCAATCTCCTTTCGTCCCAGCGGGATGAATACTGGGAGGCAGGGCTTTTTCTGGTGGAAAGAGGTGCTGTTTGAAGATGACCACTGCTAGAAATAAACTACTGAGAGAGCTCCCATCAGTCGATAGCTGCCTTGCACATCCCAAGGTGCAGGCGCTGTTGCTTGACCACCCCCGGCAGCAAGTGATTGAGGGGCTGAGAGCGGCTCTCCATAAGCTGCGCAGTGAACTGCTGGAGCAAGAAGGGGAAGCACCCTCACGGGATGAATTGCAGGCTTTGGTTGTAGCAGAAGTTCATTGTGGTCTCAGGGCAGGGCAGCATTTGGAGTTGCAGCGAGTGGTTAACGCTACGGGCATAGTCCTGCACACCAACCTCGGCAGAGCAGTATTACCTCAGGCAGCCATAGAGGCGATTACCCGGATTGCCGGTGGGTACAGTAATCTGGAGTTGGATCTGGTCACAGGCCAGCGGGGCGGTCGCCAAGCCTATGTCAACCAACTCTTGAGGGAGCTAACTGGGGCTGAAGCTGCCTTAGTGGTAAATAATAATGCCGCCGCGGTTTTCCTTTGCCTGAACACCCTCGCTCAAAGTAAGGAGATCATTGTCTCCCGGGGGGAGCAGATAGAGATTGGGGGTAGTTTCCGCATCCCCGATGTGATTCGTAAAAGTGGGGCCCGCCTAGTGGAGGTAGGGACTACCAATAGAACGCACCTAGCCGACTATACGGCTGCCATCAATGAAGACACAGCAATAATCCTAAAGGTACATACGAGCAACTACAAAATCATCGGCTTTACTGCCACAGTCTCCCGGGAGGAGCTGGCTTGTCTGGGAAACGTTCATGGCATCATAGTTATGGAGGATCTAGGTAGTGGCAATCTAATGGACTTATCTAGTTTCGGCCTGCCCAGGGAACCTACTGTAGAGGCTAGCATCGCTGCTGGAGTGGACCTAGTGACCTTCAGCGGAGATAAGCTCCTAGGTGGCATTCAAGCGGGTATCATCGCCGGACGCAAACAGCTAGTTCGGAAGATCGCCAGAAACCCTCTTGCCAGGGCTGTGCGGGTAGATAAGCTCACTTTGGCGGCGTTGGAGGCGATACTGAAGCTTTATCGTGACCCGGAACGAATAGTGGAGGCCTTGCCTATCATGCATATGTTAACCCTAGAAGAAGCGGAGCTGCAGAAACAGGCTTCCATGCTGCTTCAAGCTATTCAAGAGGCTGTACCAAACCACGGGGATACCCACATAGTTGATGTCTTTGGGGAGGTAGGAGGCGGGACAATGCCTGGCACCAGACTGCCAGGAAAAGCAGTGGCCTTTAGGCCATACCATACATCAGTTCATCAGTTGCAGGCCCAGTTGAGGTTGGTCAGAGCAGAGCATCCCGAGGAGGGCCTAATGCCAGTCATTGTTCCCATCCAGGATGACAGGTTGATATTTCATGTACGCACTTTACTCTCCGGGCAGGTGAAAATTGTCGCCAGAGCTTTGAAGGTGGTCTTGGGAGGGCTGGCCCAATGAAGCATGTCATTATGGGGACCGCCGGACACGTTGATCACGGTAAGACAGCCTTAGTTCAGGCACTTACCGGAATAGATACAGATCGGCTGGGCGAGGAAAAGCAGAGAGGTTTGACCATTGAGCTGGGTTTTGCCCCATTTGCAATGCCAGAAGGTGGGCAATTGTCCATCATCGATGTTCCTGGTCATGAGAAATTCATTAAGAACATGGTGGCGGGTATCATGGGGATCGATCTAGTGCTATTGGTCATAGCTGCCGATGAGGGCATTATGCCTCAGACCAGGGAACACGTAGATATCATAAATCTTCTAGGTGTCAGACAAGGTGTCGTCGCGTTAACGAAAAGCGATCTGGTGGATAACGACTGGATGGAGATGGTAGCAGAAGAAGTTCGGGAGTTCCTGGGGTCCACTAGCTTGGCAGATGCTCCCCTGGTGCCTGTGTCGGCCAAAACCGGAGAAGGTATCCCTAGACTCGTGGAGATCATTGCGGCGGAGGCCAATCGTGCTAGTGCCACCGTGGGAGATGGTGTATTTCGTTTGCCCGTTGATCGGGTGTTCATAATGGAGGGTCATGGGACGGTTGTCACTGGTACTATTTACGGTGGCAGTATCCAACGGGGGAGTCAAGTTGTAATTCTTCCCCAAAACCATACAGCTAAAGTGCGAAGTATCCAAGTTCATGGTCGGAAGCTAGATGAAGCTAGTGCTGGCGAAAGATGTGCTCTCAACCTCACGGGCATTGCCAGCGATATGATCAAGCGGGGGGACACCATTACCTATCCCGGGAAATTAGGGCCAACCCGGCAATTTGATGCTGTGATGACCTCGGTCCCCAGCTCTTTGGTGATCACCCATGGCCAGAGGGTGAGATTGCATCTGGGAACCATGGAAGTTATGTCCAGGCTTAGAGTAATCGGCACCGATGATATTGCCCCTGGCACCAAAGGCTATGTGCAATTTTATACAGAGGAACCCGTAGTGACCTCAAGGGGGGATCGGTACATCGTTCGATCTTATTCACCGGTCACTACCATCGGGGGTGGACAGGTGCTGCTGCCTAGTGCACCCCGGCGACGGCGCCATAGTATAGAAGATCGCAGGGAATTGGAGATAGAGGACCAAGGTTCGCCAGGAGAGATCCTAGACATTGTTCTCCGGCGCCAGCGCCGTCAGTTACCTAGAGGACTTACGTGCATCACCCCCCTGGCCGCGGAAGAACTTAGCCATATGGCGGATTTGCCGTTGCACTTGGTCAAAGAGATCCTATCAGGGGCTGACGGAGTGGACATCGCGGGCAAGCATTTTGCCCGGGAGGATTACAATAGCTCAGTCCAGGCAGTGAGCGAGGCCCTACTGTCACAACAGGCAAGGGCCCCATTTCGCTTGGGGATTCATCGGGAAGAACTCAAAAGCACTTTATTCCCCCACTGGGAACGAAAGGATTTTGGCGCTCTACTCGATGTGCTAGCAAAGGAGCATATTATCTTCATAGAGGGTCCATGGGTGAGTGAGCCCCAGAAGTATCAGAGATTGATGCAAGCAGACCATCCGGCTGTGCTTCAGTTGGAAGCTGCCATCCTCCAGCAGGGCTTCCAGGTACACTCGGCGGAAGAGATGGCTACTTCCTTGTCCATGTCAGTGGCCGATGCCCAAGACGTTATCGAACTGTTAGCCCATTTAGGCAAGATCGTCCATGTGGGGCCGGGGGTAGCGCTTCATATCACCCATTTTCAGCAGGCCTTGGCAGCCCTCGGACACCATTTGGCCACTCGAGGGTCTATCACAGTGGGGGAATTTCGAGATTCCCTGCAGATCAATCGCAAGCTAGCCGTGGCTTTACTGGAGTATCTCGATACCCTCAATTACACTAGAAGACAGGGGGACGGGCGGGTTGCTGGTACTAGATTGCCGAGCCTGTATACGAGAATCGGCCTGGGGCTATGTAACGTCCGTGGCAGGATTTTGCTCTGAATAAGAGAAACATACCCAGGTAGAAGTTGCATGGATGCAGACTATTGCCTAGGGATGTGGATGCTATGGCTGTGAAAGACATAAGCCGATTGATTGCCAGTACCCGACGGAATCTCAGAGGTCGTGAAGGCGAAGTGCAGCAGTTGAATCTCTTGTTTGGCTTTGATGCTTTCATTGATCAGATTGCCGATATGGTGGACAAGCGGCAGGATTTTCAGCATTATGAAAAGCTAAGCACCATCCAAGCATTTGGCAGCAAGATTAGCGATGCTGCGGGCTTGAGCACCAGTATCGAATATGTGCCTCGCTATGTTAAAACAGGAGGCAGTGCAGTCACCACAGGGGCAGCCATGAGTAGGGTCGGCTGTAACATCACCTACATAGGTTGTATCGGGTACCCTAACGTGAACCCTGTGTTTCAGGACTTTGCGGAAAGTATTGCACGGTACTACACTGTTGCTGATCCCGGCCAGACCATTGCAGCGGAGTTCAAAGATGGCAAGATCATGTTGTGTAATACATCGCCATTGCAGGAGATTACCTGGGAAAAGATTTTGGCAGTGGTGGGAGAAGATGTACTCAAAGATCTCATGCAATCATCGGATCTGGTGGCCACTATTAATTGGTCTATGATTCCCCAGATGAATGATATCTGGCAGCATATGCAGAGTGAATTGCTGGCGGAAACCGGCTGTGCAGGCGTGAAGCCCATCTTTTTCATGGATCCCACTGATCCCGAGAAGCGCACTGGTGCCGATTGGCGGGAGGCCATGGTGATTTATGGTCGCTTTTCCTCCCATTACCGGACTATACTGAGTATCAACCGCAAGGAAGCAACAGAGGTCGCCCGGTCATATGGGATTGCATTGCCTTGGCCCCTGGCGGAAGCCGGGTTACGGGAGATAACTGAAGCCATAGCCTCCAAGCTGGGACTATATGGCTTAGTAGTTCACCCGGTGGATGGTGCCAGTGCTGTAATTGATGGAGAGTACTACTACAGCCCAGGCCCCTATACAAGTAGCCCCGTATTAACCACGGGAGCGGGGGATAATTTCAATGGAGGCTTTTGTCTAGGTCTGCTTTTGGGGTTCACGCCCCAAGAGGCTCTGGTCCTGGGGAATGCTACCTCGGGCTATTATGTTAGGAAGGCGCATAGCCCCTCCTTTGCCCAGCTGGTGGATTTTCTCACCCTCTGGGAGACGAATGTAGAAGAAGAATTTGCTTGAGCACTTATCGTAGCAGTATGGGGGTAGAGTAGTTTTGCCAATAGTAATGTTGTTCGGTCTCTTCGGTGGTCTAGGGCTGTTTCTCTATGGCATGCAGCAGATGGGAGACGGCCTACAGAAGATAGCCGGCAACCGGATGCGCCGGTTGCTGGAAGTGCTGACAAGTAATCAGCTCTTGGGAGTACTATTAGGGGCTGGTGTTACGGCAATTATCCAAAGTAGCAGTGCCACAACAGTAATGGTTGTGGGGTTTGTCAATGCTGGGCTTATGAACCTCCCTCAGGCTATTGGCGTGATTATGGGGGCAAACATAGGTACCACCATAACAGCACAGCTCATCGCCTTTGATATAGGGGCTTATGCTTTGGTTTTCATAGCTCTTGGTGTTTTGCCCTATGTCTTTGGCAGGCAGAAACGCTGGCGGTACTTGGGACAAGTCTTGGTGGGATTTGGTATTCTATTCCTAGGTATTGAGACTATGAAGGACGCCATGGCCCCCCTCAGTGAGACAAAGGCTTTTGCGGATTTGACTCTAGCCCTTTCCGGCAATTGGCTATACGGGCTTGTCCTAGGAACAGTGATGACGGCTATCGTGCAAAGTAGCTCAGCCGCTATAGGTATTTTACAGAGCTTATCTTTGGACGGCTCTATTACTCTGGGAATGGCTTTGCCTATCCTATTTGGTACCAACATAGGTACCACCGTTACGGCATTGCTGTCTAGTATAGGCACTTCGGTGACAGCGAGGCGTGCTGCAGTCTGCCATCTTTTCTTTAATGCCATGGGCACCTTGTTGTTTTTGCCCTTGTTGCCGTGGTTCGCCAAAATAGTGGCTCAGACTGCTCGCACACCAATCAGACAGATCGCCAATGCTCACACGCTGTTTAATGTTGCCAACACCATTGTGTTGTTGCCTTTTGCGGGTCTTTTGGCCTATTTGGCTACCAGAATTATTCCCGGAAAAGCCGAGAGCGACGAATTCGCCTTGCACCTAGACAGGCGGTTGCTTACAACACCAGCGGTGGCTTTGGAGCAGGCGTCTACTGAGGTTCTGCGCATGGGACAGATGGCTCTTGAGATGCTGACCATAGCTAGGGATAATATAGCTGGCAACGATGAAGCTGCTTTGGAGCGTATGTTGGACCTAGAGGAAGCTATAGACCAGTTTGAAGCAGGTATAGTGCAGTACTTGGTGGAAGTCTCCAAGCGGTCTCTTTCCGACAGCCAGGCGGATATGCACCGTCAGCTCTACCATATCATAAATGATATTGAGCGAGTGGGAGACCATGGTGAGAATATCGAGGAGCTGCTGGCATATAAGGCTGCCAATGGGATAACTTTCAGCGACACAGCTATCCAGGAGCTAGAGGAGCTCCTCGATTACGCCACTGAGACGTTTCGTTTGGCTATACTTGCCTGGGAAAAAGATGAGGCAAGTTACGCTATAGCAGTGAGGGAAAGAGAACCCAATATCGATCGCCAGGAGGAGTTGCTTAGGCGAAGCCATATTGACAGATTGAACCAGAACCTATGTACACCGACCTCCGGTGTGATTTTCTTAGATATTATTTCCAATTTAGAGAGAGTTGGCGACCATTCCGCCAATATCGCCGATATTTACCTGGGCGAAGAAGCGCATTGAGTTAGGACTCGGGTCTGTTACAGATTCTGGTCTTAGCCGTAGAATATTGGGGAGAGATGCAAGATGGGAAAAACCTTGATTGTAGACAAATTGAGTTTCGATTATAGGTCCGCATCACCTTTTATTGGTGAACATGAATTACCCTATATGGCTGACCAAGTGCGGGAGGCCCATAAGCTGTTGCATAGCGGAAAAGGCCCTGGTAGTGACTACTTGGGTTGGTTAGATCTACCTAAGGATTATGATGAAGGAGAACTTAATCGTATAAAGGACGCCGCGGCTAAGGTTCAAGCCAGCGCCGATGCCTTTGTGGTCATCGGTATCGGTGGTTCTTATCTTGGGGCACGGGCGGCCATTGAAATGTTGACACCAGCCTTTAGCAACAAAGGCGTATCCGTCTATTTCGTAGGCAATAATCTGAGCAGCAGCTATATGGCGGGTCTTCTGGCCATGTTGGAAGACAAGAATGTCTACCTAAACGTGATCTCCAAGTCCGGTACCACTACAGAACCAGCCCTAGCCTTCCGTGTTCTACGGGAGTTCATGGAAGGGAAATATGGTAAGGCAGGGGCTCGAAACAGGATATTTGCCACTACAGACCGA
>DAIQRD010000118.1:0-7035 GCA_036786445.1 Bacillota bacterium
AGTCACAAGTTTACCTGTAAGCGGGATTCTGTCATTTAAGGCAACCATCTATCTCGAAAGCGAGCTAGTCGCTCTCGCCCTTTGCGGGGTGCCGCTACCATAATTTGCGTTGCTGGCTGATGGGGCTTTCCTCGTTTCATCTGCCATGTTGCCACGGCAGCTCGTCTCTGTGGAGCTTTTACGGCTACTACTATCCCAGAGGGACAGGTTCGCTGCCGTCAGGTCACCCTGCCACAGCTTGCGCTGTGCACCAACTTTCTTGCCCTGAGCGGACAAGGCCAGTCCCGACTTTCCTCTAGCGAGTTTGCTAACAAGCTCGCCAGCGGTTGCCCAGTAAACTTGAGTTTGAGCCATCCTATAACCGCTGTTAAGGGCGGTTTGGCAGGGGAGACAGGAATCGAACCCGCAGCCCCCGGTTTTGGAGACCGGTGCTCTGCCAATTGAGCTACTCCCCTGGGAGCCGATAAGATCATCGGCAGATACATTATACCCTGGCTTTGGATAAAATGCAAAGCCATCAAAAGGTACGGACCGAAAAGTTACCATGCGCCGTAGACTGCTAGGAGCAGCCCCAAAAGTGATGCAAGAAATCCTGCAAATCGCCGCAGTCGCCAGCTCTTATCCCCAGGTCGGCGCATAACGGGCGAGTAGTTGAGCATCCGCAGCTGCAGCAACCCTATCCATGCCAGTACGCCGCCAAGGAGAATATACAATTCCTGCATTCTGTAGCACCAGGCCTTTCTATATGGAGTTATGTACCTGTCAAGGCAGCGATTATTGATAGGGCGCAATCCTCTATCACATATGTACAGATTGCACCACAGAACCGTGCTAAGAGTCAAGTTTCTAGCCTAGCGACCACTGATTTGAGCACATCGGGTAAATCACTACAGATACCGTTCACTCCCAGTTGGATGAGGTGCTCCATATCATCAGCCCGATTTACTGTCCACGCCCGCACTGCAAGGCCCCGTTGCCGGGCCCCTTCCACAAGTTTCTCGTTGATCAAGGGGAAATGGGGGTGCAGCCCCTCCCACCCTTCCCTGATAGCTTCGTCCAATACATCAGGCACATTTCCCGAATACAGGAGCGCTACTTCAATAGAGGGAGCCTTTTCTTTGATCTCTCTAAGGTATTCTCGATGGAAGGAGGAAATGACAATCTGATCTGCCGCATCGTATTGAGAGATCATCTCCAGAAGCTTGTCCACCAAACCTATGTGTATCTGCTCTCCCGTCTTGACCTCAATATTGAGAGATATCCCCTGGCGGGTAAATTCCATAACCTGTTGCAAGGTAGGAACTTTTTCCCCTTGGAAGTCACTGTGCATCCAACTGCCCGCATCATACTGCTGGATTTCCGCGAGAGTCATACTTTCCACCAGCCCGTTACCAGAAGTAGTGCGGGAAATATCATGGTCATGGATGACTATCAACTCTTTGTCTCTACTTAGGTGTATGTCAAGCTCTAGCATGGTGGCTCCCATGTCTATCGCTCTTCGAAAGGATGTCAACGTGTTCTCCGGAGCGTGTCCTGCTGCCCCTCGGTGACCAATTAACTGAAGCCCGCCTAGGTTTTCCATGTTTAGCACCCTCCGTAGGTTATTCCCGCCGAGTTACATTATTGTAACATTCGGTAGACTAATGGGCTATTCCTGCAGACCGGCTCCGCCTATTGGAGGTTAACATCTATCTATGTCGAAGTCATTTCAAGAGAATATGGTAGTCTCAGCTGACTCTTAAATGGGAGTTGAAACACGAATGTACAATAGTGAAGTTTGGGCGGGGACCGGTGCCCGCTCCACCTATGAGACGTTGTTGGTGCAGTTAGATGCGCTCATTGGGTCGGAGACTGATTGGTTGGCCAATTTAGCCAATACAGCGGCCTTGATTTATCACACACTGCCTGACCTAAACTGGGCTGGGTTTTACTTGCATAAGCAGGGCGAATTGGTCTTAGGTCCATTTCAGGGGAAACCCGCCTGTGTGCGTATTCCCTGGGGCCAGGGGGTTTGTGGTACAGCGGCTAAACAGCAAAAAACAATAGTTGTTGCCGATGTGCACTTATTTCCTGGCCATATAGCTTGTGATCCGGCATCCAATTCGGAAATTGTGGTGCCCATGGAGTACGAAGGAAGCGTATGGGGTGTGCTTGATCTAGATTCACCATTTGAGGGACGTTTTTCGTCGCTAGATCAACTATATCTGGAAAGACTAGTGGGGATCTTGCATAAACATGTTCGCTGGCGAGCTGCAGGTGCTACAACATAATCATGTGGAGAAGATGCTACTATGGAGAGAATAGGCATTATTGATATGGGTTCAAACTCCGTTCGCCTGATCATTATGGATATCGGGTCGGAGGGAGAATACCATCAGATGGATAATGTGAAAGAGACGGTGCGCCTCGTCGAGAATGTGGGGCCTGATGGCTCACTTGACCCGATTGTGCAGGAACACGCGCTGGAGACTTTATCCTTCTTTGCAAGGCTGTGCAAAGTACGGAAAGTTGATGAGATTATAGCGGTGGCAACTGCCGCTGTGAGACGGGCACCTAATCGGGATATCATGTTGACTGCTCTAGAGCGGGAAACCGGTATTAAGGTGAGGGTCCTGTCTGGTGAGGACGAAGGTCATCTCGATTACGTGGGAGTAGTAAACACCGTTTCTCCTGAAACAGGGTTGATCGTAGATGTGGGTGGTGGCAGTACCAAGCTAGTAGGCTATCGTGACCGGTTGAAAGAAAAGGCTGTCACGTTGCCCTTCGGCATAGTCACCCTCACCCAGAAATTCGGGATGAGTGATCAGATTGAGGCTGCTTCACTACATGCATTAGAAGAGACTCTATCCCAGGAGTTCGGTCGTATCCCTTGGATAGGTCAGTATGACACTCTCATAGCGCTAGGTGGTACCGCCAGAACCCTGGCCAGGATTGATCGCCGTCGGCGGGGATACAAACCCGATGTCACCCATGGATATGAGATGGATGCGGAAGCAGTGGCAGGCATCTATCGAAGGCTAGCGGATTTGGACCTTCAAGGCCGGTGGCGAGTGCCAGGCATGTCCTTGGAGAGGGCAGACGTGCTGGTGGCAGGCATCGGGGTGATCAACCAATTACTCAAAGTTACCGGGATCCAGGGGCTGGTTACTAGTAGAAGTGGGATCAGGGATGGTTTGCTTTTTGAATACTTGGCTCGCGAGACACAGGATCCCATATTGCCCAGTGTGTTGATGCATAGTGTAGACAACCTCATTCATTATTACAACATCGAGGGGCCCCATGTGCGACATGTCAGCAATCTGGCCCTATCCTTGTTTGATCAGTTGCGGCCTTTACATGGGCTGAGTCCCTATGAACGGCGCTTGCTCATAGTGGCATCGCTCTTGCATGATATAGGCTATGCGGTGAACCAAGAGAATCATTACAAGCATACCTTCTACATGATGCTCAATGCCAGGATAAATGGACTGAATCATAGGGAATTGGTGACCTCAGCCTTTGTGGCGGCTTCCCACGAGCGCTACTATTTGCAGGGCGTAAGAGACTATCTGGTGCCCGCAGGACCGCTACATCAGGAAGATTTGCGGGGGATCATGTTGCTATCTCTAATTCTGCGGCTGGCCAAGAGTTTAGATCGGGGTAGAAGCGGGGCAGTGGAAGGGCTCAAAGTAGAATTCGACGATAGCCTAATAAGTATCAAAGTGAGAACTAGAGGTAAATCTGTATTGGAAACACGGTCAGCCATGGCCCATGCCTCCGACTGCAAAGCCTTGCTGAGGCGGGATTTACAGATTGCATGAGGTTATACTGGGGTCTGGTATGAGCTGGTAAGCAGGATAGGCGAGGTTTATGGCGAAGAAAAAACGACGTGATGGGACCAATGATATGGGGGAGGTTTCGGCCTGATGGTGGCAATAAGAGATAAAGAGTTGATTTTACAGACCCTAGAAACCCTCAAGGGCGTGGAAAAACGGCCAGAGGATCTCAAGTTTTTTGTTGGTTTTGACGGATTCGTGGACGAGATCATTCACGTGGTGGACAAACGGGTGGATTTTGAGACCTATACCCGAGTGGATACCATTGCTCAATTTGGGGATCGGATTAGTAGAGCGGCGGGGTTGAGCACCAATCTTGAACTTATTCCGAAACAGATTAAGTTGGGTGGCAATGGACCGATTATGGCCAATGCTCTGCGCAACTTTGGAGCTCAGTTGACTTACTCTGGTTGTTTGGGTTATCCGGATATTCATCCGGTATTTAGGGAGCTAGCGGATGCTTGTGAGACGTACTCCATTTGCGATCCTGGCCACACCGATGCTTTGGAGTTTACTGATGGCAAACTGATGATGGGTAAGATCGAGATCTTGAAAGAGGTCAACTGGGATAATATTGTCGATAGGATCCCCTTGGAAAAGCTGGTGGAGATCTTCTCCCGGTCGGATCTAGTTAGTATGCTAAACTGGACAATGATTCCCTATATGACTGATATCTGGGAGAAGATGCTGGACCTCGTTTTACCCAAGATAACTCCCAAGGGTAAGCCTTTCGCCTTCTTCGATTTGTGTGATCCGGAAAAGCGCAATTCCCAGGATACTGCCGAGGCTATGGCAATGCTAGGGCGATTTGAGGAGTATTATCGAGTGATTCTTGGCTTGAATCGTAAGGAAGCATCTGAGATTGCAGCAGTTCTCGATGTCAAACTCAGCGGCAAACCAGAGACTGTATCTCTGGAAGAGATCACCAGAGAAGTTAGCGAAGCGTTAGGTATTTACTGTCTAGTTGTACATCCTGTGTCTGAAGCTGGCACCGTGGTAGGTGGGGAATATTCCCATATAGAAGGGCCGTACACTTCTAATCCAAAACTAACGACAGGTGCAGGGGATAACTTTAATGCTGGGTTCTGTCTCGGGCAGGTCTTGGGTCTATCACCCCAGGAATGCCTGATTACGGGAACAGGCACCTCGGGATTCTATGTGCGCAATATGCGCAGTCCCAAGCTCAGCGAATTGATGGATTTCCTCGCTCTTTGGTCGAAGAATGTGGGCCAGGATTTCTAGAATAATACCCAGGTTGGTACTGAATCTTGCATTGAACAAAGGAAACTCACAGCCTTGCCTACCGTTGGCGGGCTGTGAGTTTTTTGCTATTATTTCTTACTGTTTCCTACCGAAGAGGCTACCGACAACGGTCTTGGTGCTAGCTAGGGCCATGCGAATGTGACTGCGGTTGCGGGTAAAGACCTCATCTAGAGCTTGGACCAGCTGGTCCAGCTCTTCTTTGGTTACGATGAGAGGCGGTTCTAGGCGAATCACGTTGGGGTTATTCAGAGTATAAGCTGTGATGATACGGTGGTGATTGAGCAACTCGCCGGCAACCATGGCGCCCAGGTACTCCTCGGAAAATTTGCTCATAGCACCCTTGGTAAGCTTATCCACCAATCCTGTGGGCTTACTGAATTCTATCCCAATCAGAAGGCCTTGCCCCCGAATATCAGTAATGAGGCCATGCTTTTCTCCTAACTCTCGGATTTTGCCCAGAAGATATTGTCCCTTTTCAGCTGCCTGCCGGGGTAGTTCAGCCTCGATGATGGCATTTAGGGCGGCAATACCGGCAGCTACTGCACGGGTGTTACCTCCGAAAGTGGATGTATGCAGGAGCGCTTTATCCATGGTTCCATAGGCTTGATCCCAGATCTTGGCGGTGGTCACTGTGGCTCCAATGGGCATGACACCTCCCCCTAGGGATTTGGCCAAACAGAGGATGTCAGGCTCGACATTTTCATGCTGGCACGCGAAGAGCTTGCCGGTGCGGCCAAACCCAGTTTGAACCTCGTCTAGTATCAGCAAGGTCCCGTACTGGGAGCAGAGTTCCCGTACTTTGCGGAGATAGCCCTCTGGCGGCAGGATCACTCCACCTTCACCCTGGATAGGCTCCACGATGAAAGCAGCCACATCTTCTTTTGTCAGTTCATTTTCCAGAGCTATGACATCGCCATAGGGTATAGCTTGACAACCTGGTACTAGGGGAGCAAATGGCTGTTGGTACTTGCTCCGCCCGGTTACAGACAAAGCCCCGAAGGTCTTGCCATGGAATGCTCCTTCGCAATAAAGGAGACGCTGGCGCCCGGTGGCGATACGGGCCATTTTGAGCGCTCCTTCCACCGCCTCCGCTCCACTGTTGCAGAAGAAAGTTCTCTGCAACTGCCCAGGTGTTACCTGGGCTAGGTTATGGGCAAGGGCAGCAGTCATGCCATTCAAGCTAGCCTGTAAGAGGTTGGGTAGTTCTTGTACTCGGGTCAAGGCCTCTAGAACCACCGGCGGATTGTGCCCTAGGTTGAGGGCACCATAGGCGCCCAGAAAGTCTAGGTAGACATGATCGTCTTCATCCCAAACCCTCATCCCGGCCGCTTTTACGAACCTTTTATCGAAGTTGAGGAGTCCCATCATTTGGGCCAAGCCGGGGTTCATATAATCTTTGACTAAACTGCGGACATCCTGTTGTGAAAAGCCAAGCACATCGTCTATGGAATATAGTTGTTTTGCATCACCCACGGAAAAACCTCCCTATATCACTGTCCACCATTCTAGAGCATAAAACATCGCGGGTGAACTTATTCGCACTTTATGTGGCCAATTCCTGCAGCTAACCCATATTCACCCGCACAACTCCCCGGTCGAGCATGGCGATGGCTTCTCCAATGCGGTATTGGTTTGCTTCTTCCCCGATGGCTGTGATAATCTGCCGCAGCAAATCAATGGACTGCCGACAGACACTAACTAGATCTCCGGGATCAAGGGGATGTTTCTTTAGGATGCTGCTTAAGCTCGCCCCTTGGGCCCAGGCAGTGATGGCTGGGGCGATAGGGGGATAAAGCGAAGAAGGCACCATCAATCCATTGGGATCTGCCTTTTTTAGTCTTTCGCGAACTAGATCAACGGCTGCCATCCACTTCAATGGTGAGAGGCTGAAGGATGGAGCACCGGATCGAGGAGAGTGGACAATAGCTGCCGCGAGGCCAGCAAGATCCCAGGGCTC
>DAIQRD010000119.1:0-6947 GCA_036786445.1 Bacillota bacterium
CTGTAGTGACAGGTTATACTTTAGCATAGGATTAGGACCATGTCAAGAGTTCCGGAGTTTAACAATTCGGCAAAAGAGCTATGTATATATTGGCATTACTAGACCGCATATCCTGCCACTAAGAGATGAATCAGATACGAGGAGTGATTAACCTGGACAATTTCACATTTCAGAGTCCAACCAAGATCGTTTTCGGTAGAGATACTGAGCACCAGGTAGGCAACGAGGCTCGCGCACACGGAACCAAAGTATTGCTACATTATGGCGGAGGCAGTATCAAGAAGACCGGCCTTTACCATCGAGTAGTTCAGTCCTTGAAAGCCGCCGGGGTAGAGTTCATAGAACTAGCCGGCGTCCAGCCTAACCCCCGCTTGAGCCTCGTCCACGAAGGCATAGAGCTTTGCCGCAGAGAGAACGTCGATCTGATTCTAGCTGTAGGCGGAGGTAGTACCATCGACTCATCCAAAGCTATCGCCATGGGTGTGCCCTATGATGGCGATGTCTGGAATTTCTTTGAAGGGAAGGCCCAAGCGCAAACAGCACTACCAGTAGGAGTCGTGCTAACCCTGCCAGCCGCTGGTAGTGAAGCCAGTGATAGCTGTGTGATCACTAATGAAGACGGTTGGCTGAAGCGGGGCTACGGCAATCAGCTGAACCGCCCGGTGTTTGCCATTATGAACCCCGAGCTCACTTTCACTTTGCCGCCTTACCAGACTGCCAGTGGTGCAGCTGACATTATGGCCCATATCATGGAACGGTACTTTACCAACACCAAGGATGTAGATTTTACCGATTCCTTGAGTGAAGCAACACTCAAGACCATCATAAAGCATGTACCCATAGTCTTGCAGAATCCAGAAGACTATGAGTCACGAGCCCAGATCATGTGGGCGGGCACCATTGCCCATAACGATCTCCTGAGCACAGGCCGAATAGGTGACTGGTCATCCCATCAGATAGAACATGAACTTAGCGGCATTTACGATGTCCCCCATGGAGCTGGCCTAGCTGTTGTATTCCCTGCTTGGATGAAATACGTTTACCGACACGACATCCCTCGGTTTACCCAGTTTGCTGTCCGAGTTTGGAATGTGGAGCAGGATTTCTTCAACCCTGAGAAAACAGCCTTAAAGGGAATTCAGAGCTTGGAGAACTTCTTCCGATCCATTGGCCTGCCTGTGCGCCTCGAAGGGCTGGGAATTCCCAACGATAGACTAGAAGAGATGGCCCAAAAAACAAAAGCCGATGCTGATGGCAAGGTGGGTAATTTCGTAAAGCTTTCCCACAAGGATGTACTGGAGATACTTAAGCTGGCACAGTAGAGAGACTTTCCCACCACCTTGCGCCTTAGTACTACCTACTAGAGGTTTGAGCCATGTCTATACTGAGCTAAATGCGAGAGAAGGGGGCGCTAGCCCCCGCTCTCACCACACCATCGCATCTACCCTGCTATGTACCAGTTGATTAATTCAATGAAGGCATCATCCTCGCCGCTTTGCCCCATGGGGTATTACCACTCGTTGCCCATGTGCAGCTGCTCTCTGCGGCTTCTCGCCCAATGCTTTAACCACTGCCGCTCAGGCTCTGGAATGGGCCCATTCGGTTCGCCTACTATCCTGTAGTCACCCCCTCCGTCTTCCAATACAAACCCATATTCCTCGCCATTGTCTTCATCGTATTCAAGGAGTAGTTGCCCGTGAATCTGCCATTTATTTCGGAAAGGATCCCAGGTGCAGCTATTGACCTCCGCGTACCGCTCTACTGGAGTAAACTCCGGGGGCACATATTCGCTACTATATGTGTGCATGATCTACCTCCAAACCGCTTGCCGCCTGGCAGCCGAATTGGTCATTCTCCCAAGTGTCTAGCATGTCCAAACCTACGGCGCACTACCTTACCTTGGTATAGTCCCCCATTTCCCCCAATACAATGTAGGGACAAAAGCGTCTAGAGGTGATCATGCGTGATCTATGCTTCTCGTTTCCTACGCAAAGACCGACCGCCCATGATCGGTCCGGATATTTTCTGGGTGAAAAGCATCTTGGCCAAACTAGATCTCTTGGCACTAGACGAATCTGCCTGGGAATTTGACACGCAGACAGAAGCAGCAGTCTTGCGCTTTCAAAGACTGCACAACCTAATCATGGATGGAGTTGTGGGGCCTAGCACCTTTCGGGCTTTATGGACCACAGCAGGAGCCATACCACCTGCTGATAACCCCAAACACGCTACTACGGCAGATTACCCCACCACCCTCTTGCATATCGATGGCGGAAGGTGCCTTCTGCACCATTTCTCCCACGGTCGCCTGGAGGAATCATATCCAATAGCCCTAGGCTCTCCCAGTGCACTTACACCCGGCGGGTATTGGCAGGTGTTGTCTCGGGAAGCAAACCCCGGTGGCTTTTTTGGAACTAGGTGGCTTGGTCTTTCCATACCCTTTGGTGCCTATGGAATTCACGGAACGGATAACCCAGAAGCCATCGGGAGGAAAACAACCCATGGTTGTATATACATGCTCAATCCTCATATTGAGGCCCTCTTTGCCCAGGTCCCCCTCAATGCTCCGGTACTTATCACCGGCCCTGCAGCAACTGGCCGCATGCTGCAGCCGGGTGTACTCCCGGGCCGCGACATCCAACGGGCGCAAAGCATTCTTCAGACCTTGCATCTTTTCGACCACCACCCCGATGGTCGCTACACAGCGGCAACAGCAGCAGCGGTCATCGCATTTCAAAGATTAGAAGGCCTTGAGCCCAGTGGCAACATCTGCCCCTACACATCTGAATTCCTGGAAAAAGCTTACGATATCGCTAGTGGGGCTGTTAGACCCTAGATTCCATCCCAGCCACTTCGCCCTAACCATATATAGCCGCCCACCGCGGCAAGCAGAGACAGCACTGCCGCCCCGACGAAAAGCCGTACGCCCATATGTTCCCACAGATAGCCGAACAGGGGCGGTCCAAAAGCACTGCCTAGGGAGCGCAAGCTACCATAGGTAGTAGTCACCGCTCCTCTTTGTCCCTCGGAAACAGCAGCAGTGATCACGCTGTTCAATACAGGCATGACCAAGCCCATTGCCAGTGCCCCAAAGCAGAGAGCCAAGGTTACCAGATAGGGGCTTACCACATAACCTAGAGCCCACTGACCCACAGACATACCAATGAGGCCGATGCCAATAAACCAGGCAAACCATGCTTGCCTTCCACAGCGGGTGGCACACAGATCCGTAACGACTAACACCAGCACCGGAATAGCGAGGAGCATTCCCCGTAAAGCACGGGAGACTTGGGCGCGATCGAGACGCTGAGAGGTGGCGTAGAGCCCGCCAAACCATAGTATGATTGTAATCAGTGCCAGCACGTAGGTCCCCAGAACAGTGACGGTCCTTTCCCGGAGCGCTAGGCTTAGCTGCTGGAAATAATCTTGCATACTGCCTTCATCCTTTTTGCCACTTGGTGCATCGATGCCTACTACCAGCGCCAAAGCACCTGCCGCAGATAGGATGGGGTAAACCCAAAATGGGCCGTGCCAAGCCCAAGTCAGCGCAACGGTGCCTATGAGGGGACTAACCAGCTTACCGACACTGTTGGATGCCTCCAAGATGCCCAAAGCTTTGACTCTCTCTTCGCCCTGAAACAGATCAGCTGCAAAGGACATTGCTACCAAAGTCATACCGGCAGCACCGATCCCTTGCACTACTCGACCTGCTATGATACCCAGATAGGGAGTCTGAGCTAGCACGGCAGACAGACCAGCAATACCACCGCCGAAGCCGTAGAGGAGCACTCCAGGCACCATCACCGTTCTCCTGCCATGCCGATCGGAAAGCACTCCCGCTAAAGGCAAGAACAATGCCGTAGGTACGGAGAGAGCAGTTGTCAAAAGACCAGCTCGGCCCGGAGATATATCTAGGGCACGCTGAATATCAGGCAAAACAGCTATGATCATAGAATTGCTCAGAGCCCACAAGAAGGGTACTGCGCTCATGGACCAAAACGCCTGGCGCCTATTGACGACCTTCACTCCCTCTGCTACATAGGGGTGTTTAGCTATTTACAGCACAATTACACCATTTGGCCAAGACCCCATTTGTTCAGTGACGGAGCATGCACCACACGCCCCCTGCCAACAGCGCGCCTCCGACCCATCTCCACCAAGTGAAGGGCAAAGGCTCCAAACCAAACAATCCAAAATGATCGATTATACAAGCCATCAATACCTGTGCTCCTACTATCGCTGTGGTGGCCGCGGCTACTCCTACCTGAGGGATGCTAGCTGCCACAGTAAAGATGATAGCAACACCCAAAATCCCTCCCAGCCATGTATACCACGGTGCGCTCCAGAGTTTTTGCAGGCTGCCATCGCCAACCAATGGCAAGAGTATCAGGGCCAGCACAGTGCCGGTGATTTGCACGAAAAAGGTGGTCTCCCATAGACCGGCAGCCTTGCCCAAAGCAGAGTTCAAAGACCCCTGCAAAGCCATTAACGCCCCCGCTAGTGCGGCAATTGACAAAGCCATGATTCTGCCAGTCAAGATCCGACCTCCTTACCCCATTCTCTAGTATCTGCAAACAGAGGAACACACTATCCTCGGAAGGGTTTCCTTTTGCTTCCACGAAATAGGTAAGAAATACCGTGGTCCCTAGGGGGAAGTGAATGCATTGCAGCGAACTGCATCTTTGACATACGCCTTGGATATAGGAACCCGCAAAATTGCCGGCATCGTGCTTAATGGCCAGGGCCCTAGCTACCAGATCGTAGCAAGCAAAATCGCTGAGCAAGAACCCGGCGCCATGCAAGATGGACAGATCCACGATATAGCCCGAGTGGCCAGGACTATCCGGCACGTCACTGACAGTCTCAAGACAAAGCTGGGGGAAATCCCCCGAGACGTTGCTGTAGCAGCTGCCGGCAGAACACTCAAAACAATCATAGGTACTGCCAGCCATACCACCTCCCCCATTGAACCCGTGAGCCAGCTAACTGTACATGCCCTGGAAATGCAGGCGGTCTTGCGGGCTAGAGAAAGCCTAGCTTCCCTACCTGACATCGATACACAGAGACGACGAACTTGGGCTTCTGAGTACATTTTCGTGGCCTACAGCCCCATGATGTACTATCTGGACAATGAACCCATCGGCAGTCTAGTCGGACATCGGGCAGCAAGTATCGGAGCCGATGTGATTGTAACCTTTCTGCCCCGGATAGTGATTGATTCTCTGACCGCTTCTCTCAAAGCTGCTGACCTGGAAATGGGCTCACTAACCTTAGAGCCAATAGCTGCCATCCAAACAGCCATCCCCCCTTCCATGCGCCGCTTGAATCTAGCCTTAGTTGATATCGGAGCGGGAACATCGGACATTGCCCTTACCCGTGATGGGATGGTCTTTGCCTATGGAATGGTGGCAGTGGCAGGGGATGAGATCACTGAGGCCCTATGCCAAAACTACCTTCTGGATTTCAATGAAGGAGAGCGGCTAAAACAACAATTCCAAAGGAAAGCACCACTCGCTGTGCAGAACGTACTGGGGCAAAAAATACAGCCTAGCTCTGGCGAAGTAGCGGAGATTATCATACCTATGGTGAAAACACTGGCCTCAACCATAGGGCAGGAGATTCTGCGCCTAGGCGGTACGCCACCCCAGGCCGTAATCTGTATTGGAGGAGGGAGCTTGACACCTTTCTTCCCCGAAAAACTTGGGGAGTCCCTCAAACTACCCGCTAGCCTAGTGGCTGTGCGTGGGCGGGAAGCTCTCCAGAATGTAGAAGGCTATCGAGACACCCTATCTGGTCCGGACTGCATAACCCCTATTGCCATTGCTGTCAATGCCAAAACTGCCGCTTCTGTCTTCATCCCGGTGGTGGTTAATGGTAGGACCCTGCGTCTCTTGAGTGTGTCAAAACCCACTGTCAAAGAAGCCTTACTGGCCGCCGGTATTGGTCCTAGAGACCTACAAGGTCGACCCGGCGCAGCGCTAACCCTCACCATCAACGGGCAGACACAGGTAATCCCAGGAACCATGGGCAAACCAGCTGTGATCCGGGTAGGCGATGAGGTGGCCTCATTGGATATGCCCATCATGGGCAACGCAGACATCACTATTGAACGTGGCGAACCAGGGGAAGATGCTTCCCCCCTGATCAAGGATCTGATAGCTCTGCCACCACCCCTCACCATTTGCTGGCGGGATGGTGATCTAGTTGTGCCGCCCATCATAGTGCAAAATGGGAGAAAGGCATCTGAGGAAGATAGTGTAGCTGATCGGGACGTGATCGACATAATGCCCCGCCGGTCTGTGGGTGATGCAGTACAATGGCTACAAAATCAAGGAGAAATCCCAGTTTGCTCCGAATTGCACTATACTCTCAACGGTAAACAATATGTGCACAGACCAGGGATCACTGTATGGCTCAATGATGTGCAAGCTACCGAGGGCATGGAACTACAAGATGGTGACCGTTTGCGGGTGGAGCCGAACACAGAAGAGCCCCTCACCGTAGCTAAATTGCATGAGCTGTGGGCACCCACACTTACGGGGGATGCAGTGGCACCTTCTATATCCGTGACATACAATGGGCAACCCATTACCCTTGTACAAGAGTTTTCTTGGAATTACACCTGCCAAGGACTGCCGGTGTCACCTGATGACATAGTCCAAGACGGAGACGAAATTGCAATTGGCCAAAAAGGCAACCCAGAGGATATCGGCTTTATCCTCAATGATGTCTTTCGCAGCTCTACGTTTGCCCCGCCTGAATCCAAGCGTGGTGGTATCCTGAAAATACTATGCAATAGTACCGCCGCAGGGTTTACGTCACCAATTGGCGATGGCGATATCATTGAGGTGTATTGGGAAACGGCCAAGGCCATCAGATGCCCTGACGCGCCATCATAGGCGACCTGCGCCGTCTGGCTCTTGGGAAGCGGAATCACTAAGTGAAGC
>DAIQRD010000006.1:0-43058 GCA_036786445.1 Bacillota bacterium
CCCGATTCCGGTTACCACTACTCGCCTCATTCACGTCTCACCTCATATTGGGCCCCCCCTTCAAGGGGTTGAGTCCCGCGATCGCGGGACTCAACAAAACAGCCTATTCGGTCTTCGACTTAATATATCTCTCCGCGTTCCCCACAGTGCCGATTTTTTCAGCATCTTCATCGGGGATCTCTAGCTCAAACTCTTCCTCAAAAGCCATCACCAACTCAACTATGTCCAATGAGTCGGCGCCTAGATCATCCACAAAGGAAGCCTCGCTGCTAACTTCCTCCAAATCCACACCCAACTGCTCGACGACGATCTCTTTGATACGCTCTAAAACATCCATCCTGTCCAGTCACCTCCTTAACTCCTACAAGGTTGCTATAGAAACTGGTTCCAGGACTGACTGCCGCCATTGACAGACATGAGAAAACTTACAGAATCAGTCCATAACCAATCCACCATCAACGTTTACAGTCTGGCCGGTTATATAGCGGGCATCCTGGCTGGCCAAGAACACCGCCACTGACGCTACATCTTCAGGAAGCCCAATATCACCCATAGGGACCTGGTTCATCAGAGCCTTTTTCTGATCTTCTGTCAGTACCTCTGTCATATCTGAGATGATAAATCCTGGGGCAATGCAATTCACAGTAACGCCTCGACTAGCCACCTCCCGGGCCAAGCTCTTGCTAAAACCAATTAGCCCTGCCTTGGATGCAGCATAGTTGGTTTGTCCTGGATTGCCCATCAATCCTACAACAGAGGCAATGTTGATGATCCGGCCCTGCCGTTGTTTGAGCATGGGGCGTAGAACTGCTTGGCTAAACAAAAAGGCCCCTTTGAGATTAACATCTAGTACCACATCCCAGTCGGATTCCTTCATGCGCAAGAGCAGACCGTCTCTGGTTACCCCTGCGTTATTAACCAGAATATCAATCTTGCCCCATTTGGCCATGATTTGCTCGACGGCTTCTTTTACCTGGGATTCCCGTGTGATATCAACCTTAAGGGCCAATGCAGTTCTGCCTAGCTCCTCTATACGGGCCACTGTTTCTGTACCGGGCTGCACATCACATATGGCGACATGTGCGCCTGCCTTAGCTAAGTGCAGGGCAATGGCTTGGCCGATGCCCCGGGCACCACCGGTAACTATAGCCACCTTGTTTGCTAGTCTCATATTACTATATCCCCTTTCGTCATTTCAAGTACTTTTTCCAGGCCTTGCATCTCCTGCAAATTAACAACATTGCTTTTTCGGGAAATGCGTTTTATCAGGCCGGTAAGCACTTTGCCGGGTCCAACCTCAACAAAGGTTTCTATCCCGTCACTAACTAGACGACGAATAGTCTCATCCCAGCGCACGGGCTTATATAGCTGCTCTGTCAAAAGCTCCTTGATACTAGCAACATCTGTCACATAGTCGGCAGTCACATTGGCTATAAACGGCACTTGTGGCTGATCCCAATGCACTGTGTGCAGATGGTCAGCAAAGAGGCCTGACGCCGGGCGCATAAGGGAGGAATGAAAGGGTCCACTAACTGCAAGCTCCAGCACCCGCCGTGCTCCCTGTTTCTGGCCCATGGCCATGGCTCGCTCGACGGCGGTCCGAGCTCCAGAGATAACTATCTGATCTCTGCTATTTAGGTTGGCTAGCTCCAGCACTTCACCTTGGGCTGCCTCAGTGCAGATCTCCGCAATCTGCCCATAGTTCAGTCCCAAGAGTACGGCCATGGAGCCCTGACCTTGGGGCACCGCCTCTTCCATCAGCTTGCCTCTACGCTCTACTAGCCTAATGCCGTCAGGGAAAGAAAGGCTACCAGCGGCGAATAGGGCAGAGTATTCACCAAGGCTATGCCCTGCCACCACCTGGGGCCGTAGCCCCTGGGAACGCAAGACATGAATTAGCATGGCACTCACTGTCAGTAGTGCTGGCTGTGTGTATTGAGTTTGCCTTAGCTGGTCTTCGGGACCATCCCAACAGAGGGTAGCCAAATCATAGCCTAAGATCGCGCTAGCTGTATCCAAATACGCTTTTGTCTCAGGCACTGCCTCGGCCACATCTCGGCCCATACCCAGGTATTGACTGCCCTGTCCCGGAAAAACCCATGCAACCTTTCCCATTATTATCTACCCCATCTTAGAATTGCCGAGGCCCACGTGAGGCCGGCCCCGAAGCCTACCAAGGCGACGATATCATCATATTTGATACGGCCACCACGAAAAGCTTCATCTAGGGCAATGGGGACAGACGCAGCGGAAGTGTTACCATATGCTTGGACATTGACAAACACTTTCTCCTCAGCAATACCCAAACGCTTACGCGCTGCCTCGATAATCCGAATATTGGCCTGGTGAGGCACGAAAACGTCGATATCTCCAGGAGTCAGCCCGCATTTCGCCAAAGATCTCTGGGTCGTTTCGCCCATGACTCGCACTGCAAACTTATATACTTCATTACCTTGCATACGAATAAAGTGCTCTCGGCCCTCAACCGTTTCTAATGAAGACGGTCTGCGGGATCCTCCGGCTGGCAAAGTAAGAAAATGGCCCTGGGCACCCACTGCACCCAGATCTGTAGCCAAGAGTCCCCGCTTATCCCCCACAGGGCCGATAACAGCTGCCCCTGCACCATCACCGAAAAGCACACAAGTACTTCGATCGGTCCAATCGGTGATCCGGCTTAAGACATCGGCCCCAATTGCCAGTACCCGATGGTAAGCTCCACTTTCCACCGCACGTACCGCCATGTCTAGAGCATAGACAAAGCCGGAACAGCCGGCCGATAGGTCAAAAACCGCCGCCTTAGTGGCCCCTAGCTCCATCTGTACTATGCACGCCGTAGCTGGAAAGCTCATATCCGGGGTAACGGTGGCTACAATGATCAGATCTAGTTCTTCTGCCTCCACACCAGCCTCCACCAAGGCAAGTTTCCCGGCACGGGTGGCCAAATCGCTGGTAGCCTCATCATCAGCTGCAATCCGTCTTTCCTTGATACCTGTGCGAGTGGTAATCCATTCATCAGTAGTATCTACCATCTGCTCCAAGTCAGCATTGGTCAGTATTCTCTCGGGCACTGCCATGCCTGTTCCCCAGATACCCGCCGCCCGCAGTTGTCTCGTCACTATTTTTCACCGCCTAGTCTTATTGCAGTCTCTGCAATACTATCCCTCAGGCCAGCCTGCACAGCGTCCTCGGCAACACTTAGTGCATTGCGAATAGCCATTGCATCTGAGCTGCCGTGACAGATTATGGCTACCCCATCTACTCCTAAAAGAGGTGCGCCGCCGTATTCCGTATAGTCTAGATTCTGTTTCAGTCGCTGGAACGCTGATCTGGCCAATAGCCCAACACTTTCGGTTACCTTACTGGAGGCAAATTCCTCCATCATAGTATCTAGCACAAGTCCTGCCAGACCTTCCGCCACCTTCAGGACAATATTGCCAACAAATCCGTCGCAGACTATCACATTGGCCCGGCCGCTGAACACCTCCCTCCCTTCAATGTTTCCCACGAAATTCCATCCACTATCCTCTAGCAGTTTGTAAGTCTTAGTAGTCAACTCATTGCCTTTGGATACCTCTGTACCAATATTCAAGAGACCGATGGTTGGATCACTGATCCCTCTGACTTTCTGCATATAGGCATACCCCATGCCAGCAAACTGTAGTAGATGCTGGGGTCGGCAATCTACATTAGCACCCACATCCAAAATAATGGTTTCTCCCGCTTTTGCCGGCATAGGGCTGGCAATAGCTGGTCGTTCAATCCCGGGAATTCTCCCCATATGCAAGAAAGCGGCTGCCATGGCGGCCCCCGTGTTGCCGGCACTGACAAAAGCATCTGCCTTCCCTTGTCGGACCAACTTGGCCGCGACAACCAGAGAGGAGTCAGTCTTTCGGCGTACTGCTTGGACAGGGTGGTCATCCATGTCAATGGTCTGCATGGCAGGCACAATGGTCAGTTTATCGGTATCATGCTGCAAAGCCAATGGTTCTATGTGATTAGGATCACCTACCAGCAACACAGTAGCACCACTTGCCTTGGCAAAAGCCGCGGCACCACTTATTGTGACTTCCGGGCCAAGATCGCCGCCCATTGCATCCAATGCGATTCTCATAGCATAACCCCCTCAGGTATAGCAACGGCCCTATTCAGGTTGCTTGGGGCCGTCTCCCGACCTATGTTCAAGCACTTCAACAGCAACAACTTCGAAGTTGCCTGAAAAAACCTCTTTGCCGCTCACTTTACTAATCACATCTACGATAGTGCGATTGCCTTGCACAGCTTGCACCTGGGCTTGGCTGAAAATGGTCTCCCCAACATATACCGGGCGGCGAAAATGCACCTTGGCCGTGACCGTAAGTACCACGGGGTGATCAACCAAGGCAACAGCTAGGGAATTAGCTTGTGCAAAGATATGGTGTCCACGGATTACTTTTGTCTTGCTGAAACCCATGTCCTCAGAGGTCTCCAGAAGAGAGCTCCCTTGTCTACCAAGTTGCACATCGAGGAGCTGCCCCACCAACTCCATATCGCTCATGGCTCTCAGCTGACCGTAGGCTGTTTCTGCGAGAGTCTTTGTCCTCTCTCGCATTTCCGGTATAGAAAGCTCCAACCGATCGAGACGAATGGTTTGCACACTCACGCCAAATCTCCCTGCTAGTTCATCGTCGGTGAGAAAAGGCTCAATCTCAATTAGCTCTGTCAATTTCTGTTGGCGTCTTTGTTTGCCCCGTGTCCGACTCATAGAAAAGCAGCTTCCTTTCGTACATGAGCCTCCAACTGCAACCTAACTACATACTCCGTCATCTCGATCCCACGAATGCTTCTGGTACTCCCAGGAATGCTCTTGCTAATAAGGGTTCATCCTAGGACCTGGTCATAATCATATTCATAGTCTACCGTATCTCAACGGATTTGGCAAGTCTTACAAAAAAGACCGAGCAGACCTCTGGTCCCTCAGCCTCTTTTATGTGTGTACATTTCATCTACTGCAATTGATCCCTAATCCACCGCCAATACTCGACGGCCCTTATAGTAACCACAGCTTCGGCATACCCGATGGGGTAACCGCGGTTCATGGCACTGAGGACATTCTACAGTACCGGGGATCTCAATAGTCCAATTAGCTCGACGTTTGCGCGTACGCGTTTTGGAATGTCGACGTTTAGGAACTGCCATAGGTTCTGTCACCTCCTGGAGGCTACTGCCATATGTTTGCCATCAATCCTCAGAGTCTAACAGTTTTCGCAATATGCTCATCTGAGGGTTTATGTCATCAATCTTACACGAACACTCCCCTTGATTTAGGTCCTGACCACACTGGGGGCACAAACCTTGGCAGTCATCCCGGCAAAGGGGTTTTATCGGAACAGACACCAACAGGTTTTCAAGCACCACCTCGTCTAGGTCAATCATTAGCCCTCGAAACTCCTGCACATCCTCGGTGTCCCAGTCATCTCCAGAGCTTGACCCATCCTCCGGCTGTTCATGCTCATTGACATGGGATGCCCTGCGAAACTTCTCTTCCAGCTCCGCCCATATTCGAAGCTTCTTTGGTTCAAGACATCGGGCACACGCTACTTGTATGTCGGTTTCAACTGCACCTCTCACCAGAAAATACTCTCCAGTCCAGCCAACTCTACCAGTGAATATGACAGGACTGACAAATTCCAGTGGTTGGCCATCCATCTTCAGATCAGACCAGTCTTCCTCCAGCTGGAACTTGATCTCGCCACCCTTTTGATCTCTAATCGGGCCAATGTTGACTTCCACTGGCTCTCACCTCTAAGATTATAATGACCTGAGATCCCACTGTCAAGGAGCGGAAAATCAGGATGCCGTGGACGACCTAGGCAAAGTGTCATGCCCCACCGTCCGGTTCCAGATACTGTCTACCTTCCACCATACCCGGCCGCCTGTAATACTGCCGCTTGGTGGTCTTTATCCGTCCGGTTACCTGCATGCAAACGGCTGCCCAAAAAATGCAAACAGAAGTGCCCGGCAAAGCCATTGTCAATTGTACTTCTCCCATGGGGGACTCCGTTCATAGAAGCGGCTATGCGATGATTACCCACCTCCACCACTATAGGCCTCCTATCCCAAGACCATTTCCCGCCCAGCGCTCTCCTCATTATCCGCGTGTCTGCCGCGGTTAAAGGCTCCACATCTGCATGGTTAGTACCGAAAAGGCGCTTAATCTGGAAACGCAACCCTGATTTCAGGTCCAGGATAGTGGCTGTCGCGGCTTTGGGGAAGACCCGCTGGACATCATCCCAGTGCATCATTCGTATGCTAGCGGTAGCCGCTACCTTGCCTAAGATGCGATCTCCGGGAACAACTAACTTCGCTCCCGCTGCCAGTCGATGGGGATTGCCAATGCCGTTGGCATCGGCAAGAGCCGATACAGTCGTGTCTAGTTGTCTAGCAATCGCCCAGAGAGTCTCCCCGGGTTGCACAACATACACCGACTCCGTGGGGGCGATCAGTGCCTCGATCACTTCCCAGGTGGCTTGGCCAACTACACCATCAGGAACCAAACCAGCCTCTTTCTGCAGCTGAAAGACCGCTTTTTGCGTGGCTGGGCCAAAGCAACCATCTACTGCACCATCTAGATACCCCGCCTGACCCAGGCAATTCTGCAGATACTCCACGTCTGTACCTACCATGCTGATCTTCAACTCGGGGCGAACAGAGGCTTCTCTGCCCATGATCACATTCAAGCCGCTGGTCGAGAAAAGTAACATAATAGCAAGGGAAGACAACAAAAGCAGCCTGAATCCCGCTCCCATTTTTCCTTCGTTCTGCGCCACCACTCCCATAGGACACCCCCTCAAACTGGAACCAATCCATCGCGGTATATTCCAGAAGACCCTCTCATATAGATGTAGCGGCAAACAGGCCCATACTAACCACAGTCTCATCGGAGGGAAGCAATTTGTCAAGCAAGCCTACTCCATCACGATGGTACATACGGCTATCGGCAGCTGCAGCAGTGCTCCTCACCATAACAATTGTCCGCTATCCCGAAGTGGCCTATAATGCCTCTTTGGAAGGGTTAAAGATATGGTTTGACATTGTCCTACCGGCTCTGTTACCGTTTTTCGCAATGTCGGAGATCCTGATGGGCCTTGGTGTTGTCCATTTCATAGGTGTTCTCCTAGAACCTCTGATGCGCCCCCTTTTCCGGATACCCGGCACCGGAGCCTTTGCCGTTGCCATGGGGCTGGCGTCAGGGTACCCCATAGGTGCTAAGATCACCGGTCAGCTACGCCGTGAAGGCCTCTGCACCGGCCCTGAAGGTGAGCGCCTTATCGCCTTAGCCAACACCGCTGACCCCCTCTTCATGGTAGGTGCAGTGGCTGTAGGTATGTTTGGTCTTCAAGAAATCGGCTGGACAATAGCTGCCGCCCACTATATATCGGTATTCACAGTAGGGTTCTTAATGCGGTTTTTCGCTGGTCCCCAACCCCAACTGCCCCCACCGCCTTCAGCTCGCTTCCAACACAGAAAAAGTATGCTGTCTAGGGCCTTGAGTGAACTGGAGTTAGCCCGCCTGCGGGATGGCCGCCCCTTCGGTCAGCTATTCGGCGATGCGATTAAAGACTCCTTCACATCCATGCTATTTATTGGCGGGGGTATCATGGTCTTTTCTGTGCTGGGCCGCATATTTGATGTAGCCGGAATCACCGACTTTCTGCAGAACCTGCTGGAAATCCTATTCAAACCTTTCTCCATTGACGAAAATATCATACCAGCCTTGCTCAGGGGTTTTACCGAGATAACCATCGGATGTGAGGCCGCCAGCCAAGCCTCGAGCCCTTTGTTCTGGCGGGCTATGGCTGCTAGTGCCATAATTGGCTGGAGTGGGCTTTCAGTCCACGCCCAAGTGGCAACTATGGTGTATGGAACTGACATTCGCCTCGGCCCATATATCCTAGCCCGAGCCATCCATGGTGTTCTCGCGTCTGTGCTAACTCTAGTCCTCTGGCGCCCCATAAGTAGCGTTATGGCTTCCCCAGTGCTAGCACCCATAACTAGCTTACACCGGTTAGCTTTCTTCCCTCGATTAGCCCTATCCATCCGATCGGTAGCCATAGTTACAGGAATCCTCATATTGCTTGGGCTCGTCATCGGCATCCTACGCAGTATCAAGATCATTCACGTCCGTGCCCGATAGGCTACAGCTGCATCCCAAGACCCTCTCTGTCCATTATATTCGTTTCTTGTGTATACACTGATAGGGCACTAGGCCGAATCACAAGGGACCTCACGCTAGCTTCGCAATCTTTCCACATGTTGACGTCGAAATTTGGCGATTTTCGGGGCAATTACAGCCCGACAATAGGATCGATTGGGGTTTAGGCTATAGTAATCCTTGTGGTATGCCTCCGCCGGATAGAAAGTCGTCAAAGGGACTATTTCAGTGACTATCGGTAGATCAAAGACCCCCTGCTTCTCCAAATCTGCTATCATGGATTCGACTGCTCTTCGCTGTTCCGGTGAAGAATAGAAGACAGCTGACCGATACTGGGAGCCGATATCCCCACCCTGCCGGTTGAGGGTTGTCGGGTCATGGATATTGAAAAAGACCTCCAGCAAATCGCTAAAGGAAATCACTTGGGGATGGTAAGTTATCTGGACTACCTCAGCATGACCCGTTGTCCCTTGGCACACCTGCTCATATGTGGGATGGGGCACGTGACCTCCAGCATAACCCGATGTAACGCTAAGGACTCCCCGCAGGTCTTGGAAAATCGCCTCCAGGCACCAGAAACAGCCTCCTGCCAAAGTAGCGATCTCCACTGTGTGGTCAGAGGACATGTCAATTCCTCCCTCAAACCCCAAAGTACTATTCCATATGGTTCAAACTCTCGAGTCCGCTCTCCACCACAGCTAGGTTCTCGCCAAGGGATTTTTGGAGAATCTCCAGCAATCTCTCAGCGTAGGTCTTGGCACCGGACTTGAGTTCGTAGGCTTGGCTTTGGGCCTCCTCCACGATACGTTCCGCCTCTGCTTGTGCCAGTTGGATGATCTCATTTTCCCGCAGCAGCCGAGCTGCCTGTTCCTCGGCCTGAGCAATAATCCGCTCAGCCCGTCGTTGGCCATCCTCCAAAATCCGATCCCTTTCCGAGGAAAGCGCGTCGGCCCTCCGCATCTCTTCAGGTAAGGATGTACGGATTTTGGCAATCAGATCCAATACCTCGTCTTCATCCACCAAGCTGCGCCCGGAAAGGGGGATTTTCGGTGCCGACTCCACCGCCTCCTGTAGACGATCCAGCAGAATTACTATGTTCCTACGACTCAAACCAACAGCCCCCTTCTCAAGTGCCTGTGTCTAGTCTAGCTGATCTCACTTTTCGCAGTCCTAGAGTACCTCCTGGCCAAGGCTTCAGCTACACGGCCAGGTACCCAACCGCTCACATCGCCCCCGAGACTAGCCACCTCTTTCACAGCACTAGAGCTCAAAAACGAATATTCATTGCTGGTCATCATAAAAACAGTCTCTATATCCTTGTCTAGATGATGGTTCATAGAGGCCATCTTGAGCTCAAACTCAAAATCAGTAACCGCCCGTAAGCCCCGCACCATAGCAACGGCTCCCCGGGCTTTGGCATACTCCACGACCAGACCCGCAAACTTCTCACAGTAGACGGTATCCAGCTGGGCTGTGGCCTCGGACAGCATCTCCACTCTTTCATCTGCCGTAAATAGCGCCTGTTTTGCCGGATTGGTCAAGACTGCCACGTAAATCCGGTCAAATAAGTCACAGGCACGAGTGATAATATCTAAATGCCCGTAGGTTACGGGATCAAAACTCCCAGGACACACCGCTATTTTCATGACCCAACAATCCTTTCTTCCCTACAAATTCCCTTATTCCTGTTTACTGTTCCCCAAAAATCTATCCTCTGCATCGGAAAAAGCTGAGCACTGTGTCGCCATATACTTGGACACGCACTTTATCCAAAGAATCCACTTGTTCGGGCACTGTCTCCCCTTGGCTATGCTCGGCTACCACTATTGTGTCGGCGGCTACCAAGCATGCTTGACTGAGAGCCATAAGCGTTGGAGTCACCTTACCTTGATCATAGGGTGGGTCTAGAAAAATGCAGCTGAATTCCATGTCTCTAGCAGCTAAAGCTGCTATCCCTCGGAGTACATCGGTGGCGTACACCTCGGCCTTGCTTTCCAGGTCTACCCGGTCTAGGTTACCCTTGAGTATTCGCACTGCTGCCCTGCTGTTATCGATAAAAATCGCGCCCGAGGCACCCCGGCTCAATGCTTCTATACCAATGGCCCCAGAGCCAGCGTACAAATCGAGGAACCAGCCAGCTCGCACCCGGTCGCCCAGGATAGAAAACAAAGACTCTTTCACCCTATCTGCAGTAGGACGAGTCTTTTGACCTTTAAGGGACTGCAATTTCCTACCCTTGGCAGTTCCAGTTATTACTCGCACACTTGGCACCGCCAATCCAGTTTTTCCCAAACAACTTTTACCATGGGACAAGCATAGTCTGGCTCAGAAAGGCACACATTAGTATCGGAGTACGGTTTAACCCTCCCCCAAATGCATAGGAAGCGCAATTGGTCTAGTTTTGCCAAGTTGCTCTTCCTCCGGTTTCTCCTCTCCCCCGATGGCGGTCTAGTATAGGCCGCCATCGTGCTTTGTGGAGTTATAGCCTCGGCGGGCCAGCTCCTGCCTCAGACCTCTATGGCAGTCATGTCCCAGGTGGGGATCCTCGCCCAAGATCTGGACCGCCACCTTGTGCGCCTGCTCTAGTATATCGTGGTCCTGAATCAGATCAGTTAGCCTCAATTCCGGTAGGCCAGATTGCCTAACACCAAGAATTTCACCGGGGCCCCGCAACTTGAGATCGGCCTCCGCCAGTTTGAACCCATCCTGTGTCTGGCGAATCAGCTCCAAACGCTGTCTTGCCTCCGGTGTTGTTGGTTCCCCCATGAGTAAACAAAAAGACTCAGCGGCACTCCGGCCTACCCGCCCTCTCAACTGATGCAGTTGTGCGAGGCCAAACCGCTCAGCATTCTCCACTACCATGACGGTGGCATTAGGCACATCGATCCCCACCTCAATGACAGAGGTGGTCACCAGGATTTGCCAATGACCTTTCACAAAATCTTCAATCACACTGTCTTTCTCCCTGGAGCCCATCTGGCCATGCAAGAGACCAATGCTAAGATCGGCAAAGGCTGGCAAGGCTTGTAGGCGGCGAGCTTCTGTCTTGGCAGCTGAATCCTGGGTAGCCCCTGCACCTTCAACCAGGGGGTACACTATATATACCTGATGTCCCATTTTCACCTGGCTCCGGACAAATGCGTATACCTTGTCCCTATCTCGGGAGGAAATCCAGCGCGTGTCTACGGGTTTCCTACCCGGTGGCAGCTCATCAATGATCGATATGTCCAAATCACCGTAAAGAGTTAAGGCCAGCGTCCTGGGGATTGGAGTTGCAGTCATCACTAAAAGATCAGTATTGTCTTTCTGGGCTAGGGCTTGTCTTTGCTGTACACCGAAACGATGCTCTTCGTCGACAACCACCAAACCTAGATCAGCGAACTGAACACCACGTTCCAGCAATGCTTGGGTACCCACTACCACTTGGCACGAACCCTCGGATAGGCGGCTGCAAATGTCCGCCTTTTCCCGGGCACTTAGACTACCGGTGAGTAGCCCCACTTCTACTCCCAGCTTCCCCATGAGTGTGGTAATTCGTTCAAAGTGCTGCCTGGCCAGGACTTCAGTTGGCGCCATCACAGCTCCCTGGTACTGCGCCTCCACCGTCTTGGCCAAGCCATATACGGCGACAACGGTCTTACCAGAGCCAACATCTCCCTGCAGCAGGCGCTGCATGGGCTGAGGGGACTCCATATCTGCTGCCATTTCTTGCATAGCTCTCTTTTGCCCGTCGGTAAGCGCAAAGGGCAGCTCCTTGATCATTTTCTCCACCAAGAAGCCGTCGGGAATATGTACTCTACCTGGCTGCCTAGTCCGCCTGTATCGCTCAGACAAGATGCCAATTTGGTAACAGAGGACTTCGTCGAAGACTAGCCTCGCTCTGGATGTGGCGGCATGCTCGCGAGTCTTGGGTCTATGCATCCCCACTATTGCCTCCCTACGACCCGCCAGTTCTAGCTTTTTAGAGCATCCCACCTCTAGGTACTCATCTAGATTGTCCCAACATATCTTCAGGGCCTCCCCTACCCAGGTCCGCATTTGGGTCTGGGAAATACCTTCTGTCAAGGGGTAGACTGGCTTTAGCTGAGCACCATGGGGCAGTGGTAGGTGTTCCACAGCTGGGTTATGGATGGCCAAACCGCCCTTGTCCCGTCGTATACTCCCGTAGACCACGAGCTCTTGACCCACTTTGAGACGACTGCTACCCAGAGGACGGAAGCGACCCCTGCGAAACCAAATCAGCACTATGCTGCCAGTTGTGTCCGTCAGAACCGCCCTGGTCACCGCCAAACCTGTAGTACCGCGGTAGCGTTGCTCCCTCAGATCGTCAATTACGCCCTGCAGACACGCTACATCGCCTTCTCTAACCTCCGCTACAGGACTGGGAGCCCAGTCTTCATATTGCCGTGGGGCATGTACCAAGAGATCCCCCAAGGTTCTGATCTCCAGCCGGGCTAAAGCCGCAGCCCGGGCCTTCCCCACTCCCGGTAGCTCTGTGACAGGTGCATCTAGCAATCCCCATCACTCCACAGACAGAGCCGGTCGCCAGATAAGGCCCAAAGTCCCTGGCCCCGAGTGTGAACCCATGGTGGGACCCACGTCGCTGAAATACAGCTTATCGCACTGGACCAAATCCTGAACTTTATCAAGAAGAAGCTTCCCTTCCTCTTCCGCATCTGCATGCATTACAGCCACATCTACACGGGTATCGCCAACTCTTTCCTGAAAGATCTCCAATGTGCGGCGGCGAGCCCTTCTTGTGCCTCGCACTTTCTCCACTATATCGACTGTCCCGTCTGAGAAAGTCAACACCGGTTTGATTTGCAGCAAGCTCCCTAGCAAAGAAGCGGCTCTACCTATTCTGCCGTTTTTCTCCATGTATTCTAAGGTCTCTACTAGGAAAAGCAGACCTAGGCTTTCCTTTGCAGCAACAGCCGCCTGATGCGCCTCCTCCAGCGAAGTATTGTGCTGAGCTGCAGCCAGAACCTGCAGGCCAATTCCCATGGATACTGACAGGGAATCCATCACCACGATGTTCTCCTTGCCGACCATTTCAGCAGCCAAAGAAGCGGCTTGGTACGTGCCACTCAATTTACTGGAAATATGAATTGACAACACCTTACGCCCTGCGGCGATAGCTGTACGGTATATCTCAGCAAATTGACCGGGAGCAGGCTGTGATGTCCGTGGCATAACAGACCCACTTCTGAGTTTCTCATAAAAGACTTTAGCAGGCAGATCAACTCCATCGGTATACTGCTCATCACCGAAATTCACTGATAGAGGCACCACCTGGATGCCATATTCCTGTGCAATTTCTCTAGGAAGATCTGACGTGCTATCGGTGACTATCTGAATATCAGCCATGCCTCTCCTCCTCTTACCACGAAATTCGTATAAACAATCGCCAAAACCATTGCTGCCTTAACCTGAGTCGAGGCCCAGAAAGCTACTCCCCACCGAAGATCATTCCACTGCTACCAAATAGTAGTAAAGAGGTTGCCCTCCTTCATATAGCTCCCATTCAGGCTCGGGAAACTCCGCTCGAAGTTGTTGCATCAATTCCCGGGCAGCTGTCTTGATGACATCCCTACCGTAAAACAAGCTGACGATCTCTGCCTTCCGCTTGGCTAAAAGACCCCTAATCAACTCTTTAGTTGTGTGAATAAGCTCATTGCCAGCAACCACGACCCGGCCCTGTTCTAGACCAATAAAATCCTGCTCATTGATCTGTACCCCATCAGTGGTGGTGTTCCTAACAGAATAAGTGACTGCGCCACTAACCAAGCCTTGACTGGCATTCTCCATCCGTTTGGTCAATTGGTCCAATTCCAGACCCTCATCGTATACTGCCGCAGCAGCAACGCCTTTGGGTAGATCATGGGTGGGGATCACCACCACGTCTTTTCCCGCCATTTTAGCAGCTTGCTCCGCAGCAAATAGAACGTTCTTGTTGTTGGGTAAGACAATGACGTGTTGGGCGGGCACCCGCTCAATAGCAGCTACCAGCTCCTCAGTACTGGGGTTCATGGTCTGACCGCCATTTAGCACCACATCCACACCCAGCCCTTGGAAGATTGCCTTGAAACCATCGCCTAGGCTGACAGCGACCATGCCCATCTTCCGCTTGGCTTCCTCCATAACACTACTGACTGGAGTAACAGGGTCCGATGGCATATGACCTGTGCCATTGCTTCCAGCAAAATCCGATCGGGAGCCAGCTTGGCGATTCTGCTCTACCATATTATCGATATCAATGGCAGACATCTCACCATAGGCGCAGCAGATCTCCAGCACCTGTCCAGGGTTATTGGTGTGTACGTGCACTTTTGCAGCACTTTCGTCCCCCACCACCAGTAGAGAATCGCCTAATGGCTCCAATTCTCGCTGAAGCCTATCCAAAGGAATTTCACCCTTCACAATGAGTTCAGTGCAATAGCGAAACTCAATGTCTTCCAAGGGACCAATTTCAGAAATGTTGGTAGTTCTTGGCCGTTCCTTGGCTGCTTCGCCGGCTGCGACCTCCATCAGTACCGGAGCAGGCGCGTGTGCCAAGGCAGAGTACATACCAGAATAGATGGTCACAATTCCCTGACCACCGGCATCAACTACTCCTGCCGCTGCCAGGGCCGGTAACATTTGTTCAGTTTCAGCCAGGGCTTTCTCCGCTGCCTGCAATACTGCTGCGAACCAGATCCCAACATCGGACTCCCGCTTAGCAACTAGCTTGCCAGCTTCCGCTGCCATTCGGGATACAGTTAACATCGTACCTTCCACTGGCCGCATTACAGCCTTATACGCCATGGCAGACGCCTCTTGAAAGCCCCGGCTTAGGTCATGAACCGAAGCTGTATGCTTTCCCTGCATGACTTGGGCAAACCCTCGAAAGAGCTGGGAAAGGATGACTCCGGAATTCCCCCTTGCACCCATCAGGGATCCTTTAGCTGCTGCTGCGGCTAATTCCCCTACAGATTCAGATATGCACCTGCCTACCTCCTGGGCGGCGGCCATCAGAGTAAGTGCCATATTGGTACCGGTATCCCCATCGGGCACAGGGTAAACATTCAAGAAATCAATCTCTTTTTTTTCCTGATTCAGTTGGTTGGCAGCAGCGTATATCATGCTCCTAAACATGCTGCCTGTTAAAAGATGTCGCTCCAATCCCAACCCCGCTCCTTCTCCTGATATAGCCTTACGCGACACGATCACTTTTCATCCAGTGATCGTGTCACTCTGACACCTTCCACTCTGACATCAACTTGCCGGACAGTTATACCGCAAGCAGTCTCCACAGCATACTTCACTCTTTGCATGACATTGTGGGCTACTTCTGATATCTTAGTTCCGTATTCCACCACGATATGCAGGCGGATGATCAACTGCTCTCCCTTGGCCTCCACCTCCACGCCTCTCTCATAGTGCTCCTGGCGCAACAGGTCGATCAGTCCGTCTTGCACATTACGGGCGGCCATGCCAACTAATCCATAACACTCGGAAGCGGCCGTTCCTGCGATAATCGCTACTACCGCGTCGGAGATCTCCACCTTGCCAAGTGCGGTCGTAAAATTGCCTGCCAAGCCTCTCCCTCCAATTTATGTGGTTGCTTTGAGATAGCAATATGGGTTCCAACAATATATGTGAATGCTACGGTAGACTATTCTCCGGGGATCCTAACATTCCCTTTTCCAATATAGCCATTTCCTCGCCAACTCCACCAGCGGTTTCGTAGCAATATCCCGTCCCATATTACCATATAGATCATACCATGCAAAGGCCCTTGCTTCATGAGGTGCCGAGCAGGGCACTTACGCAAGGGCCTTCCAGATCATTCTACAGGATACTATTCCCTACCTCAAGAACTTATTCCAAATTCTTGTTGTGGACCCATTCACTCCTTAACCCACCTTGGCGGGCTTGTATCGAAGCAATCGCATGGCATTGAGAATAACCAGAAGTACACTAGCTTGGTGTATCAACATACCTGAAGCCAGGACCACAGTCTGCCCCAAAACACCAGCCAAGAGGGCAAACACCACAATGATGGCAAAAACAACGTTCTGCCTGATATTCCTCAGAGTTCCCCGGCTAAGGCCTATGGCATATGGTAATTTGTCCAAACGATCAGCCATCAAGACCAAATCTGCAGTCTCCAGAGCTACATCGGTACCAGCAGCGCCCATGGCAATACCGACGTCAGCTACAGCAAGTGCTGGAGCATCATTGATACCATCACCTACCATGGCCACAACGCGACCCTTCTGACGCAGCTCTTTGATGACATCTACTTTTTCCTCTGGTAGCCTTTCAGCATAGTATCCATCGAGCCCCAACTCATCGGCAATAGCTTTGGCGGTCAAATCGTTATCCCCTGTGAGCATGATCACCTCTTTGATGCCATGTTTCTTCAAATCACCTGCTAAAGAATAGGCATCTGATCGTGGCGTGTCAGCGAGAAATAGAGCACCTATGACCTCGGTCCCCTCAGCCACTAGCACAGCGGTACGGCCCCGTTCTTCTTGTTCCCGCAGGCGCTGAACCGCAATCTCATCGAAGCCTACTCCCAATTGCTCCATGAGCTTGATACTGCCAACAGCAATCTGTCGTCCCTCTACCTCAGCACTTACTCCCCGACCGGGCCAGACCTGGAACGAGGTAGCCTGGGGCAAAGCACCGTTGGCCTCGGCCGCATCCACTATGGGACGAGCCAAGGGATGCTCGGAGAACTTCTCCACTGTCCCCGCTAGACGCAGCAATCCCTCTTCATCTTCAGTTCTTGCCCAGACCCCGACCAGCTCCGGTCGACCCATGGTAAGAGTACCCGTCTTGTCTAGAACAATCGTTTCAATGCGACCAATCTTTTCCAGATGATCGCCGCCTTTGATCAAGATCCCTTGTCTAGCGGCATTGCCAATCCCTGCTACCACAGATACCGGTGTGGCGATGACCAAGGCCCCTGGGCAAGCTATGACTAGAAGTGTCAAGGCCAGCACAGCATTGCGTGTCAGCACAAAAGTCAGCAATGCCGCGACCATGATCCCTGGCGTATAATACCGGGCGAAGCGATCCAGTAACTCCTGGCTACGACCCTTCTCGGCTTGAGCAGCTTCTACTAGATGAATAATGCGGGCAAAGGTAGTGTCTTCACCAGCTCTGTCTGTGGTTATCTCCAGGTAACCGGCTTCATTAATAGTGCCTCCAAAGACCTTGTCTCCTACAGCTTTTTCCACTGGGATTGATTCACCGGTAATAGCAGCCTGATTGACTGTAGCGATTCCTGTGGCGACTTCACCATCTACTGGGATCTTTTCGCCGGGACGCACAATCACTAGATCCCCTACCTGTACGTCTGCCGCAGCGATTTCAACCTCTTCGTCACCACGCCTCACTCGGGCAACCTGAGGCGCTAGTTCCAAGAGCTCCCGCAAGGCACCCCGGGTTTTGTCTAGAGTGCGGGCCTCAAGGTAAGAGCCAAAGGCAAACAAGAAGGTAACAACTGCAGCCTCCCAATATTCACCGATGGCTATGGCGCCCAAGGCGGCTATGGTCACTAGGGCAGGGATTCCCAGGATTCGAAAACGCAAAGTCTGCCACGCATTGCGAGCAATCGGGGCTCCTGCTATGACAGCCGCAGTGAGCATCAACAACGGTGTAAAAGTACTCTGGGGATTGAACCGCCCCAGGCTCCAGCCTAGGGCGATCAAGATCCCGGAGATAAGAGTATGCCACATGGTCATCCTCCTCTACAATCTTGATGTAACCTTGTATCCGGTCCTGCCAATAGTTTTCTCAATGGCATCCAAAGTGATCACCGCAGGGTCGTAGGTTACCTTAACTCGGCTGGTGGTAAAGGCCACCGTGGCATCCTCCACACCTTTTTGACGCTTGAGTACCTGACCGATAGTCTCGGCACAACTGGGGCACGAGAGATTTGTTAACTGTAAAGTTGCTTCCTGCATTGCATAGGCCTCCTTCGCAGCTGGGCTGCGGATTTTGTGGCCACCATTTTTTGGTGGCAGCTATAGGATAACATCCCAGCAGGTAACTAAACCTTGACCTAAGTCAAAAACAGGAGACCTATATTACTTTCTAGCTAAAGAGCAAAGCTTCCAGCCCATCCATGTCATTGATAACCAAGGAACGGTGGCCATGCAAAGTCAAAACCCCGTCAGCCTGTAGTCCATTTAGCCTACGGCTCACAGTCTCTATGGTGGTACCCAAAAGATGAGCTAACTCTTCCCGGTTGAGATCCAGAGTGATTTCAACCTCTTGACCCATCTTGACGCCGGTTTGAGCCTTCATCATCAGCCAAGAGATCAAGCGTTCTTCCACTGTCTTCAACGTTAAGTCGCTGATAAAGCTTTCCGCCTGTGATAGCCGCACACTCATGGCTTCTAAGAGAGCCATGGCGACCTTCGGTTCTCTACCTAGTAAAGCTCTGAAATCAGCCTGCCTCAATTGGCATATATCACTGGTTTCCATGGTCTCAGCATAGCAAAACTGCTTAGTATCTTGAAACAAGGTCAGTTCCCCGAAAAAATCTCCATGGGAGAGAATTCTTAGTATCTGTTGCCGGCCCTCCGCAGAAACGTTGTAGAGCTTAACCCGCCCACTGCGGACAATATAAAGATGGGTCCCGACATCACCTTGATTAAAGAGGAGCTCCCCTTTGCCATAACTCAGTGACTGGATAAGGCTGTTGACCTCCGCTAATCCTTCTTCATCCAATGCGGCAAAAATCGGCACATTGCGTGCACATACGTGGGGAACTCCATGACGACGGTCACAACGATTCATTTACATCCCACCTTATCGCTCCACCGACACCCGGCCGGAGCTACTCGTTTTTCCACAAGCTTACACCTTCATAATATCAGTTTCCCAGCCTGAGCGCCCCGTGGAAATTACGCATTTGCCCAAGGCAACCAACATATCTTGCCGGGGACAACGGGTTGTGTTACAATGGGAAAAGACTGAAACAACCGAGAGTGGTTTACTTAGAGCAAGGAGGTGCAGAAACGTGGCCAGACGCTGTATCGTGTGTGATAAGGGCACTACAACTGGGAACAAGGTTTCACATTCAAATAGAAGATCCCGACGCCGTTGGAGTGCAAATCTTCAGCGAGTTAAGCTTGACCTGAATGGTGTGGTAACCAGCCGGTACGTATGTACCAGCTGTCTCAAGGGAGGCAAGGTTAGGCGTGCCCTGTAAGATCGCGAGATCCTGTTACCTCCTACTTTAGCTTCTGTATATTTTCACACTTTGCTCTATGCCAACAGGCGACCTTAGGTCGCCTGTTGTTGATCACTCCATACGTCCAATCGCAAAGGCTAGTGCTTTGAGTTGGTCTTTACAATAATGAGCACACCATCAGTGGCCTTAACCCAGGCCCTCTTTGCCAGCAATTCATTGCTCAGTCCCCGGGTTTCACCGAAGTAAAGTGTAGCCCCTTCTAGAGGGTAGCACAGCTCCCCCGTTGTAATACCGGATACTGTAGGAGTCAAAGGGATCAATGAAACATAATCACGTGGCGACCCCTCGATGTAGGCTGTACCCGGAGCTTTCAACATCTGTACGATTTGCTCGCTGTCAATCATATGGAATTCTGCCCCTCTGGTTGTGCAAAGCCAAGCCAGACCAAGGTTGCCGAGGGTGTGATCAAAACGGCGACCCAACCCACCGTATACACATATTTTCTTAATCTGGGCATCCAGGGCATACTCCACGGCGAGCTGTCCATCGGTTTTGTCCTTATCCCTGGGGTAATACAGCACAGTGGGAGCGGTGGACTCAGCTCCTAAAGAGCTGCGCCAACCGCTGTCTACAGAGTCAAAATCCCCAAGAATCACATGGGGTGTCAGGCCTACACTTAGAGCGTGGTGCAACCCGCCATCGGCACAGATTATTAAGTCGTCGGCGTTAGCGCCTTGGAAATCGGCACCTGTAAAATCGCCATTGCAGAAAACCAGAGCTCTGCGAAAATGCGTAGCGATGTAGAACCCTCCTTACCCGCAAAGCTGCCGGGCATTCGTCCATCATCCAACTGATTATTTCTCCCTAACTCTTAGCAGAACGGGATTCTTAGATAACAGCCAAATGACCAAGCCCGACAAAATCGCACTGGGAATCAGATAACCAGCATTATAGGAGATTGAATAGACCCAGGGATTCATCCCCTGAGGAGCATAGACCGCCCAGAAGATCACGCCCGCAAGCACGTGCACAACATATCGTGCTGCACTCCCAATGGCAACGCCCAAAGCAGGCTTTCGGTAGAACATTCCTGCCAACCCCAGTAGTGCGAAGGGCAAAACGTAGTCCATGACCAGCTGAATCGGGTGCACGATATAGGCACCTAACAGGAGCTTTAGGAGACCCATAATTACGCCTGACCACACCCCCGGCCGCACACCATGGCGGAAACTTACCACAAAGATCGGCACCATTTCCAAAGTGATTGAACCACCCTGAGGTCCCCGAAATAGACGCAGCATTCCCAGAATCATGGCTAAAGCAGCTGCCACCCCAATCTCCACCAGCACCCTAGTATCCCATTGCTTCTTCACTAGAAACTCCTCCTTCGTCCGGCCCAATCTTGGCTGAAGGGCAAAAAGTCAGAAGAAAAAGCCATAACCCACGGCTACGATGGATTACGGCTCTTAACATCACACCTCACCGCATTCCCTACGCAGGTATTAACCTACAGGTTCGAAGGGTTTAGGAAACCAACAGGTTCCACTCTCAGCCATATGCTCCCCCAGCGGACCGAACCATTATGTTGTTATGAATCATCATTTCTAGATGAGTGGCCATTCTCCTGCTGCTAGATAAGGCCACCCTAACGGCGGGGCTGAAATAGTTCCAAGATCTCGCCATCTGGCCCCCGGAAAAAGAAGATGCGGCAACCATCTAGAGCTTCCCGAGGCTCCTTATCAGTTAACTCGGCCTTACCCCGCAGATTCGCCACTACACTGTCAATATCATCCACGGTGAAGGCCAAATGGGCAATCACACCTTGGCCTTCAGACGCATTCCCATGTTTGGGACACAGCAACTCCAATTCGCTCTCGCCAATGCTCATAAATCCGATTTCCAGATTTCCATCAGAAGTTGCTACTCTTTCCTTTAGCTTGAGGCCCAAAACCTGGGTGTAGAAGTCTATTGAGGCGTCTAGGTCCTTTACATAGATACCTATATGTTCGATTTTCTTCAGCATACGTATCCCCCTTCATCCATTACCATTTCTCACATGCTCTTGACATCTGCTTGTCATTTTCTGCCTAAGATGACCAAATCCTTTCTTGGGCCCATACTACTCTAGAAAGACCCACCTAAGAAAACCGGTCCAAAGAGCACCAACAGAAGGCTGGGAAATATGAAAAACACCAGAGGAAATAGCATTTTTACAGGAGCTTGATTAGCTCTTGCTTCAGCTCGATGAGATTGGCTGATGCGAATTTGCTCTGCCAGTAACAGTAAGGTGGAACTGACGCTTGTGCCTAGCTGATCGGCTTGAATCAAAGTAGCACAGACTGAACGCACATCTGGCTGTCGGCATCTTTCCGCCATGCGTCTCAAGGCTTCTTGGCGACTGTCGCCCATGCGCATGTGGTGCAACACTTGGTTGAATTCATCAATCAGGGGATTGGCAGGGCTCTTGTCCACCATAACATTTACCGCTGCATCGAAGGTGAGGCCAGCACCTGTGCAGATTACTAGCAGATCAAGTATACCGGGCAACGCCTTGCGAATCGCCACCTCCCTCTGGCTAGCCGCATTCGCCAACCATATGTATGGCAACCTACTGGAAAGATAGCCTGCTACCATGGCCAGAAAACAGCCTCCACCGGCAACATAGATACCAAAGCAGCCAGCGATGGCCAAAACCAAACGCCACCCCCATAATTCCTGAACAGTCATATTGCTTGGGCTACCCGCCAAAGCCAACCGGTTTCGACTGGCTCTTCCTGGCTTTGATAAGGCTACCTTCCGCCACAGAAGTCCACCGGCGGTACTCACCATCTCCCTGAGTACCAGAATAGACAACTCGCTGTGGCTACCATGAAAGACTTCACCTCCCAGTTCCCGCCTCACTAGCCAGAGCGATTCCATCTCTCCATACCAAAGATACACCAATGCCAAAGAGGTGCCAAAACAAGTAGCTAATAACAGTATCATACAATCACCCATTTCATGGATCTACGCTGCAAATCCGGCTAATCATCCACACTCCCACGACCTCCAAAGCAAACGCTATTCCCAACAGCACTTGACCTATGGGGTTAAAGAAAAGCGGTTCTATGAACTTAGGCATGATCAGTTGGATTACCCCCGCTAGGGCCAAAGGCAAAATGGAAATCACGATACCGGTGAGTCGACCTTGCGATGTGACTGACTTCAGTTTAGTGCTCAAATTGGTTCTTTCTCTGATGGTCTCTCGCAAAGTGCCCAGAACGAGGCCCAGGTCCCCTCCCATTTGTCGCTGAATTGTTACAGCTGTCACCAACTCTGAGAAGGTCTGGTTGGAGACCTCAACTCCTGCCCTTACCCAAGCGACATCCATGGGGACTCCTAACTGCACCTCACTGGCTATGCGTCTAGCAATATCCGCCAACGGCGGTTCTGTCTCCCGGGCAACCAATTCCAAGACTTGATAGAGGTTGAACCCAGCACGCAGCCCTCCTTGCATCATGCCCAGCCCATCGAGCAATTGCGATTCCAGCCTAGCTTGTTGGCGTTTTAGCATTTGGCCTGCCAGCATAATCGGGAGCAGGTATGCCAACAGGGCGCCCACCAGTCCCCCCCAATAGTTGCCCAAAAGCCATCCGCAGACCATGCCCGCCACCACCCTATATTGCCAATGATCCACATAGTATCTAAGAAATTCTTTGAGATCCCAATTACGATTCCTTGATTTCCGTGGGCTTACAAGATCTGCAGCACCTAGACCGTGGATCAGGCACAGAGAACTGGAAAAGCATAGTAATCTTATAGCTATACGCAAGGTACTTGAAGAGAGCATAGAATTTTCCCCCTGTGACTAGCTCGATTCCATGACAACTCCCCGACTATGCATTTTCGCCTGTAGATCAGCCGGAGCATCCATCCTCTCAAAGCTACCCACCAATTTGCCTTCGATATCCATGGTTTCTTGTCGGAACGCGAAAAGGGGTATTAGCTTCACCATTCCATCTTCCATCCCCTCTACCCATGCGATCTCTGTAATCTTGCGGCTGCCATCTCTAAATCTCCCCTGTTGAACAATAATGTCTAGGGCTGCTGCCATCTGTTCCCGGATAGCTATCAACGGCAGTTCCACGCCCCCCATCATAACCATTGTTTCCAGTCGGGACACGAGATCTCCGGGGGAGTTGGCATGGGCAGTGGCCATGGATCCATCGTGCCCAGTGTTCATAGCCTGCAACATGTCTAGGGTTTCTGACCCCCGGACCTCACCAATGACGATCCGGTCCGGTCGCATCCGCAGGGCATTTCGTAAGAGCTCCCTGATACCCACCTCGCCCCGGCCCTCTATGTTGGCGGGGCGAGATTCCAAGCGTGCTACATGGGGCTGGCGCAAACGCAGTTCAGCAGCGTCTTCGATGGTGAGTACCCGTTCATCGGTAGGTATGAAGCTCGAAAGGACGTTGAGCAATGTAGTTTTCCCTGAGCCAGTTCCCCCGGACACGATCAAATTGAGCCTAGCTCTGACACACTTCTCCAGGAAATCCGCCATTGCCTGATTCAGGGAACCGAAGCGGATTAGATCGCTAACACTCAGTGAATCATCGAGGAATTTGCGAATAGTCAGCATGGGGCCATCCAGAGAAAGAGGCGGGATAATGGCATTCACCCGGGATCCATCGTCCAATCGAGCATCCACCATGGGCGAGCTCTCATCGATTCGCCTGCCGATGGGAGCAATAATGCGTTCAATGATCTTGGTGACTGCAGCATCATTGGTAAACCGCTTATCACTTAGAATCAGGCGTCCCCGCCGCTCAATGTAGATCTGGTTAGCCCCATTGACCATGATCTCGGTGATCTCCGGATCCCGTAGAAGAGTCTCCAAATGGCCCAGACCAAGAATCTCGTCAAGCATCTCTTGGCGAAATTCCTGTTGTTCCTTTGAGCTCCACACACTGGCTACATTCTCCAAGATCACATCATCGATCACCTTTATTACCATGGCCTTGAGAGATCCCTTTGCATTGTTGGTCTCTTCACGAAAATCTAGATGGGTAGGTCCCACATGCTCAATCACCCGTTGGTGTACCAGACCTTGCATGGCTTGGCGAGAAAGCCCGTCATCCTCCTGCGAAGGCTCCACCTTGGGGGCTTCAGATCGCATGAAACCGGGGATTAGGGGAAACAACCATCTGCTGGTCGGCGCGGGCAGGGAGCCTCCTGACCTACCATCGGTCAGTTCATTTACCATGGATCCCAGTTCTTTGGTCATCTCCAGCGCGGCGGGCTGTGTAAAACCATCCACTCGGCGCCTCCGGTTCGCCATTTGCGGAATCACGTGATCGAAAGCCTGACCAATAATGGTTTCCATTTCAGCCACTGTCAAGATCTCTTTGCCAGTCAAGCGGTTGAGCACAATCTGGGTGTGGCCACTGTATCCCAGGAGGCGCATTAGCTTGGCTAAACCCTTCATATTCTGGAGTGCAGCGGCATCTGGGGTCATCAAGGCATAGATTTTGCTGCTGATCGGCAACACTGCCAGCACTCGATTATCGAAATTGCTGGCCAAATCCACGATAACAAAATCGAACCTATAGCGGAGCAGATGAATTGCCTTTTCCACATGCCCTTCTCGAATGCGCTGCCATTTGTCAGGGGTTAGAGGGGCCGCCAAGAGGCGAATGCCACTGTCGTGGGCCAAAAGATAATGTTCCATAGACTTTGGGACCACTGTCTCGATATCTGGTACCAGATCAGCAAAACTAGGATCAGCATCCAAACCTAGCGCCAGAGCCAAGTCACTTCCAAGCCGCAAAGTCAGATCAACCAAAACCACCCTGTATCCCGCTTCTGCCAGCAGCGACGCCAATGCTGTAGAAACAGTTGTCTTGCCTACCCCACCTTTGCTCCCGAAGATGGAGATAACCTGCCCCAATACACGGGGGGCCGAAGCTTGTACGGGAATCGCTACCATGTAACCGCACCTCCTGCACGTGAAATTCAGCCGCATTACTGTGGTGGCAAGATATCAGTCCACAATGGATCATCGTCTTGTAACAGTCTAGGGCTAACGATTACCACCAAGTCAGTCTTTTGGCCAGCCGCAACCTCACTGCGGAATAAGGCGCCCAAGATGGGCAATTCGCCCAGGAGTGGCACCTGTTTGCGGCGACTACTTTCCTCTTCTGACAAGAGGCCGCCAATGACCAACGCTTTTCCTGGTTTTATCGCAGCTTGTGTCCTCCAACGCCTAGTACGAATCCCCGGTATCACGGCATCTTCTAGCTGAACGGCGTTTTCCCAATCCAAGGAACTCACCTCAGGTTCGACCTGCAGGTGTATGCTGCCGTCTGCTTGGATAGTTGGTTTCACTTTGAGGCCGACTCCATAGGGTTTCCATTCTATCCCCAGGTCAGTGGGTATAGGAATCTCGCCACCGGCCAGAAATTCAGCTGCTTGAGCGTTCTCTGCTAACAAAGATGGAGAGGCCAGAATCCGGGCGTCCCCAGAGCGCAAGAGGCTGAGTAAGTGGGCTTCAGCCCATATGGGTCCAACAACCAAACCAAAGGCATTGCCCGGGTTTTCTCCCAGGGAATCCTGCCAAGAGTCGCCCTGGGACATAGGCAGGCTTTCATACCCGGAGTCTTTTGAACCCAGACCAATCCGCCAGTCGAGCCCCACTTCTCTGCCATCACTATGGGATATTTCTAGCATGCACACATCTACCCACACTTGCTGGATCTCTTCATGGACTGTCAAGAGATTGTGAAGCGGCATGGCAAAAACAGAGACTGTTGCTTCCGCCTGCTCACGCTCAATCTCAGACGAAACCGTCCCCTGCAAAACCAGTATGCCGTCAACATATTGGCATTGGATTGCCGGGTTATCTAGTAAGGACTCCACCAAGGATAGCGCTGGCAGAGGAGCTGAAGGTGACTCCAGCACAGCTAGTCGGTTGATCCAATGGGGAAATTCTCCATCCATGAGAGCCTGAAGATAAATGGCGTTCTCGGAGGATACTGATCCCTCCAATACGATACTAGAGCCCACCTCATACAAATGAACCCCCAAATTCGCTACTTCCTGCAACAAAGGTTCCCAGTTATCTATCTTGTCTTCAACAGGGTCATCACAGATCTCGATTAGATCGATAACTTCACCAAAGGTGGCAGCAATGGCCGCTGCTTTCATTCTCTGAAATGGAGTATCCACTGTACCTTCCAGTGCGATAGATCCATTAATGATCCGAACCTGGATGTGCTCAACTCCAATAGCCTTTTCTATCTCTGATGCCCTAGGCGCCCCAGGTTGCTGGTAGTCATGGGCGGCTACAACTATAGCGTCAATGACTGGATAGCCAAAAGCTTGGGCCAATGCTACAGCCGTTTCTCTTTGATCCTCTGATACCACTTCGCCTCGTAAGATCACGGTGTTGCCCACAGCTGTCACGGAAATCGTCTTTGCATCGAGTAAAGATCTCAGATCAGCCAAAGTCAGAGGGGTGAGGCCAGTCTCTTCAATCAAATCTATGACTTCGAGACTATACTGACTTGCCAGACTGAGAGCCGCCATGTGTTCTCTAGGAGACAGGGAGCCCTGCAATACTAGACCATCTCCCGCCCACCGCACCACAAGACCCGGAATACCGATCTGGGCCTGAATCAGCCTAGCAGAAGATCTAGTCACTTCTTCCGTGGGAATTTGCAGTAGGCTAGATACCTCCAGGCCCAAAGGCGTACCATAGTCTTTGGCTAGATCTTCTGCTAGTGTCATTAGAGCTGTATCGCTAGCATGGCCTTCGATGATCAGACGCTTCCCCTTCTGACTAACTGTGACATTGGAAAGATCCGGCAGCTCCCGTAGTATTCGGCCGAGATGCTCCAGATCGTAATCATGGGTAGGCCATGGCGGGCTCTCCTTGGTAGTAGCATCGATATGGGTAATACCATGGGTTTCCATAAGACTGATAATGGCACCCTTTTGATGGGGATCAAGGGCTACACCCTCCAACAGTAGAATCTCCCCTACCCATCTAAGGTTGTAGCCCCACTCATGGCAGAGATTCGCAATATCTTGCAGAATTATGGGTGGCTCCTGCACTGAATCGGTGTCGTCCATCTCCTCACGTTGTTCCTCGACCACTTCCGTATCGGAGACAAGTGGCGCTTCCATTACGTGAATCAGATTGAGTACCTCGGGCACGAATTGACGAGCAATCTCTCCGGCCCGCAAACGCTCGGTAAATAACTCAACAGCCCCCTCGAGGATAACAAGGTCCTTGATCACCTGGACCTTAACCTGGGGCATCCCCAATGCGGCCCGAATACCATGCGCGATCAGGGGTGCTTCGGCATCCAGCGTTAGTTCCGTATTGTCATCAACCATAACCAGATCAATGACTGGCTCCCAAAGCGTCCTGACTAGATGACCCACAGCCTCCTTGTCGGCACTTGAAGATACAGTGCCTCGGATTACTAGGTACTCTTTCCACCAGCTAGGTTCCACCCCCCACCCCTCCAATAGTCTCTCTACATGGGTTAGATCGAGAAGTGGCCGACTAGTCACCACTATTTCACGGGTATTTAGGCCATGATCATTCCAGATCATCATGGTGGTGTGTCCGGCGCTGATACCGATGAGGATGAATGCATCTTCATCTAAGATCTTGATATCGGCCACATTGGGATCACCCACAGCTACCCGCTGTAAGCCCGATGTGACTTGCAGGGTACTCTCACCTGCATACAAATAGACAACCGATTCATCGAAGGTCTCGGGCTGAGGCGGTGACCCTGGAGCGGCCCAAGCCCGCATTAGACCCCATGACCAGATCTGAGCTACTAAATACAGTAAGACCATCAAGCTAGCCAGTCTTGGCTTATCGCCCTTGTATGCTCTATCAGATGCTTCGCCCGAGACCACGAACACGAAGTGCAGTGTTTTCCGATGCCGCAATAACAGCTCACCTCCGGCAATTCATTGCGCAACGCGCTTACTCCCGTAGAACCTCTTCCATTTCCACAGATGAAGCTGTACCTTTGATGACTTCAACTTGCCAACTAGGCAAAGTCTCTCCCGACGGCCCTTGGGCTGCACCCAGTCTCTCAACCGCAGGAGGTTCTAAGGCCCCTAAGCTGATCTGATGGGACTCATGGCCCAGGATGTCCCGGGTTGTCAAAGCTATATCATTGCTCAGGTGGTGCTCCACCAAACCAGCTGGCCGCAGGAGCAGTTGTAGAGAACCACTATTACCAAATAGCGCTAACTTCTTGGCTTCGTTGGGAGAAACGGCTAAAACCACAGTCTGCTTTCCTGTCACTCCGCTGTATGGATCATCATCGGCCACAAGCTCTAGGAGGGTTACGTTCTCTAAGACCAAGAGGCTATGTTCGAGCCCTGTGCGATAGTCAATTAAAGTACCCAGAATATCTACCTGGCTCCCGGGGCTAAGCTCAGCCTCTAGACCTCCTATCCTAGATACTAGAACTGACACCGCCCGCTCTCCTGCATTCAATTGCCAGACAAGACCTTGTTCTTCCCGCCCTAGGAGCCGACTACTGAAGATAACCTCTCCAGGTGCAAGGTCAATTGAGCTGAACTGACCCAAGACTGCTTCTATGTCACCCACGGCCCCGTGTGGTACTAGGGCAGCTGGCCACGTCCTGCTCTCCACCAATTTGTGTTCTAGTTCTGTGCCCTTGGGTATGGCCGATCTGGCCACTACTACTTGGGTGCGAGGTCCCTGCCCAGAGGCCTGCTGCTCTAACTTCTGGATGTATAACCCAGTGAGCCAAGTGCCAAGCGAAGCCAACAGGACTGCCACCACTAAGTACCTATATCGAAACACACAATCACCAACCCATCCCCTCCTCTAATCGCATCAAACTGCCGTACTGTAGGACATTGTACACAGTCTCCTCTGCATCCCAACGGAAAGGCTCGATATACAGATATAACGGGCTACCTGCCAGATTGAAGCCCATGGTACCTAGCCCCAACCATGGCTGAAATGCCCATTCATCAGTTCTGGTATAGTGCTCTATGATAACCTGCGGGGAACAGGCTACTTTGAAGCTGTAGGCCGCGTCGGTGAGCAACTTTATGTCGGGAACATAGGCTTTGACCAGTCTTGAACCGGGTACTGGCCTCCAGTCCGGGATTGTAGGCCACTGAAGTTCAGCTTCTAGAGGAGGCACATGGGTCAGGATTGCCACATAGGACCAGATATCATCGAAAGGGTCATCATTGAATTCATCTTCCTTGTCCACGTGTATGGTTACTTGCCAAGGACCGCGCCTTGCTTTAATCTCCAGCGCTGTTGATGCCAGATCAATGCTAAGCATCTCAAGGAACTGATCTAGCCCCGGCTCATAATCGTCTAGTGCAATTTCCTTTTGCACGATGTTGACGGTGATCTCATCCCAGTCTCTTCTAGCCAAATCTGTCAGAACAGCCTGTTCATCTGTCCACCACACACTCCCTGTCTGAATGCGAGACCACTCACTGTTCTCCAGTAACCAACCGGATTCACCTGCTTGTCCATGAAACACCCACAACGGAGGAGCTATCACATCAGGCGGCTGCAATGTGGCCTCAACTACTAAAGGTGCAGCCAAGAGCATACATAGGATCAAATTGATCGTAGCTAAAGCAAAAGCAATGAACCTCAGCTTCCTATTCATCTGTTCACCGACTTTCTAGCAATTGGTCACGGAACTGCCTCAACGTCGCAATACTAGGCCAACGACTGTTATCAAGTAGCTCCCGGCCCAAGCTCATGGAAGCTCGGGCAACCGGTGGCTGGCCTAGCCATGTGACATAGGGCAACACCGGTGGCTGGCATGCTACCTCAACAGTCTCCATGAAGAAACTGGTTCGCAAAGACACTTGGACCGGTTGCTTCTCCATAAATGGGTAACGCTTGAAATAATCTGACACCTCATCCTGCATCTGTTTTTCACTGCCACCCTGTAGATGGATCTCGGCAGCGTGCCTCACGGCCATATGGACAAGTAGGTTTACTTGGCACATTATGGACAACTGCAGTACTCCCGCCAACAAGATCAACAATATTGGGGAAATCACCGCCAATTCCACTAACGCCTGTCCCGATTCCAAACGATGATTTACTGCCCAACCCTGTTTCATTAGCCCACCTTCCTTTAAGGCAGAGGAGATGTTTTCATTCCAGTAGCTCATAGTCCGAGAGCTTCCCAGCACAGGTTGTTTCAGTTCCTTGCTGGCACCTTAGCTAGTGCCCCCCGGAATTTGGGCAATACCAAGCCCCTACCCAAGACAATAGCCTCCGCGGATGTTGTCACAAATGGCATAATCCCCAGCGGATAGCTAATCTTGAGAGGCGAAGCTATCCATTTTGGTACCTGCGGTGAAGCAATCGCTGTCACCCGCATGAACCTTTTGCCTATGCGCCCCTTCAGTTTATCTCTGTAGGCTAATACGTGGTCCAAAAACTTGATTTCCCTCACTCCTAACTCAGGAGTATGAGTCGGCGTGACGATGGCCCCATTAGCTAACCCAATCTGCGCTGCCCTAGCAGTGGCTAGTGACGCGGCGCCTTCTATGGCAGCCGCAGCCGTCATATTAGCCACATCTCTAAGAGGCTTGCCCCAATGGAAAGCTAGCCAAGAGCCACCTCGAGCAATGTTGCCAAGCGCAATGGCATCTAGACTATCAGCCAAGGCCCCGGCTCCCGCTAGAGCAGCGGCATCAGCAGCGTTTTGCGCCTTAATCTTTGTCACCAGAAGCGCTGATGTGATGTACAGGCCCGCGGCAAAGGCCATGATAGCGCCTAGAGCTAAGAGCAGGAAGACCATGGCTTGGCCCCTCTCTTCTGGGATCATCTTTGAGATTAAAGGGTAGCGTCTAGTCATCAGCGGGGCCTCCCCATGGCGTAATGTACCCGTTGACGAGCAAAAGCCCTATCGAGATTGCCCAGAAACCCTTTTCGACGTCCCCTTCCTCCAATCAAATCCAGAAATTGCCCCAGAAAACTAACATCCCGTCCAATCTCCACCTCTACCCGCCCTTGTTTCTTATTGACTGATAGCTCTCGTCCAGTGAGTTTGCGGGTAGTCTGTGAGGCCCAAGTGGGCTCTTTGCGGGAAATCGCTAGGAAGTTGGCAGCCGTATCCTGGCCGGTCTTTGGATCAGAATCTAGCAAGGCCGTGCGAGCGGCTACGAATGCCGCAAAATGCAGCATCTGGGACTCAATCGCATGCAAGGTAAAGGCAAGGATTCCCCATATGCAAATAAACAGCAAAGGAAGCACCAAGCAAAACTCCAATAACACTGTGCCTCGATCATCTTCCACCTGCTATCCCTCCGGTTAGTTTAGTAGACTAGGCAAAGGCGCCCATCCTAAGGCCAACAAGGCCTGTAACAGCATGGCCCCCAGTGCGTAGCCTGCAGCGTACGGGACCCATATCGGCCCCCTTGCATCTGCGTTCTCATCCCTAAGGCTTGCCATGGCCAGGCTGACTAGACTAAGAGTTCCACCTGCCAAGATACCAGCCCAGAAGACCGCAGTCGCCAGTTTTTGGCCCGCCAAAACACTAACCACCGCCACCAATTTCACGTCGCCTCCCCCCATCCAGCCCTTCTGAAAACCATAGAAAAACGGATAGGTAAGTAACAGTGCCAACCAAATTGTCCGCAAGAAAGCTTCGAGACCTTCTGCACCTAGTAGAACCAGCCCCACTACGAGTGCAGGGGCAGTCAGGAAATTGGGAACGATGCGAAAACGCAAGTCATAATAGGCCACTCCCGTCAGCAGCACCAGTAAGGTAATGTGTCTAATAGATTCCAGCTTATTTGCTATCAGCGCCATAGATCCAAACCCGATAACACGTCGTCGACCTCCCCCTTTGTCGAGGCTCTAGCCATCTAGGTGAAGATACTGCCCCATTGCCTTTATCGCAAAGGGGCAGTATCTGTGCCAACTAGGCACTGGTTATCCTAACCCAGGTATGTCCTTATCACCAGCCATGCCCTGAAGAGGTATTTTATTTTAGTTAGCTTTCACGCTTTCCAATGATGTACTCAAATCCTCAAACTTTTGTTTGAGGGTCTCTCCCAGAGTCCTCACTGCTACTAAAGCAGCAATGGCAATCAACGCTGTCAATAATCCGTATTCAGCCATACCCTGACCGGTCTGGTCTGTCCATAGCTGGGAGAGTACTCGACCCATCGTTGCCCTCCTTTCGTATTTTAGATATTTGGGATGCTTAAGTACCAATGGGCCATACCGCCACAGTGGCAATCAAGTGTCTGAGAAATCTAGTCATGCCTTCCTGCATGCGACTGGCCACTAGTATCAAAGGAAGGGCAATGCAACTAATCACCAGCACATACTCTAGAAGAGCCTGACCTACTTCTCCAAGCCTGCAGGCTTGCTTGAAAGCCGACAAATCTCACACCCCCTTGCTCTGAATTTCCTTCGCCAAGATTGTGGCTGTGGTCTCCATGCATCCCAGCGGCAAGTCTATCTTAACATATATTTGACTCTTGTCAAGTCCCATTTTACTTTCCTTGCGTTTGGGCTTTACTAGAAGCCGGTAGAACCCATTCAAAGAGCCCTTGTGCCAGCAGAAAAGCAGCTACCTGTGGGAAGTAGCTGCCTCATATAATAGTTATGCATCTGTGCTATACTCCAGGCATCCCAGGGGATGGGTTCACCAAAGTCAAGTGTTCCTTAACAACGAGGGGCAGAGATAGTGCTTCGTAATTTGCTGATCACCTGTTCGGGATGGTCTGCCTTGAAGATCGCAGAGCCTGCCACTAAAAAGCTAGCCCCTGCTTCCACAACTAGAGGGGCTGTCTTGATGTCTATGCCACCATCTACTCCAATTTCACATTGGGCTCCTTGCGAATCCAGCAGCCCACTAATAGCCCTGATTTTGGGGACCATTTCATCCAAGAACTGCTGACCCCCAAAGCCTGGGTTGACAGTCATGACGAGAATCCTATCTATAAGTCCCAGTACATGTTCTATTTCTGCTATGGGTGTGGCAGGGTTGAGGGCAACTCCAGCCCTGACTCCCAGACAGTTGATCTCCTGCAGAGTCCTATGTAGGTGTGTACAAGCTTCGGCATGGACTGTAATGCAATCAATCTGACCTCTCCCCGATGCAAAGATGGCATCCAAAAGCCGCCCCGGCTCCTCGATCATTAGGTGCAAATGCAAAGGAACAGGGGTGATTCCAGCAACGGCCGCGATCACTGGGGGCCCAAAACTGATATTAGGTACAAACTGGCCATCCATCACATCGACATGTAGATAATCTGCTTGAGCTACTCTAGCTATGTCCCGCTCCAGGCAGGCAAAATCCGCGGCTAGAAGAGAAGCGGCTATTTTCAACATATGATTCACCTTCCCACACCACAAGCTTAGTAGTAATCGTTATCCTGTTCCAATTCCTCAAGGAATAACAGATAGCTGTCCAAACGGCTGGGAGCTATTTGTCCTTGCTGGACTGCTTCTGGGATACTGCAATCTGGCTCTCCCCGATGGAGGCAACTGGTGAAACGGCAATCAGCACTCCGTTGATCTATTTCGGGGAAATAAATATCAAGCTCTAGCACATCGATACCACTCAGGCGCAGCTGACTGAATCCAGGGGTATCTGCCACATACCCCCCCGTGCTCAGCTCCATTAGCTCAACTTGGCGAGTGGTCTGTCTACCGCGACCTGTCTTCTGACTTACTGCACTGGTAACAAGGCTTAGGGTGGGCTCCAAAGCATTCAATAGTGATGATTTTCCAGCGCCAGAGGGACCAGCAAAACTACTGATCTGGCCTGCAAGACAAATACGCAACTCCTCGATGCCCGTACCCACCTTAGCCGAGCACTTAATCACCTGGTAACCGGCTTTTTCGTAGATGGCGACCAGTTGCTCGGGCACATCAGCATCTACCAGATCAATCTTGTTTAGACAAAGCACCGGGTGAATGCCATTGCTTTCTGCCAATACCATCAATCGGTCAATCAGAAGCAGTTGCGGTTCTGGTCGAGTACAGGCGCTAACTACGATCATCTGGTCAATATTGGCCACCGCCGGCCGAGTCAGAACAGTCTTCCGGGGAAGCACCCTTTCTATGACTCCCTGCTCTTCGTTTATGGCGGTGTATGCTACTCGATCTCCCGCCAATATGATCAGATTTTCTAGCCTCATCCGCCCCCGAGGCCGGCACCGAATCATGACACCGGCGTCATTACGGACATCGTAAAACCCGCCCACCGCCCGCAAAACTATACCAAATTCAGATCCCACGCTGCGGCTCCTCCCACCTTCTTGGCCTCAATCGGGAAACTCTTTTTCCGACACCTTGAAATTGTCTATATAAACCTGAATCCTGGCATCGCCGCCATACCCTCGGACATGGCGGGTTACAGTTGTCTCTCCGGCATGGTTGCCCCGATAGACTTCACGAGCACCTAAGGCATCTATGACAACAACTACGACTTCTTGTTCAGGTCCCGGCGGAATAGTGACCTGTACACTGGCCTCTCTCATGTCATTAGCGCCCACTCCCGATGCCTTGTCTCCCTCAGGGTCAAAGACATCTGGGCCATCATCCTCAGAAGCGTTAAATATGCCCTCCGGTGGTTTTTGAACAGGCTGTCCCGTACCCCAGCTATTGTAAACGAAATCTACGGCACTATCTTGGGGCACCCTTGCACCTGGCGATGGATTCTGGGAGATCACCGCCCAAGAAGGCAAAGATCGGTCGATATCACTCCACACATTACCAATCACTAGCCCTAGGCGCCTGACTCTCGCCTTGGCGTCTTCCAGAGGCTCGCCCTGAAGATTGGGAACAACCACCAAAGGTCGCCCGGTATCTTCCCGGCTCACCATCAAATCAACTGCTAAGCCAGCTTCTAAGAAAGTACCCGGCTGTGGGCTTTGACTGACAATATACTCCCGCAGTACTGTCGGCTCAAACACCGGTGTTTCCATTCCTACAGTCAGCCCAGCCTGGCGAATAAGGTCTTTGGCTTCATCCAGATGTAAGCCTACTACATCTGGGACTTGGTTCAGACGGGGCCCACTGCTAACTACAGCCCATACTGTCCGACCCTCTTTTACCCGACGGTGGGCTGCGGGGTCTTGCCGAATCACCCGACCTGCCGGAACTTCAGCGTCTTCTATCTCTTTGTCGACAGCTATTCTCAAGCCCTGCTTTTCCAAGGTTATTCTAGCTTCGGACACGGTCAACCCACCAATATCAGGAACACTGACCTCAGCCGGAAAAATCAGCTGGGGCAAATACGAGACCGCCCAAAACAAGCCTCCCAAGAACGCCATGACAAACAAAATCAGGAAGGTCCTAGTACGCCGCCTTCCGGGAGAACGACCCCTTTTATTCTTACTCACTGTCTCCTCCCTTTCCAATCCATGGACTCGGGTGGCCTCTTCCGACTGGGCTGTAGGCACCATGCGAGTTGCGGTATCCCAGCCTCCCACCGAGTCACCGTTTTCCCCGTCATTCCAGTCAATAGGACCCCCGGTGCCTAACCCGGTTTTCTGGAGGGCCTGGATTAGTTGATCGGCAGATAAGAATCGTTCCCTCGGCTCTTTGGCCAAGGCCTTCATGATTACGTTTTCCAACACTTTGGGGATAGCTGGATCGATTTTGCGAGGAGAAGGTACTGGATCTTGTAGCTGCTGCAAGGCTACAGCAATGGGAGTTTCTCCGGTAAATGGCACGTGCCCTGTGAGCATCTCATATAAAACTATACCTAAAGAATATATATCCGATTGATCGGTAGTGATGCCCCCTCGAGCTTGTTCAGGGGAGAAATAATGAACCGAGCCAATCACCAACCCGGTTTGCGTCAGGGTCGCGCTGCTGGCAGCTCGCGCGATACCAAAGTCAGTGACTTTGACCCTACCGTCGTCAGTAATCAATATGTTGTGGGGCTTGATATCCCTATGCACCAACCGATTGCGGTGGGCATGGCTGAGAGCAGCTGCCACCTGCAAAGCGATATCTACACTCTGGCCGGGAGCTAACTTCCCCTCCTTGCGGATGAGTTCTTTGAGGTTAATCCCCCGCACATATTCCATCACTATATAGTGGGTACTGGAGACCTCACCCACATCATAGATATTGACTACATTTGGGTGTGACAAACTAGCCGCCGCCTGAGCCTCCCGGCGAAACCGTTCAACAAAATCTCCGTCACTGGCATACTGATCCCGTAGCACTTTCACTGCTACCCACCGATGTAGCAGCCGATCCTTAGCCCTATAAACCAAGGCCATGCCGCCTTCGCCAATGCGCTCTTCTATCTCATATCTATTGGATAAGACTTCCCCTTCCAATTTCTCACCTCACACCGACTGCGGGGAACCTAGCCCCGGCCCCTCGTGCTATCTACTGGGGGCGCCCCGCTTTCCACTAAAATAAGCCCAGAAAATCTCCCGAGCCAAGGGCGCTGCCACACTGCCACCACTGCCACTATTCTCCACGATCACTGCTAGGCAGATCTCCGGTTGCAGAGACGGCGCCATCCCCACGAACCATGCGTGAGCTGGACCTTGGGGGTTTTCCGCTGAACCAGTCTTGCCGGCAACCTTGATTTCCGCAAGGGCCGCCTGCTGACCAGTGCCTCGGTCCACAACTGCAACCATGGCCTCCCTCATTTCCCGGGCCACCTGGGCAGTAACCACTTGCCGCAAAGGCTGGGGGGCATTGTTCCATCGTACACCACTCTTGCCATCCTGAACAGCATCTATTAACATCGGTTGCATCATCAATCCATCATTGGCAATAGTCTGAGCCAAAATCGTCAGCTGAAGAGGAGTGGTAATCAAGCCGTACTGACCGATGCACATCTGAGCCAACTGCAAGTCAGAGATGTTACCACCAGGGAGCTTCCCTGCCCTAATGTTATCTGCCACCAAGGGCGGTTGTCGTCCGATACCAAATCCGTCAGCCATTTCCAGCAGACTCTTAGGGCCGACTTTCCGACCCAGTTCCACGAAAACCACATTGGAGGAAATGACAAGAGCATCCAGGAGCGAAATCTGCCCCCACTGGCGATTACCGGCATTGGTGATTTTATATCCTTGAACCTTGGTAGTACCGGTATCATTGAACATGCTCTGTAGATTGGCGGCTCCAGAAGATAACCCAGCTGCTAGCACCACCAATTTGAAAGTCGAGCCCGGGGGGTAAAACCCGGCGAACGCTCGATTATATAGGGGGCTTCCGCTATTTGTGCTGATCTCCTGCCAATGATCGTCTATATCATTGGGCATGAAACCAGGAGTACTGGCCACCGCCAATATGCGGCCAGTCTTTACCTCCATAACTATGGCAGCACCTGGACTATGGCCCAGAATCTGCGCTACAGTTTTCTGAAACGCTAGATCAACAGTGGTAATCAAGTTGTAGCCGTGGGTACGCTCTGACAATGCATGTTTGGCACGTCCCAGAGCAGAAGTGCCAGGATATTCTTGTCCCATTAGAATCCTATCAAAGGTCTTCTCTACCCCGGCAGTACCGTACCGCTGGCTATAGTATCCCATGGTCGGCGCCAATCCGGTGGTGCCCAAATAGACACGGTGAAACCCATGGGGTTCCTCCACACTATCCGCTATCACTTCTCCGCGGATGTCCAATATCCCTCCCCTTTTCACCCAACGCCGCTGATGCTGAACATGGGGATTAGCAGGGTGGGCCGCCAAAATCTCCCTTTGCCCGATCTGCCAGTAAAAAGCGCCTCCCACGAGGGATAAGAAGCCCACTATCATTGCATATCTCAAACACTTGGCAGTGTTCATGCTCGCCATAGCTCCTGGCGGGAGATATTCAGGAGCAAACCCAGGCAAAAGAAATTCGATACCATAGCACTGCCCCCATAGCTCGTAAAAGGGGTAACCAACCCTGTCAAAGGAACCAGGCGCAGCATTCCACCATTGACGAGAAATACGCTCAATCCCCAGCCTATTATAATCGATAACCCCAATAGCCGGAAGAACTCGTGTTCACAGCGACAGGAGAGATACAGACCTCTTCCCACTAGCAGGAAATGGCCGGTGATAACTGCTAATAGGCCAGCAAACCCCAACTCCTCACCTACAATAGCTAGGGGTAAATCGGTGTATGCAGCAGGCAGAGAGTGGGCATATCCCTGACCTAAGCCCCTGCCGAGCCAACCTCCGTTAGCTAGGGCAAACATGGCCTGGATAATCTGATATCCCGAGCCCGAGGAGGTTGTCCAGGGATCGAGCCAAATCTGAAATCTAAGCCTAATATGGGGAAAAGCTGCCCAAGCTAAAACACCACCTATGCCACCCAAGACAGCAGGTAGAACTAGATAGCTGAGCTGACCAGTTGCCATAAACCCCAGGCCAGCAAAGAGCGAATAGTACAATAAAGCTGCGCCTAGGTCCTTTTGTACCACCAGGACAAAAAGAAACAAGACCCACATGATCAGAAGTGGCACTAGATACCTAGGCTCGGGAATGCTAATAGGGCCCAACCGGGCAGTAGGGTGGGCAAATAGCCGAACATTCTCACTGAACACTGCCGCAAGGAAGACTCCCAACCCCAGACGCACTATTTCCCCAGGCTGAAATTGCACTGGCCCCACTGCCAGCCATAAACGAGCCCCGCCTTGCTCCCTTCCGAAAAAAGCTGTGAATAAGAGCAAGGCTAGCCCAATAATGGCAGAAAGATATCGATACTCTGCCAACTGAACCCAATACCGGGGCAAGGCTGCGAAAGGCACTAAGACAATCCCTACCAGGATCCATTGAAGCTGGCGCAGGGCCAGTAACGGTGAGCCGCCACAGAGAATGATCAGACTCAAGGCACACAGATAGCCACACAGGGGCAACAGACTCTCATCGCCGGTAAAACCCACTAAGCAGAACAGGAAATGCAGGCATAGCAGACCCATCCCCAGACTGCCACCAAGCAACATGCTCCAATACCAAAGCTGCTCATGTGCTGAACAGGCCAGCAGAATACCAAGAAAAGCAATAAGCACCACCAAGAGCAACTGGCGTCGCTCTCGCCTTCTGGCTTGACTCAAAATAGGCAGAGTCATCAGGCCGCTTCTGTAAGATTTCCAGGTATCCTTATCCATATGATCTTGCCTTTCTCCCGCAGCTCCACGGCTCCTCTAGTCACACAAGAACGAGTAACGCCGTTATGTTGTCATGTCCTCCCCGTTGGTTAGCCAATGCAACTAGACCTTCCATGGCCGATTGCGGATCATCTGCGTCTCTTATGGCTGCTGCCAATTCTGCACTCTGGATCAAAGAGTAAAGTCCATCGGTACACAAGAACAGCCCTTCCCCCACCCGCAAAGACACCTCATGTAGGTCAAAACTTGTCACTGGTCCAGTGCCCAGAGATCGGGTTAGCACATTGCGGTGAGGATGTACTAGCGCTTCTTCCTCACTTAAAGCTCCACTCCTTAAAAGTTCACCCACAACCGAGTGATCCCGAGTGATCTGCTCAAGACCTTCACCATGGAATTTGTAGATGCGACTGTCCCCTATATGGGCAAGATAGGCCTTGTCGTGTATGAGCCAAGCCAAAGATAAAGTAGTACCCATACCAGCCATATTTGGGTCTCGTTGGGCTAGCTCAAATACCTGTGAATTGGCTTCTGCAAAAGCTTGACGTAGGGATGCTTGTGGATGCTCAGCATCAAAAGGCCAAGTCTCAATTACCTCCAAGGCCAATTGGCTGGCGACTTCCCCAGCCTGATGCCCCCCCATGCCATCGGCTACGGCCATGATGGAATCTTGCACAAGATAGGCATCTTGATTTACCGCTCTCACCTGTCCGATATGAGTCATCACGCCAACCCGCATCGCCGTCACCCTTTTCTCACGGGAGAATTGGGGGATGTGTGGAAGACGACCACAGCATTACCCATGGTAATCACCGCTGCTTGTCTCAGCATTTGTGGCGCAATCACAAGCTCCCCATTTACATATGTACGGTTTCTACTGCCTAAATCCTCTAGCCAATATTCTTCTCCCTCAAGATAGATGCGGGCATGAGCAGTAGAGACAAACTGATCATCCAGAACGAGATCATTGTGAGATTCCCTACCCAACCGCACTTCATCACCGAAAGATACTACCTTCGGCGACCCTCCGCTGCCTAGGGTGGGCATTACGACCAAGTACGCCTGCAGCCAGGAATTGCTTGGATCTGACTTCCATTGGAATGCATCGATAACCCTTAACAGGAAGATAAAAAGCAGGCACAAGAAGGCCATATGCAGTGGCCACCACAGCCATTTGCCCATCTCACTTCACCACACGAAATTGGAGTTGGCTAGTTCCCAACTGAATCATGTCTCCATCGGCTAAGATAGCCTTTTTCACCAAGTTGCCATTGATTCTCAACCCGTTCTTGCTCTCATTGTCCTGAATCCAGTACCGTCCCTGGGTTAAGCGCATCACAGCATGGCAGCGGGAAACACTGGAATCATGCAGCTGTACATACTGTTCCGACCCCCTTCCCAAGGAAATAAGCTCCATGCCTAATATCCAGTTTTCTCCCCGATCCGGGCCATCTATCGCCAATAACTGCGCAAATCCACTGTCTCGGGTTGCTCCTTCCGGCAATTTATACACCTGAGTGCCGTTGGTACTATCGCCGGAGCTGTCTTCACCCAATAATTGGTCCGTTTTGACCTGGACCTGATCTTGAGAGGGCTGAATCTCCGACTCCCGAAAAGTAGCTTCGCCTCGAAGCGTTCCCGGCGGCAAATTATCGTCTACATGAAACTCGATCTGGACAGGAGCCGCAAACTTGACCCCGTGGCGCCGGGCGCGATTGCCCAGATATTCACTGATGTCGCTGGTAATGGTAATACTTAATGCCTCCAGTGTCTCCCAATCCTTGGGAGACAGATAGACGACATACTGATTGGGAACATAGACGTCAACGGTACTAACTCTTCGGTCAGCTAACATGATTTTCGCAAGCTGCCTACCGATTTCCACCGGCTGAACGCTGCCCTGTCGACCAGAACCCGCGCAGCTGCGCAATAGTCTTTCTAGAAAGCTCTCTATTCTGCGGAGAAACCCCATCGTTACCTTTCCTCCCACTCACCCTTGAGCTGCCCACAGGCTGCCTCAATATCCTCGCCCCGCTCCTTGCGGATACTTACCGTCAAGCCGCCTCGCTGTAGTTCTGCTTGAAATCTCTCTATCTCACTAAACCGGGGTTTTGTGTGAAGCCCTCCCCGAACTGGGTTTACCGGAATGAGATTTACGTGGCACAAAAGACCCCTTAATAGCCCACAAAGTTTGCGAGCATCTGCTTCGTCATCGTTGAAACCCGCCATCAATGCGTATTCAATGGTTACCCGACGACTTGTGTTTTGCACGTACTCACGCAGGGCTTCCATCAGCTCATTCACTCCATAACTGCGATTTATAGGCATGATCTGGCTGCGTTTCCCATTATCGGCGGCATGCAAGGAGACTGCTAGGGTAAGCCCCAGCCCTTCCACCCCTAGCCGCCTAATGCCAGGTACCAACCCGCAGGTCGACACAGTTAGCTGACGGATCCCAATATTCAAACCCCAAGGAGCGTTAATCACTTCAATGGTTTTGATCAACTCATCGTAATTCGCCAAAGGTTCACCCATCCCCATGAACACCACATTGCCAGGCAACCTGCCCACATCTAAAGCCACCTGTAGAATTTGGTCCACCATTTCACCTGTGGTTAGATTGCGAGCTAACCCCTTAATGCCCGTTGCGCAGAAAGTGCAGCCCATTCCACAGCCCGCCTGGGTCGAAATGCATACAGTGGTCCGATGGGTCTCGGGAATAAACACTGATTCTATCAGTTCCCCATCCCCCAAGGAGAGCAGGTACTTGCGGGTTTTATCCCGTGAATGCCTGACAGTCTCTATCTTAGACGGGTGCAGGATGGTTTCTTCCATCAATTGAGCCCGCAGTTTTGCTGGGATATTGCTCATATCTTCCACGTGAGCAACCGGCCGCCTATACAACCACTGGGCCATCTGTTCCGCCCGATAGGCGGGTTCGCCCCACTGATTCAGAAGATTCTGGAGTTCATCTAGCGTTTTCCCTACTAGAATTGCAGGCGATGACAACATGATCAACATCCCCACTCTCATTTGTAGTATGGCGTAAGCAATGGCAAACTATGCCAACGACCCCATGATACCATCATGGGAGCTCCATCGTTACTTTACTGCCGCTTGGGCAGACTAAATACGCGGACAAAAAGGAGGCGAAGCCCATGGGCAAAAAGGGCAAGGTGTATTTTCTCACATCCTACATTGAATACCTTTTCGATGAAGGGATCAAGTCAGAGGAGTACTATTTGGGAGATGCCAGTCGCTTCCTGCGCTTTTTGCTAGCCCGAGTTGAAGAAGGTGACATAGCTGCCTTCGTTGAAGCTTCCTCACCGGGATACCAAAGACGATTGCGGAAAACACTGCGGAAATTCTATGCCTTTGCCCAAGACGAGCTGGAAATCACCAATGATGCACTGGAGCAGGTTTGAGATTCATGGCTACCATAGGCCGAGAAAAGTTTGACAACAGCAAGAATCTTAGGTTATAATAGCTCTTGTCGAGGACCGCTCTACTCGGGGTATGGCGCAGTTTGGTAGCGCGCTTCGTTCGGGACAAGAGCTATTAT
>DAIQRD010000120.1:0-6801 GCA_036786445.1 Bacillota bacterium
ATATGGGCCTTACCGGCCAACCCCTGGGCTAATTGCAGGTCCGCCAAAGTAATAGGCGCTGCCTTAGCCGCGGTATCTGCGGCCACCAGGGCCGAGCTAGCTGTAAAAGTTTCAATAATGCCTAAAGCTTCTAGCTGCTCCACTGGCGTTGTGCCCCGCACTGCTGACAAAAGACTAGGAGAAGGATTACCCAAGAAAAAGTCATCCACATAGGTGAGATTCCCATTGCGAGCTTGGCTAAGAGCACTGCGCACCCCGGCGATCTCTCCGGTGATAGCCACCAATAGTTTACCAGGGCACAGCATCTTCATGAAAACCAATTCTATGGGGAAACCCTTGAGCAATCTATCGGTGCACTCCATGCCCCGCCCTATACTCCTAAACTCCATCATTGCCTCACCCATGGCTACCACCCCGTCTGATCACAATTACCCCATCATGGATAGATTGAACTACTCCACTGATACTACTGTGTACCGGGGCACCTAATTGTCCCTCCAGCACATCCCCTATGAGATCACCCCTCGCCACCACGTCCCCCACTTGGACTAGTGCACAGGCCTCTGCTCCCACATGCTGCTTAAGTGGTATGCTCACAGTAAGAGGTGCGGGAAAAGGGTCTCTGAGAGGGGCTGGCTTCACCCATCTAGCTAGATCCAGGCGGTACAGCAATCGAGAAGTGGGTACCTGGCTATCCTGGAAATCCCGGCTCACCCCAATGGAACGGGGAAAATGCTCTTCACTTGCACCGACAGAGGATTGACTTCCATTGTCAGCTGCCAATGATGCAAACTGCCTCTTTAGTTCCTGGTTGACTTGGCGAGGAGATAGCCCCATGAAGCAGGCATATTGATCACATACACCACACTCACTGCACAGTAAAGCTCCCTGCAACATCTCTGCACGCCGCTCCTGTCCACCGGCTCTCAGGCGTGCTGCAGGGCCTAATCCTGCTCCACCACCTACTCCCGCCACCGCTCCTACCCCAACTCCGGCCAGGGCACGCATGATCCGGTGGGGCCACAGAGGATGGCCTAGTAAGTGCCGGGGGCAAAGATCAGTACACATGGTGCATTGGCTGCACACGCTAAAGGAGCGGCGCACCGCAGTTGCCTGAGCCCGCAGCCTCACCACCACCCCATGATCCAAGGGCAAGACAATAAGGCCTTTGGTGGTCTTGGTAACTGGTTCTGAGAGATCCTCTATCAAGTGGCCCATCATGGGCCCGCCTTCAATGACGGCAAACTCGCCGGGTCCCAACAGGGGCGACGCCCAAGTGATCACTTCTCCCACCGATGTCCCTACCGGTACCGCCATAGTTGACGGCGTAGCCACTGCACCGGCCACAGTCAGGTAACTGGAGATCACTGGCTGACCCTTGAGAGCCCCTGCTATGTTGCACAAAGTCTCTATGTTGAGGACAACTGCCCCCACCTGAAGGGGGATACCCCGGGGCGGCACTACCCGACCTAGCACCCCATGGACTAGCACCTGTTCATCGCCCATGGGATAGACATCAGGCAAACCGATGACCTCAAGCCAGGATGGGAGAGCCGCGGCAGCCTGTAACTTAGCCATCAGCTTTGCATGCTTGGCCTTAACAGCCAAGTAAGCCTGCTGGGCACCTACCGCCATTCTAGCCGCTTCTATACCTGCTAACACATCATCCAGATAATGGCCTAGGAGGTTTTGATCTACCTCCAAAAGCGGTTCACACTCGACTCCATTGGCTATAATGGTATCAGCCTTGGCAGCCAGCTTCACATGGGTAGGAAAGCCGGCGCCACCGGCTCCCACTACCCCAGCTGATTGCACCGCTGCCAGCACGGCCTCCCGATCCAGTGATTGACCCAAGACTCTCTCCCCCAAAGCACCCGTGGGTTATCCATCTCGATACTAAGCGAAGGTCAGTCCCCCTGCCATGGTCAAATTCTGCTGCCGCGTAAAAGTCCTGGGCCCACAAATGCCCTCCCCCGTGGGGCTGGCAATAGTGTGAGCAAAGTTGGCCGCTCCTTCAATGCCCAATGAGGCAAAGGAAGGCCCATTGGCCACCACGATGGTGGTCTGCATGGTCCGGGTGAACAGCGAAATCCGCTCTACATCCCGGGAATGAATGATGGCGGTGTGACCAAAATCTTGCTCACATTCTAGCGCCAGCCTCAAACCCTGGGAGAAATCATCTACAGTCACTATGGGCAATACCGGCATCATCTGTTCGATCTTGACCAATGGATGGTCATAGGCCACCACCATAATGGCACCTTCAGTGCCCGGTGGGGGGGTAATCCCCGCGGCCTTGAGGATCACTGCCCCATCCTTACCCACCCAGTCACCCACTATATGACCGTCTTTGATAATCAGCTGTGTGACCCGCTCCGCTTCAGTAGCAGTCAAAAGATAAGCACCATGTTTTTGCATTTCCCGAGTCAATTGCGCCATGACACTACCCACGGCAAAGACAGTCTTTTCCCCGATGCACAGGACATTGTTGTCAAACCAGGATCCCCGCAGGATATCCTTGGCTGCCTGGGCAATATCCGCTGTTTCATCTACCACCACCGGCGGGTTAGCTGCTCCGGCGGCTACCGCTTTCTTGCCACAACTCAGTGCAGCCTTGACAACACCGGGCCCACCCGCGGCGGTCACCATGGCCACCAGAGGATGGCGACATGCTGCATTAACTACATCTAGAGTAGCTTCATTCACTGCCACCAGACAGTTAGCTGGTCCACCGGCAGCCACAATGGCCCGGTTCAAGACCTGGATGGCCTCCCGGGAACAGTGCTGTGCCCGGGGATGGGGACAGAAAAACACTGTATTGCCCCCTGCCAACATGATGATGGCGTGATTGATCACAAAGGGGGTGGGGTGAGTGGTAGGGGTAATGGAGACTATGAGCCCATAGGGTGCTCTCCTGGTGATGGTAATACCGTGATCATCACCCTGAACCTCCTGCCCCAAATCCTCCATCCCCGGAGATAGCCGAGCAGCATTGATGTTCTTTTGAACCTTGTGCTCATAGCGCCCAAGGCCTGTCTCATCCACAGTCAGCCCAGCGAAATGCTGGGCATTGGCCACCCCTGTTGCTCGAATTGCGTCAATGATTTTCCTTCTATCATGCAAGGACATGGCCATAAGCTGCTTTTGAGCCGTGGCTGCCGCTCTAGCCGCTTCGTCGACATCGGTAAAGATACCATTCTGGCCCTTAGCTACGGCCGATGTGCCATTGGCCTCTCTCAGCTGTCGGACCACTTCTTCTACAATAATGGCAATGCGTTCCTCATCAACCTGCATAGATTAGACGCAGCGTCCCTCAACGCCTCACAAAGCAAGCAAGACAAGCGGGACGTGGCTCCCCCCCTTCCGCCAGAGTAGCCTCTCCTTATTCGGCTCGGGAGAGCATTGTACGCTCTACGTCGGCATGGGGACGGGGAATGATATGGGCCGATAGGACTTCTGCGACTTTGCCTGCCGCCGCGGCCCCAGCATCCACTGCTGCCCGAATAGCCCCTACATCGCCCCGTACCATGACACAGATATAACCTGACCCGATCTTCTCATACCCGACTAGTTGTACATTGGCTGCCTTCACCATGGCATCTGCCGCCTCGATGGCTCCCACTAATCCTTTGGTTTCGATTAGACCCAATGCTTCTCCCATGCCTAAAACTCCCTTCTTATTTGACTAGCCCTTCAAATACTTTGGAACCACTCTTTCCAAGTCTCCTCGGCAAAGCTACTTGCCTAGCTCCGCTGCCTCTGTTCCGCCAATACCTGCTTGACTACTTGAGTGACGATTTGCTTAAGTTGTGCTTCATCAATACTGTTATTGGAGGTTGCGGGCACCGACTGCCTGTGTCCGCCGGCACTAGGTGCATCACAAAAGGCCGGGTGGCTTCCCGTCATACCCATACTCCGCCTTACCTCCATGAGCCGATCAACATTTTCAGGACTAATCTCCTGCTCCCCACCCATGAGACGAGCTAGAAGGCTGATCTTAGCCCCCATTTCCAGAGTCTCCATCTTGAAGAGGGCATTGTACGGATCAGTTCCCACTGTCAATGCTCCATGACTTTGCAGAAGAAAAGCATCATGGCAAGGCAAATAGGGCAAGATAGCGTCAGGAATCTCCTCTGTAGAGGGGGTACCGTATTGGGTCAGAGGTACCCAACCCAAGCTGATGACGACTTCCGGTATGATGGGTTTTTCCAGAGCGAAACCTGCTACAGCAAAAGCTGTAGCATAAGGGGGATGAGCATGGACAACAGACTTAATATCGTCCCGAGCCCTATATACAGCTAAATGCATTTTCAGTTCCGATGAAGGTCGCCAATTGCCACTCAACACCTTACCATCCATATTACAGGTGACGATCATATCTGGAGTCATGAAACCTTTGCTTACACCGGTTGGTGTAGTCAAGATCAGATTGTCATTGACGCGGATACTGATGTTGCCATCATTGGCAGCGACAAACCCACTATTGTATATCCGTCGACCCACTTCAATAATATCCCGTTTAAGCTGAAACTCTGATGCCACTGGATAGCCCCTTTCAAAAAGCACCTTTGTAAATCTGTGTTTGGTTGGGATTTAGTTTGTTTGCTTGATATTTTCGTCTAGTTAGGAGTACATTCCTGCTCTCCAGGAAAATTATCCGGATGGTGGCAATTTCCATCGAGTATTCAGCAAAGGCAACCTCCATACAATGGTATTAAGGAACAGCTGACAGAATGGTCTAGATGAGGAGGACAGTACAATGGAGATATGTCGCTATGCCGAGGCCCTCAATACTCCCCATAGCAGCTGCAACTATTATTGCGGGCTGCACGGCTATGAGATGGGTTTGGAATTGGGACATTGGTGTGAGGGATGTGCCGAATACGCAACAGAGTTGGGGGAAAATGGTTCTAGAGAACCCAGCCCACGGCGGCGAATACCCTGTGCCGTCTGTCGCTTTCACCCCACCTGCAGATTTCGTCGCCAAAATCTGGCCACTTGTCCGTTTTTTAGTCAAAAATAAAGGTCTGCCCCTGGACAGACCTTGCCATTACCATGACACTATGAAAACTAGTCTTCGCCTACTACCTGTACCTCTAATTCCAATTCTACTTGGAATTTGTCCCAGACTCGCTCTTTGACCAAATTGATGAGCTGGAGGATCTCACTAGCGGTGGCCTGACCTCTATTGACGACAAAACCGCAATGCAGCTCCGATACCTGAGCGTCACCGATAGATGTACCTCGCAAGCCTGCATCATCAATGAGCTTACCGGCAAAGTAACCGGGGGGACGTTTGAAGGTGCTCCCGGCACTGGCGAAATTCAATGGCTGCTTCTCTCGGCGTCTGCGGTTTAGCTCATCCATTATCTCCCTGATCATGCCTTTATCCCCTGGCCGCAGCTGCAACACGGCTTCTAGGGCCACATACTTTGCTTTTCTCACTTTGCTAGTTCGATAGCCCAACTCCAATTCATCTAAATCTAAAACAGATATTTGGCCCTCTAGATCACAGCAAGTCACGGTTTGCAGCACGTCTGCCATTTCACCACCATAGGCTCCAGCATTCATGGCGATGGCTCCACCGAGACTACCAGGGATACCGGAGGCAAACTCCAGACCACTTAAGCTAGCCTGCCAAGCCATGTGGGCCAATTTCGTCAAAGATATTCCAGCTTGGCCCCGGAGTTGCGTGCCTTCTACGGTGGCATGGCCAAAGTTGTCACCCAACTTAATCACCACACCACGGATGCCACCATCTCGCACCAGCAAGTTCGAGCCATTACCCATGACATACCGGGGCACATCGTGTTCTCTCAAGAGTCGAAGCGCCTGGCTAACCTCTTCCACTGATGTTGGCAACAGCATAATATCCACCGGTCCACCAACTTGAAAAGACGTGTGGGCCCCCATGGGTTCATCCACCAAGAGGCAGAGCCCCGGCATAGCCCTGTGTATTGCATCTGCCAATTGCTCTTTATGCAAACTCAACCCCCCAATAGATCTAAGTTTCTAGATCTATACTCCCTGGGCTACCCCCCAATTGTAGGTCTCTTTGGATAGCTTTAACAGCAAGTGGGTATCTGTCCTCACAATACCCGGAATATCTTCTAGTGTTTCCACCAAGAAATCCAGCAAATTCTCATTGGATTCCTGGACAACTTCAATGATTAGATCATATTTACCGGTGGATAGAGCCAGATATCGGACACTGGTCATATTGGCTAATGTATTGATCACGTCATTTATGCGTGGCCTTTCCACTTTGATCCCGATCATGGCCACTGTAGTGAAACCCACCCGAGCAGGGCTGAGAATTGCCGCGACTTTCAAAATACGACTGTCTAGAATCGATGTGACCCGGCGGCGCACTGTGCTTTCAGTAATCCCCAAAGCCTCGGCCATGGTTACGAAGGTCATACGCCCATCTTGTTGGAGATAGTCTATGATCTCCAAATCCACTGCATCGAGCTCTTCTGCCTTATCTTTCTCCAAGCAAGGGTCAGCGATGGTACTTGACCAAGGTGACCAATCATAGGCTTGCTTACAGGTTTTCAGAACCATGGAGGTCTCCACCTCCGTTAGGCCCCGAATGGAGCCGAGATCATTGGTAAGAAACTGCACCAGTTCTTCCTTGGAAGACAGGGTGACAATGGCTAGAATATCTGAGGCCCCAGTGGTGTACGCCACATAATGGGCATTGTGCAAGGCAGTAATCTGAGAGACTACCTCAGTTAGTCTGCCCCGCTCCACCCGTAGCCACACTACGGCCACACTGCCCATCCCCGTCATAGTTGGATC
>DAIQRD010000121.1:0-1842 GCA_036786445.1 Bacillota bacterium
AGTGGCGGAATTCAGTAGGGACGAAGTAACCCAGGATAAAGTATTGTCGGCAGCAGTCGGAATGACCATTGCTCACAACCAGAGAGTGGGGTGAAACAGTGAAAGCAACAGTGCACATGACGTCGGATACATTTGGAGTCTGGGAAAAAGCCTTGGCATTTCGCGAGCTGGTGCTAACTGTATTCATAGCTTTACTCATATTCGTTGTCGGCCTAAGGAGTCCTCATTTCCTAAATCTTAGCAACTTCAAGATCATCTTATTAGATGCATCCATACTGATGGTGGTAGCCATTGCCCAGATGATGGTCATGCTGACTGCCGGCATTGACTTGTCAGTGACATCCACTCTAGCGTTTTCGGGTATGGCAGTAGCGCTAATGGTTAGGGATGGCGTCATCATAGAGCCTTGGCTATGCTTAGTTGTAGGTACACTAATTGGCTTGATCTTGGGCTCTATTAACGGGCTTTTGGTAGCTAAGGGAGGCATGCCCCCGATCATTGCCACCATTGCCACTATGACCATCTATCGCGGTGCCACTTACTTGATCAGTGGGGGAGCGTGGGTAAGTGCCCATCAGATGACCGATGGTTTCATATCAATAGCTAGAGGTAGGATATTCGGTATACCCAATCTGGTAATGACCGTCGTTCTTGTCTCCCTCATCTTCCACTATTTCCTTGGTCACACTCCTACTGGTAGGAAGATCTATGCTGTAGGAGATAACCCCAATGCTGCCCGATTTGCTGGCATTAATGTCAGTCGGATACGTTTCTTGGTTTATTTGCTGTCAGGCACTCTTTGTGGCCTTTCGGGAGTCTTGTGGGTCTCTCGTTATGCTTCGGCCCAGTGTAATGCAGCAGTAGGATTCGAAATGCTGGCGGTGGCGTCATGCATAATCGGAGGTGTGTTTATATCTGGTGGTTCAGGCTCGGTTACCGGGGTGCTTCTCGGTTCATTCCTATTGGCCATAATCGTTAACGCGCTAGCAGTCATGCGGGTAAATCCCTTTTGGAGGATGGCAATTCAGGGTGTGATCATCCTGGTGGCAGTAGTAGTTGATACTACGATGTCAAGGCGCATAGGTAAGAGGGGGGCTATCAGTGGGCATAACTAGCTCCGGTAACGTGAGCGGAATTCAAGAAAGAAGAAGGCTTTCTGTACAAGCATTCTTCGCTAGGTGGGAGTGGGTGCTGTTTCTCTTAATGGCCATTGTGTTCACCATAAACGCTAACATCGCCCCGTATTTCCTCAAGCCAAGTGTTCTCTTCGACATGACTTTCAACTTCATGGAGAAAGGGTTAATCGCCCTGGTTTTGACCTTTATCATCATAACCGGCCAGATCGATATATCGGTCGCCTCCAATATGGCTATGTCTGCTGTAATCACCAGCATACTCTACCAGATGGGAGTAAATATCTGGTTTTCAGTGCTTCTTGGTCTCCTGGCAGGAACAGTAGGCGGTTTCTTCAATGGCTTCATTATTACTAAAGTCAATATCCACTCTATGGTTGTCACCTTGGCTACCCAGTCTCTTTTCAGGGGTATAGCCTATGTTTTGCTTGGCGATAGAGCCGTTACCGGCTTCCCAGTAGAGTTCATGAACCTAGGGCAAGGCTATGTGGGTGATTCACTAGTTCCTCTCCAGCTGGCAGTATTCGTGATTTTGGCAGTAGTTTGCGGGCTTGTGCTGCATGGAACTAAATATGGTAGATACATGTATGCCATTGGAAACAACGAGACTGCTGCCAGGTTTTCCGGTGTGCCGGTTGATCGCCTAAAAATGGTGCTGTTTACTCTTGCTGGATTAGTGTCGGCTATGGCAGGCATACTATTTATCTCC
>DAIQRD010000121.1:1852-6739 GCA_036786445.1 Bacillota bacterium
AGGGTCGGCGTCTGTCGACCCGATTTGGGAGAAGCGTTCCTATTTGAAATCGTGACGATAGTGCTGTTAGGAGGAGTGAGCATATACGGTGGAGAGGGCTCAATTATCGGTGTGGTGCTATCATTGTTCCTGATTGGGCTGACCAGGTACGGAATGATCCTAGTCAACATAAGGGCCCCAGTGATTAACATAGTTATTGGTTCTATGTTGATCATAGCTGTACTTGTACCGAAACTGACCCACTTCGTTGCTAGGGAAAGCTAGATGCCATCTTCATTGTGAAGGCGTACAGAGAATGAGTTAGGGCCGTGGCAAGAAGGTGGTAAAAAGCTATGCAAACGGGCATGTAACCAAAATGCATGGTAGGAGGTGATAGGCAGATTCCAAGGCTGCTTGGACCAATAGGCAGAAAGTCATTAGATAGTCAAAAGGGAGGAAGGCAAAGTGAAAAGAAAGGCATTGCTTTGGTTGTCCCTTGTCACCATGTTGATGTTTTCTGCATTTGGGGGGTCCGTATGCGCCAAGGGTGAGGGGCCGTTTACCATAGCAGTTGTCGTGAAATCGGAAGGCAATCCCTTCTTCGAAGCGGCAGGAGTCGGCTGTCGTGAGGCCCTCGAGGAACTAGGTGCTGGAGATGAACTCGTTTTCCTGGGCCCAGAAGTACCGACCGTTGAAGGACAGATAGAGATAGTCAGTGCTTTGGTTGCCCAGGGTGTTGACGGAATCAGCATATCTGCCAATGAGCCTAATGCTTTGGTTCCTGCTTGTCAAAGGGCGGAGAAGGCCGGCATTGCTGTAACCAGTTTCGATTCATTTGTCTCGGCTGATGGAAGCCAGCTGTTTGTGAATCAGGCTGACATGGAGCAAGTTGGACGCATACAAATTCAGATGATGGCGGAAATCCTGGATTACAAAGGACAGTTTGCGATTCTAAGTGCAGGCCCGACCATGGCCAACCAAAACACCTGGATTGCGTGGATGCTGGAGGAATTGGCAAAGCCTGAGTATGCAGACATGGAGCTAGCGGCTATTGTCTATGGTATGGATGAAAGGGAGAAGAGCTACTCTGAAGCAATGGGTCTATTCCGGTCATACCCAGACCTTAGAGGTATTGTCTCACCTACTACCGTGGGTATGGCGGCAGTCGGCCGTGCAATTAAGGACGCAGGACTCGATGGCAAGGTTTTCCTAACCGGGTTGGGTCTGCCGAGTGAAATGGCAGCATATATCAGGGAAGGTATCTGTCCACAGATGGCCCTTTGGAACCCTATTGATCTAGGTTATATGGCAACCTGGGTAACTCGATTATTGGTATCCGGGGAAATCAAGGGAGAAGTAGGGGAGACCTTCAATGTCGGCAGGATGGGGGAAAGGGAAATCGTCATGGATCCGGTATTGGGCAAGGTCGTACTACTAGGACCACCCTTTGTGTTTAACCAGGAAAATATCGATGATTGGGCTGATGTGTACTAGAAACATGCGAAGTGGCAAAATGCCTCTGGTAACCGCGACAAGGAAATGGTATACTTAGGCGAGTGAGAAAAAGCGCGTAACGGTGCAAGAGCAGGATAAGCTTTAGGTTGGATCCGCACTCGGCGGGTTATGTGCTTATCAATATAACAGGGTGATGAAGCTCACCCGGACTTGACGTCCAGACCGCTTTGCAGCTAATGGCTTCTGCGATACCAAGGTGTCGTGGGGGCCTTTTTTCTTGAGGAGGCAATTTCCATGGTACTAGGGGCTGTCATAGTCATAATTGCAGGGTTTCTTGCCGGTCGGCTGGTGGAGAGGCTGGGTATTCCTCGCCTGTTAGGAATGCTCATCGCGGGAGTACTTCTAGGACCTCATGCACTGGGCTGGATCAGTGGCGATCTGCTGAGCTTGAGTAATGAGATCCGAATGCTGGCCTTGACTGTCATTTTACTCAAGGCCGGTCTGGGATTGGACAAAAAGAAAATCCTCGCTCAAGGCAATACAGCTATGCTGTTGGGGATCATACCATGCACTATGGAAGCAGCGGTCTTGGCTGTTGCTGCCCACTATCTTTTGGGCTGGGATTGGACGATCTCTTGGCTGCTTGGTTGGATTGTCTGCGCGGAGTCACCGGCTGTGCTCGTCCCCATGATGTTACGCCTTAAGTCCGAAGGCTGGGGTGCCAAGAGTGGTTTGCCTGATCTTGTGCTAGCAGGAGGGGCCTTAAGTGATGTTGTCGCGATTACTGTATTTGGTATCGTATTGGATATAGCTGCTAAGGGATCTGGCCCGAGGTTAGCCGCTCTAGGAGCGATCCCCCTTAGTGTAGCCGGGGGTCTGGTTGCCGGCCTTGTCGTAGGCAAACTCCTCACCAAAGTGCTCTATGATGTCGGGATGACTCAGAACGCCACTCAGGATCTGATAATCGCCCTAACTGCGGCGGTAGCACTAGTCATGGGTGGCGACAAGATCGGGTATTCAGGCTATCTGGCGGCAATGATGATGGGTTTTACTATTGTAGAGTCTAGTGAAGTATTGGCAAGACGTATTCGAGCGGAACTAGACCGAGTGTGGGTAATCGCCGAGATCTTCCTATTCGTGCTGATTGGGGCAGAAGTCAATGTCTCGGTTGTCAGGCAGGCGGGGGGGATCGGGATTGCCCTATTGGTTTTGGGCCTTTTACTGGGCCGTGTGCCGGGGATCTGGATATCTACAGCTAGATCTACTCTATCTAGTAGGGAGAAACTCTTCATGAGTGTGGGGAATTTGGCCAAAGCTACGGTACAAGCCGCTATTGGCGCCATACCTCTGTCTATGGGTATTCCCCATGGGGAAGTGATCCTGGCCTTTGCTGTTCTTGCCATTATTGTGACTGCTCCTGTGGGAGCCGTTGGGACTAGTCTTTTGGCCCCCAAACTGCTGCAGCGTGGTGATGTTGATCCTACAAAAGTGACTGTCAAGAAGAAGTATCGCTTTCTAGTGGCCTTGGATCAAAGAGGTACTGCTATGCCAGCTTTTAAGGAAGCTGCCCAGCTAGCCAGGCAGCTGGATGCTACCCTCTTGATCCTGCATGTTGACGAAAGCGGCGGAGCTGCTCCGGTGGTAAGCATGCTTTACGATAGTAACCGTTACCTCATCAGCGATGTAGAACATGATCTTATCATAGGCAATGGCAATCCTGTAGAGGGCATCATTCAGCTAGCGATAAGCGACGATATAGATATGATTTTCATGGGCAAGGGTACACCGTCTACTCTTGCCAGTAACATAACTCCCCAGGTGCTAGAGCAATCACCGGTGCCGGTGATCGTCGTGTCGTAGTGACAAGAGGGTATCGCTTAACCTTTCATCCTTTGCTTGCTTCTCCAAGTAATCCCAATCCATGGAGTCTTCGTGCATGGCCATCATGCGGCTGGCCCATTCGCAGTCTGCCGTTGAGCGCCAGTATACACACGCCCTGATGCGATCCATGATGAGATCCTCGATACCAATGATATGAACCAGCAACCCTTCAACGTCCACGGTTGCTACTCGCTCCATTGAGCCAGCAAGCACACTGTCAGGAGCCTCGATAGCGATATTAAGCCCTTCATGATACCAATGCCTTTCCCCGGGGCATTTAGAAAAGCCCAGTTCGGTGAGTACAGCACCAAACTTGTCGCGATTGCCTACCACCACATCGATGTCATAAGTGGCATACCCACCGAGGGAATAAAACTCAACCGCACCTCCACCAACGAGAATTGGTAGTAGACTAGCTGACTCCTCAGCAAACGCATGGGTAATCACGCCAAGGACATAAAGTCTCCGCTTGAATGGTTCTGGGATCTCTAGAGCCTTAGCCAAGAGAGGTTGAAGCTCATCGATGCTAGAAGACACGTAGACGATACCTCCTAGGGCCAAGAATCACAAGCTCCTGAGTAGCCAGTGCTTGCTCGAGGCGTATCTTGGCAAGGTGTGTGAGTACTTCGCTCTCAATAGGATCTCGGGGCCGTCGTCTGACAGGGCGAGGAGAGTCAGATGCTCTATATGGACTTTGTTCAAGCCAGAGTCTAACCAGCTTATCTCTGTTCTGCTCTTGGAAAGCTTCGTACTCAAAAGATCTTTCCTTCACTTCTGCACCTCCTCGAGGTTTACCGGGTCAAAATCCTTATTGTCGATTCAGAATACTGCTATGGCTCTGTATACTACTTTCGAAAATTAGGGAAAAATGTCCTTCACAAATCTCTTGTGATGCACATTCGGCATGATGAGAATGTTAGTGGGGCAGATAAGCAAGGTAGTCTGGCATCTATTACTTTCCCAGGAAGGTTGTCCGTTACTCGGCATTTAGCTTGCTTGCATGAAAATCTGGGCAAAGTCCTTGATAGCGGCATGCCGTATATCCCGTTCGTTTTGTCGCTTGCCCAGTACCCTGACCAGCATTCTCTCGAAAAAACTGAGTCTTGCCATGTCTAGCTGATAGCCGAAATACCCCTTGGCTCGGGCTATCTGCACAAGCTTCTTGGGAAAACCAGTTTCCAGCTGCTCAATGGCTTTGTCCGGCAGGCCACAACAAATAAAGAGCCCAATCTGCTTTTTCTGTAAAATGGTTAGGTTTGCAGTACAGAACCGTGCTACTGCCTTGTTGATCTGACCTGCATATACAGAGCTGCCAATGAGGATTGTATCATAACTCTCAAGGTCAACCGAAGGGGATTGGCAAAGATCCACTGTGTCTACCTTCCCCAACTGGTCACGTAATAGGTAAGCACACTTCTCAGTGCAGCCATGCTTGCTGCCGTATAAAATCAGCTTTTTCAAGAGGCACACCTCCGTATCATAGACTGGGACAGCGACAAAACACACCACTGTATAACCAATGTGACGACTCCCCGGACTGAAGTCCGAGGCTTCTCGGTTCATCTAGCCTGC
>DAIQRD010000122.1:0-6476 GCA_036786445.1 Bacillota bacterium
GTGATCTATATCACAGGGAGGCCCGTACTGTACAGGCTGCCCGGTTCTTGCGGTCGCAGGTGCAGCGCTTGGCTGAAGCTGGAATCATGGTGTATGTCGTCAATGGCAATCACGATCCCGTGGGTAAGAGGGAAGAGCTAGTGGACATGCCTGATAACTTCTATGCTTTTCCTGCAGCTGGCCCGGAATGTATGGAGGTAAGAGATAAGGGTGGTACACTCTTAGCTAGAATCTTTGGTGTTTCCTACCGCTCCCGGTGGGACTCTAGGCCGCTCCATGCCATGCTGCAACCACCTGATGCAACCATGGTCAACATCGGACTTTTGCATACAGCATTAGATCCTGCGAACCCCAACTATTCTCCCTGCAGTATTCAGGATTTGATCGACCAAAAGCATATCCATTACTGGGCACTGGGCCATGTCCATAATCCGCGGATTCTCCGCAGTGAACTACCTGCTATTGCTTACCCAGGTACTCCTCAAGGGCGCCATCCCGGTGAAGGGGGGATAGGGGGCTGTCTTCTGGTGGAGCTGACCTTGGGTAAAGCTCCAGATATCCGGTTTGTGCCCATTGCGCCTTTAGTCTGGAAAGAGATGGAGATCTCCATTGAGGAGTCTGATGGAGATGCAGCGATTGCGAATATCTCTGATGTGGAGCGGCTCCTACAGACAAGAGCCGAAGAGCTTCTGGAGGAATCTGGGCTTTGTTTACCGGTACCAACGATACCCATGGTTGATAGCCCTTGGAGACCAGAAGGTTATTTGATTCGCTGGGTGCTTACTGGCAGAGGTCCTGTGCACGATCAACTGACAGATTCAGAGAATGGAGCAGTGGATCTGGAGCGCTGCCTGGAGGGTTTTCAATACAGAGAGCCGTTTCTTTGGACTGAATCCATCCAGATCCAAACCGGCAAGGTGTTGCCGGAGTGGGAAAGTATGCTGGAATCCTGGCCTTTGGCCGAGAAGCTGGAAGCCATTGCGGCAGACTGTCTTAGTGAAGAAGCTATACAGGCCGAGCTTACTAAGGCTTTGGGAAGGATCTGGGAGGTAGGCCATGATCCTGAGCACCCGAAAGAGGACACCCTGCCTGCCACAGAACAGACCTTAGCTACAATTTTGGGCCGGGCGAAGCGATTGGCCTATGAGGAACTTTTGAAAGGGGGGCAGATGCCATGAAGATCCGCCGACTTCATATAGGGGATTTCGGGATTATTCGCAATCAGACGCTAGATGACTTGGGACAGGGACTAGTGGTCATCGGTGGACCTAATCGGGCGGGTAAGACCTCCTTCATGCAGGTCCTGAGGTACTTGGGATATGGCTTTCCCCGGGGAGCTAATTTGCCGCCGGCTACCCATGAATACCATGTGGAAGCAACCATTGGGCTAGAGAGCGATGTATGGGATCTGCGTTTGCAGGGCCATGGCAACCCTCGAGTTACCGGGACAGGTGGTGGAACAATCCCTGCTGCTGAGCTCTTTGGAGATTTGGATATGTTCACCTACCATCAACTTTTTACTATAAGCTTGGATGAACTGAGACTATTGCCGGAAGGAGTCTCTTCAGGAGAGCAAAGTAAGCTTCAATCTGTTCTTCTAGGTGCAGGCTTAGCCGATGTGGCCAGGATCCCCGCGATCATCAAAGAGCTGGAAGCCGCAGCTTATAAGATCGGTGCCAAGCACGGTAACCCCAGTGTCGCAATGTTCAAGCCATATCATGCAGCTATCAAAGAGGGAATCAAGGAAAGAGATGAGGCATTAGGCCGTATTGATGAGTATCGGGGTAAAGTGGAGGAGCTTGAGATTACCAAGACTGCACTGGAGCGAGTGGAACGAGAGCTGGCAAGCAGCAGGCAGCAGCTAACCAGGCTAGAGATACTATTACATAACTATGGGGACTACCAAAGATGGCTAGAGCTAGATGGCCTTCTGTCTGATCCAGCCGCCCAGGCGCTGTTGCACAATTACCCAGAGGGTTTACTGGATGAAGCAGAGTCTCTTCAGCAAACTTACAGGATAGCCCTGGATGAGTATGGAGATAGGCTCCTGGATCTAGAGCATGAAATGGCTAGTACAGATCTAGTAGATGCGACAGTACAAGGCTGGCAGGAGAGTCTCTTGGCCAAATCCAGTGAGATAGAACTCACTGTAAGGAATCTCTCCGGTATCGGAACTAGGGTAGAGGCCTTTGAACGCAAATCACTGGCTCAGCAGATAGAACTACGAGGGATTCAAGTTGACATGGATGCCGTAGATGAGACCTGGCAAGGCAATCTTGGGGTTATCGATGAGATAGCTAAAAAGGTGGACAAGGATCAGCTGGCCCGCACAGTGAAGGATCACGAGCTACACTCCCACGCACTAAGTATCTGCCAGCAGCTGCAACAGCTCACCTCCTCAGACTCAGCCAAGCAGCTGCGGATCTACTGGATGATGGCCACTATTACTATGGTATTCGGGGTTATCATAGGTTTATCCCAGCCCATATTTGGAGTTGGTCTAGTGGTGGTAGGAGCGGTAGGACTGGGGCTTTATTTGGTTTATCGCGCTGCCGATGCAGAAAGCAGAGTAGATGCGCGCAATCTCAAGAATCAGCTGATAGATGTGGGAAGACAGATGGGCCTGGCTTTTGATGGAGAGGACATAGATAGGCATATAGAGATCCTAAATCGCCGCCTGGAAACTGTCACAGCTCAGCTTGAGGATTATCGGGTGATCCTGGATTTGGGAGAGGCTGCAGAGATCGAGAGATATGGAGTAATGCTAGAGGCGGTTCAGAAGCTGCAGGAGCGCATACGAGTACTACGTCGAGAAAAGGATGAACTTCATTACGATCTAGATCGCCTGAGTCCGGCTTTGGCTAGAGTGTATGATCTAGCGTCAGATCTAGGCTACTTGATACCGCCACCACAGCCCACAACGGGCTATTTCAACCAGTTGGCCATGGCAGTGGAACAGATTTCGGCGAGTCTCCAGATAGCCAAGACTGTGGAATTGGCCGATAGAAACCTGTCCAATGTGGAGCAGCAGATCAGATCATTGAGCAAAGACTGGCACGGCCTTGAGCAGGTGGCGGTTGCCGGCGATGATGGTGTGAATCTCCTTACCTGGCTTCAGCAAGCCATGGAGGCTGGTGAGCAACACGCGGTCTATAGACGCGCTGCGGCAGAATGGCAAGCACTAAAGCAGCGGATGGTGCATTCTTTAGGACGCAGGGAAATGACAGCCTTGCAGGCATTTGCTGACGAAGTCGCAGTCTCTGAGGAATCCTATGAGAATGGTCCCACCCAAGTCGATGATTGGGTAGGGCTACTAGGTGTGCTCTATGGGGATTATTTCACCCGAAGTGATCTGGAGGAGGCCTTGACCATGGCCGAGCAGGCAATCATTGATCTAGGGAAGCAATCTGAAGAGCTTGCACTAGCGAAGGATGAGCTCTGCCGTGAAATAGAGTCTTTGGATACAGACCAGACCTTAGCGAAGGCAGAGAGGAAGATTGATGAGGCTAGGCGTTCCCTAGAACCCCTGGCTTTCGACTACAGTGTCAACAGAGTTGCCGCCTTGTTACTCGATACGTTACATAAGCAATTCATTGAGGAAGTGCAAGATGAACTCCTTGCCGGGGCTAGTCGAATACTGCGGAAGATGACTGATGGTGACTATCAGGAGATCGTGCCACTAGAGGAGATCACAGAAGCTGGTTTTCAGGTAGCGGGGGCCGGAGGGGACAAGCTATTGCCAGGGGCTTTGAGCCGTGCCACAACAGAGCAGCTATTTCTAGCGGTGCGATTAGGTAGAATCCAGGAGATTCAGCCGCCTTTGCCCGTGATCTTGGATGATTGCTTGGTCAACTTCGATACGCGCCACTCTTATCAGGCCATTAGAGGTATAAGAGGATTGGCGGAGAGGCATCAGGTTTTTGTGCTCACTTGCCACCCTGCACTAGTGGAGATGATTCATGAAACTGGAGCGGAAGACACGCAGTATTGGCAACTAGATAGAGGAGCTTTTTCGCTAAGTAGTGGCTTGCGGCTGGCGGAGCATTTGGCAAGGGGGCCTAGGGTTTGAGGACCCTCTACTCAACATATAGCAACTGAGGGTAGGTGGAGCGACCCATTTTTTTGTTTCATCTCAGCTTGATCACAATCGTAAGTATCGAACATGAAGATCCCCATTGGTCGGGAACACCGGAAAAGATTACTAGAGGGATTCTTATGGCTAAAGATCACCTGGAGCAATTTCCGCTGTGAGGGAAAGCCTTATTGATGGCGGTTATAGACGGGGACAAGAATCAATTTCCCCAAGAGAATAGGCCTCTCTTGAGCGTAAGAAACGAAGGCAACCGATCCGATCTGTCGAATCTTGTAATTGATAGCAAGACAAGATAGATCGGAGGTTACCTTCATTCATAGCAGTTATACCACAAAGTCAGTTGCTTGGGTGGAAAGAAATCGAAGAGCTAATTGGGCTCCGCGGTGACATGCACGGCGCCCCTCAATGCTACTTACTATCGATCACTAGCTACAAGCTCTGACATCCTTCGCAGTAATAGATGCTTCCCCCTAGGTACGTCGCCTTCTTGATGGGTGTGCCACATGCCGGGCAGGGGCGGTTTACAGTGTTTCTGCTGAGTATAGTCTCGTACCCGCCGGGGTTGCCAAACACGTTGCGCTCCGTATTCCTGCCGCCTTGGGCCACCATCTCTTTGAGTACTGACTTCATCGAGTCGAATAAGGTATGTAGCTCCTCTTCAGACAGAGTCGAGATCTTGCGCTTGGGGTGAATCCTGGCAGTCCACAGGATGTCCTGCAAGACACCATTACCAAGTCCAGGTATGCGTTGCTCGGTTGCGAGAAAAGCCTTCGCGGATAAAGACTCGAGCTTCTCACCCTCTAGCAGTGACTTGAAACGGGGGTAGTCGAACTCATCGGTCAGAGGTGATGGTTTGCGTTTGGCGCCGAGATAGTACGGGTTGTCCAGTTCGCCATCGGGAAACACCCAGACAGCTCCATACATCTGCACGGAGGCCACGAGCCAAGAGCCGTGGTCAAACTCTAGCAGGAGCTGGTGCTTTGTCGGCAGTTTGTCACCGGGGCGGTAGTAGCGAGGGCTGGTGCCCTCTGCCAAGACTATGCGCATAGGACCTGCAGATATTTCAACCATACATGCGAAGGCGATTGCGCCATTAATAGTGCGCCCTTTCAGCGCGCTGCCGTATGCATCCGGATCCCCATAGAACCACGCAAACCGGTGCGGCGAATGGTTTGCGATAACCCTCTCAATTCGCTTGCCCTTGAGTGTCTCGTTCACCTGCCGGGCGATGACGACCGCTTCAGGTATCTCGAGCATGGTCAGTCCTCCCATTCTAGTGGCTGGATTGGCTACCGTAGCACGGTCATATTCAGCGCCTGTCTGTGTTTTCCTGCAAGAGGTGTATCACCGGAGTGCGGCTAATGTGTCGACTACTAGAATCCCCACCGGACTTACTAAGGACTTGGTGGTGGTACTGCTATTTCGTCGCCAGAGTATCCCCTACAGTCCTAGGGGCTAAGGTCTGTTCACAGCGCATTAGTGCTGCAATCGAACAGATCGGATGATTGGGGGGATCCAATCCTGCTCTCACAAGGATTCTTAGACGTATTGCCGAAGCCCATATATAGGCAATTCAAACGGTCAGTAGGTCTCGTTGCACCACCTGGGCTGAGTACATTCCACTAAAGCTGATGCGTCGTCATTTCAATATGGCCAGTCCGCAAGCACTATGAAAGCAGACAGTGCGTGTGTGCGGCCTAGAGCGGCACCGTAGATAGACCCGTAAGTTAGGGAATGAATGTAATGTGTCATCTCTTTGCTAGAGAAAGTGTATGCCTGTATTTCCGCTAATGACATACTCAAGAGCTAGGTTTGCAGGTCTTTCCTCATTACTGGCGAATATCACCCCCATATAGGTGATACTTGTCATTTCACCTTCTAAGGGGTGATATATTGTGAGAATAACCGTGATTACCGCTGATATCGTCCAGTCCCGGGGTAGGAGTGATGTGGTGGCAGGTCTACCCGCGCGACTTTCCAGACTCCAACACCCGCATCTAGTGGCTGGCTTTACCATGTCGCGGGGAGATGAAATCCAGGGAGTGCTATCAGGCTGGCTAACTGCTCCCGAAATGTTGCGGCTGTTGCGTTACACCTGTCGCCCCCTGCAATTGCGCGTGGGCATTGGTCTGGGAGTTCATGCAGGCAGATTGGCGGAGAACCCCTGGGACCTCAATGGCCCAGCCTTTTTCGGTGCCCGCTCTGCTTTGGACGATGTGAAGCGCAGTAGGCAGGCCAGGACCAAGGTCGTAACCGGTGGAGCGCAAGAGCTCAATAGATTGCTCAACGCCATGTTGCTGTTGCTAGATACTATCGAGGGGGGCTGGACCGAGGCACAGTGGGAAGCAGTCCACGTCTATGAGGGGGCGGGGACCTACGCAGC
>DAIQRD010000123.1:0-6449 GCA_036786445.1 Bacillota bacterium
GCCTAGCTGCCTTCGCCGTCCCATCCATGGTGGGGATGCCCGGTCGTATCCATGTCTTGACCACCCACGTATACCGGATTATCTCTGTAGGTTGGTCGCCTGACTATGGCAGAGCAGCAGCGGTAGGTCTCATTGTGTTGGCCGCATCCATCGTCCTTGTCTACTTGTACCGACACCTTATTGCGGAGGGTTCGCAGTACGTGACTGTTACAGGCAAAGGATACCGTCCTACGGTGGTAGAGCTCGGCCGCGCCAGGCGTCCCTTGTTCGTTTTGTGTACTGTGCTCTTTTGCTTCCTGGTGGTCATACCTCTTGCCACCCTTGTTTACATGTCATTCCTGCCCTACTCCATGGTGCCTAGTGCCCGGGCTGTCAGCATGATGAACCTTCGCAACTGGCGTACCGTTCTTGCGAATCCCGTCATGCTCCGAGCGCTTAAGAACTCCGCGTTCCTCGCTGTTATCGGGGCTACTCTCGGCATCTTGCTGTCTATATTCGTCGCCTACGTTATTGCCAAGGTGAAGAGTCGGGGAAGCGCGCTCATTGAGTCCCTCTCGTTCCTGTCGTTTTCCTTTCCAGGCATGATCATCGGCGTGGGATTCATGTGGTTCCTGGTAAAGACTCCCCTTTACGCGACTATTTGGGGTCTTCTTTTAGCTTATGTAGGCACCTACTTGCCTTATGGCGTCCGCCCTCTCCGGAGCGCATTCGCACAGATAGACGAAGAGCTTGAGGAGTCGGCCCGAGTTTTCGGCGCAAGTTTCCTGCAGGCGCTGAAGGACATTGTAGTGCCCCTTCTCGCTCCTGGTGTCGTGTCAGCATGGATTCTGATGGCCTGCATGTTCATCCGTGAGTTAAGTGTTTCGGTGGTGCTATCACGCCCAGGCACTGAGGTGCTTACAGTGGAAATTATGAAACTGGCCAATGACGGCCTCTGGGGTCAAGTGGCTGCTTTGGGGATCGTCATGATAGGACTTTCTACTGCCCTTGTGCTTGTTGCAAGCCTAATGCGCATCCCTCTGTCCCACGCGGAGCAATAGGCTACAGAGGCTAGAGCAGGTAAGGTAGGAAGGCAATCCGATTAGAAAGACAGGAAAAATCAGGCAAAGGCGAAGTCATCGAAGCGGTAAAACAAGACAGGCTGTCTTCCGGAAAACCCAGAAGGCAGCCTGTCTTTACTGCTCGTGTCTAGAAGATGGTCTGGAACACTTCGGACCAGTGCTGGATTTCGTCGTCAGAGAGCTCCCGCAACGGTATCACGTTAGCTTCCCGAATGTCCTCAATAGGCGGATAGATGCCCTCGTACAGCACCCACTCCCCCACGTCTTCAGCAAGGATGCCTGAAGAGGTTTCTGAGAGCCAGAAATCAACGAAAAGCCTGGCAGCGTTCGGTCTTTGAGCGTTCTTGGCAACTGCAATTCCCCGAGCCGACCCCATTAGAGGCTCGCCGTCCAGCCTGGCCCAGCCAAGTGGAGCAGGGGCCTTGGTCACAATGTACTTGGGCATAGAGATACCGATGACCTTCTCGCCGGTTTCAATAGGGCCGGGAGTAGGCCCGAAGGAGGCCACGAACATGGGTCTATTCTTGGCCAGACCCTGCAAGAATTCCATCCATTCAGCTTCAGTGGAGAACACATGCTCCTTTAGCCCTACAAGCCATGTGATTGTTGTCGCGTGGGTTATCGGGTCAGGCATTACGATCTTGTCCTGCCACTTAGGATCAGCAAGATCCCGGTACGTGGTGGGCACGTCCTCCGCCTTCACCAGCTCGGTGTTATAGATAAGAGCCACGGCCTCAATGCCAAACTGCTGAATTATCCCGTCGGGATCCTTGGACCATTCGGGATACTTCTCACTTACCGGTGACACGTACTCGGCCAAAACACCGGCGTCCTTCAGTATTTGCAGTATTGGCAAGGGCCCCTGGAGCACGTCCGCGCCCAGCCGGCCAGCTTGGAACTCAGTTTGCACTGTGGGAACGTAGACTGCCGTAGAGATGCGGGTGTACTCTGCTGGTATGCCGTACTGGGATTGGAAGGCTTCCATGATCGGCTCTACCCCAGTGATATTCGCATAGAATATGGCCTTGCCTTCTTTTTCGGCTTCTTCGAGGAGTGGGTGCTCACTGGCCACGGCCACGCCCTGCACCAAGGCTAGGATAACAAAGCACATTACTGGTAGAATCAGGTTTCTCAGCTTCATTGTCATCTTCCTTTCGCACCACCTTTTGCTAATGAATAGACGGTTCAAGACATAGCTTCGGCGAGCGTCTCAGGGTTCCTGCCTGTCTTGCCAGAGTGCGTCAACAACTCCGCCTATCCACACGCAATACCCTGGCACCTCAGCTATACCCCAGCAATGCTCCGCCAAGACCCTTCTGTTCCCAATTACATCATTCGTAACGTAAGGCCTCCACAGGCTCCATTGCTGCCGCTTTATAGGCAGGATATATGCCGAAAAATAACCCCACAAAGGCTGCAAATCCAATGGCAATCATGACTGCAGGCAGGGAAATGGCAAAGGGCCAGCCCATACTCCTACTCAACCAGTAGCCACCACCCCATGCTACCGCCAACCCTAACAAGCCACCCAGCACACTGAGCAAAACAGCCTCTAAGAGAAACTGAGTCAAGATATGCTTGCGTTTGGCTCCTACCGCTTTGCGGATACCGATCTCTCTAGTGCGCTCACTTACTGTCACCAGCATGATATTCATAATGCCGATCCCACCCACCAACAGCGCGATACTAGCAACGGCACCTAGCAACATAGTCATGGTTCCCGTGGCTTGAGAGACTGTCTCTAGTATCGTGTCCTGGCTCATGACTCTAAACCTATCGGGATCACCTAGCATCCGAGTCATGAAAGCCTCTACGTCCTCCACCACTGATTTGGCCACATCTTTGGAGTTCGCTTCAATAGAATACCCATCCACAAACTTGCTCTTAAGGCCCCGGTTAATCAGCATGGTGATGGGTACATAAATGCGGCTATCATAGTTAGACATTATGACCTGACCTTTGGATTCCATTACCCCCACAACTGTCACGCTATGGCGCCGATCGCCGATGACAACTCTCATGTCTTGGCCAATGGGGTTTTCGGAGCCAAAGAGATCTAGGGCCACTTCCGAACCCAATACCGCTATCTTTGCACTGTCAATAATATCCTGTTCTCTAATGTAACGACCCACCAAGGGGTGGTGGTTGATGACCTCCTGATAGTCCGGTGTAACACCAACAATCCGAGTCCGTATATTGCTGCCGCGATATACAGCTAAACCCGTTGTCTCTGAGGTAGGAGCCACATGCCGAATATCACGAGATGCGCTCTTGATAGCGTCAGCCATCTCCAAAGTGAAAACATCGGCAATATCCTGGCTCACACGCCCACTACCCCCCCGAATGAATCCCGGACTTATGGTGATCAGGTTGGAACCCATTGCCCCGATCTGGCTGGCCACCTGCTCTTGGGCACCAGTACCCAATGCCACCATGGTGATGACCGACGCCACCCCTATCACGATGCCCAACAGAGAAAGGGCAGTGCGCAGCTTGTTGGCAGAGAGGCTAGAAAATGCAATTCTGATGAACTCTTTGACATTCATACATCCATGGCCTCCCATACCGGTAGTTGGCCATCGCTTTGTCTACGCACTTCAAACCGCTCAATCTCACCATCTTTAATAAAGATGATACGGGAAGCGTGTTCTGCCACCTCTCGTTCATGGGTAACCAAGATAATAGTGTTACCATTAGCATTGAGTTCGTCCAAAAGCTCCATGATCTCTTTACCCGTGGCAGTATCAAGATTGCCAGTGGGCTCGTCAGCCAGCAAAATTGCAGGATTGTTGACCAAAGCCCTGGCCGTGGCTGCTCTTTGCCTTTGCCCGCCTGAGACCTCGCTAGGCTTATGATGCAAGCGATCTCCAAGGCCCACTGTATCAAGGGCAGCTGTGGCCCTAGTCCGTCGCTCTGATGCTTTGACTCCCGCGTAAAGTAGCGGTAACTCAACATTTTCCAGTATGCTCATACTAGGCAGCAGGTTAAAGCTCTGGAATACGAATCCTATCTCTGCATTGCGAATTTCAGCCAACTCTGCATCAGAGAGAGAGCCTATGGCCCGGCCCGTCAAGTATAATGCACCACTAGTAGGTCTATCTAGACATCCCATAATATGCATGAGAGTTGATTTACCTGAGCCTGATGGACCCATTATCGCTAGATACTCCCCAGCCTGAATAGTGAAAGATACGTTCCGCAAGGCATTGACTGTCAGATCTCCCATGGTATAGCTCTTGCTGATCTCATCAGCTATGAATACCTGCTGACTGCCATTCACCTCCGCATTCCTCCCACATATCCGGGCTGAAAAGGTGTTTGCGGGCTCCGCTGTCCGGCATCATTGCCCTGCAGCGAACGATAGAGCTGAGGATTGCTGGTCAGGATCTGATCACCCTCTGTCAAGCCCTCCACTATCTCAATGGAAAAGCCGTCAGACAAGCCAGTAACAACAGGCACCACTTGGATCGTCTCTCCCTGCACCACGGCGACAGAACTTCGGCCTCTTCCCTGTGTAACCGCCTCTAAGGGGACCACTATAACGTTTTCGGCCCTTTGTACCACGATTTCGGCTTCCGCGCTCATCCCCACCCTCACCCGAGGGTCCAGTTGAGTCAATTCAATCTTTACAGGAAAGACCACAATCTGACCCTGATTATCTGGGACTATACCCACTTCTACCACCGTTCCCGGCAGTGAGAGTTCTGGGTAGGCATCTATGCTAATCATTGCCTCTTGGCCAATCTGTACGTGGCGAATATCGATTTCGTCAACACCGACCTCCAAAAAGAGCCGAGATGTATCTAGAATGCGCATAATAATTGTTCCTGAACTCACCCACTCCTCCTCTTGAACACTGACCCCCGCGATAAACCCAGTGAAGGGAGCAGTAAGTGAAGTGGCTTGTAAATCGGCCTCAGCCACCCGAAAAGCCAATTCTTTCTCCTTTAGTACGCTGGGGGCCGCCTCGAATCTTGCCAGTTCTAGTTCACGCTTGGCACTGAGATAGGCTAGCTCCTGACGGGTCTGGTCCAGCTCCGCCAATATAGTACCTTGCTCTACCGTCTGGGTGGTTTGAGCAAGAACCTGTTTGACTCTGCCGCCCACATCAAAAGCAAGTTCAAGGTCGCGATTGGCTGTAATGGCCCCGGTACTAGATACTGACTTGGACAAACTACCCCGGCCCACAGTCAACACACTCTGCTTGGGTATAGTACCGGCCACCTCCCGTGGCCTCCTAGATTGATAATAGCGGTAACCCAAGCCTGCCATGACTAGAACAACAAGCAATACCAAGATCATGGGCTTCGTCGTCCTACCATGCTTTTTCAAGCGGCGCCCCCCCTTCCACATCCACACTCTCTCCAGCCAGGGCTCTGAGCTCGAGTCGAGCCGCTTCATATGCTACCATAGCCTCAAACCAGTCCAGCCGAGCTTGCATCAGTGAACGCTGACTAGCTTCCGCCTCTGCCTGCGGAATTAGACCATTGGCCGCCTGTAGTTGCTTGGCCTCCTGTTCTAACCCCACTCGTGCTTGATCTATCTCGGCTATGTGCATCTGAGCTTCTAGCCACTCCAAGTCTGAGAGCTTTTTCTCAACCTCCAAACACACCTTGCTTTGCTGAGCTGCAAGTGCCTCCTCGGCCTGCTGGATGGCGATTTCTGCTTCCTTTACTTCCAGTTGCCTTATACCACCATCCATTAGGGGGTAGGCTAGACCAATGTACGCTTCAAATCCGGGTCTTGAAGCGTTTTCCTCTAGAAAACGGGCATTCCCCGCCAGAGTTAACTGAATACCATTGTCAGCCCGCACTGCTTCAGCTTTGCGCCGAGCTGCCAATACTGCTTGCTTATGCTCATACACAGAGGTATCTCTTTCCAGAACAAGACTGGTTATCTGCTCTGGAGTTAACCCCAGAGAGAATGCCATGGGCCGCCCAGGAAGCTGATCCAGCTGCCATTCATCTCCATCTAGAGACAGATCCGATAGAAAGGCTCTCAATTCCCGCTGGTGATCTCTCAAGGCCCGCTCATAGGTAGCCTGACTTTCCGCCCTTTCCTGCTCAGCCTTGAGCACTTCTGCCGGGGAAGCCAATCCTTGTTGGGCTTTATCTAGAATCCGGTTATAGGCTGCCATCCGTGCGCCATACTCCTCGGCTTGTATAGCAAGTCTCTCATAGCCGATCTGAAGTAAACGGTAGCGGCGATATATGTCAACAAGTACTGTTGCCTGCACATCAGCTTCTTGCTTTGCAGCAATGACTACAGACTCCTTAGCCTCCATAAGACTCAGATAGTCGGCACCATACCGAGGTGAGGGCCACAGCTTGAGGCTAGCTTCCACCGATAATCCAGTTTTTTCTATGTCCCCACTCTGGATACGGTTGG
>DAIQRD010000124.1:0-6403 GCA_036786445.1 Bacillota bacterium
ACGTGACCGATGGTTCCAATGTTTACGTGAGGCTTAGTTCTTTCAAACTTCTGTTTAGCCATTGCTCATATCCTCCTTCACAAGCGGCTCAATAGATCTAGCATCTATCGTGATTTTTATTAGCTACCAACTCAGGGCTGATACTAGCCCTAGTCGTCTAGCCTCCTAGCAAATTATAGCAGAAAGTTAAATCTTAGTCACTAACTCTTCTGCTATACTGGCCGGCACATTGTCATAATGAGCAAAGCTCATCACATAGGTAGCCCGGCCTTGTGTCATAGAACGCAAATCAGTTGCATACCCAAACATTTCCCGCAAAGGCACCACAGCGTTGATCACCTGGGCCGTTCCTCTAGATTCCATGCCTTCCACCCTGCCTCGACGGGCATTTAGATTGCCCAATACATCACCCAGGAATTCCTCAGGAGTAACGACCTCCACCTTCATGACAGGCTCCAATAAGACAGGGTCAGCTCGTTTGACACCTTCTCTAAAGCCGAGGGAACCCGCAATCTTAAAAGCAATCTCCGAAGAATCAACCTCATGATAGGAGCCATCCACTGCAGTAACTTTGACATCTACCACCGGGTACCCGGCTAGGACTCCACTGGCTGTGGCTTCCTTGATACCGGCTTCTACCGCAGGGATATATTCTCTCGGGACTGCCCCTCCCACGATCTTGCTTTCGAATTCAAACCCGGTACCTCGCTCCTTAGGTTCTAGCTCCAGGACAATGTGACCATATTGTCCCCGGCCGCCACTTTGACGAATAAATCGCCCTTCTGATCGCACTGGCTTGGTAATGCTCTCTCTGTAAGCGACTTGAGGCTTCCCAACGTTAGCCTGTACATTGAATTCCCTGAGCATCCGGTCAACTATGACTTCCAAATGCAATTCACCCATACCCGAGATGATAGTCTGACCAGTCTCCTCGTCAGTGCGCACTTGGAAAGTAGGATCCTCTTCCGCTAGCCTCTGCAACCCAATGGATAATTTGTCCTGATCAGCTTTTGTCTTGGGTTCAATGGCCCTGTCAATGACAGGTGCAGGAAATACAAGGGATTCCAATACAATGGGTTGATCCTCGTCAGATAGCGTATCACCGGTAACAGTGCTTCTCAGACCCACAGCGGCGGCGATCTCACCACTGTAGACAATGTCTCTTTCTTCTCGGTGGTTGGCATGCATCTGCACAATTCGCCCGATGCGCTCCCTTTTGCCCTTGCTGGAATTATACACATAAGAACCAGCCCTTAGGACCCCGGAATACACTCTGAAGAACGCTAGCTTGCCAACATAGGGATCAGTCATGATCTTAAAAGCCAAAGCGCTAAAGGGACCATCATCGCTCAAAGCTCTAGATACTGGCTCACCGCTCCTAAGATCGGTGCCTTCCACTGGTGGCAAGTCACTAGGAGCCGGCAAGTACTGCACCACTGCATCGAGTAAAGGCTGCACACCTTTGTTCTTGAAAGAGGAGCCGCATAGCACTGGCACTATCTTAGTGGCCACCGTCCCTCTCCGCAGGACTGCATTGATCTCGTCAACAGTAAGCTCCTCGCCCTCTAGGTATTTCATCATAAAACCCTCATCAATCTCAGCTAAAGCTTCGATCAATGCCTCTCGAGCAGCAGCCACCTCGTCGACCATCTCAGGCGGAATTTCCGTCTCCTCCCGGTGGGTTCCTAGATCATCAGCGTAGTGGATAGCCTTTAGGCGAACCAAATCGACTATGCCAGAAAAATCGTCCTCCGCGCCGATGGGTAACTGGATGGGAATAGCGTTGGCGCCTAAGCGCTTTCGCATCATTTCCACTACAAGGGCGAAGTTAGCTCCGGTGCGGTCCATCTTGTTGACATAGGCGATCCGGGGTACCCGATATCCATCGGCCTGTCTCCAAACGGTCTCTGACTGCGGTTCAACACCGCCCACGGAACAGAATACTGATATAGCGCCATCTAACACCCGTAGGGACCGTTCCACCTCAACTGTGAAGTCCACGTGCCCTGGCGTATCAATAATGTTGACACGATAACCCTGCCAGTGACACGTAGTAGCAGCCGAGGTGATAGTAATACCCCGCTCCCGCTCCTGAACCATCCAGTCCATGGTAGCGGCACCATCGTGGACCTCTCCTATCTTGTGGACACGACCAGTATAGAAAAGAATGCGTTCCGTAGTTGTGGTCTTGCCCGCGTCGATATGAGCCATTATTCCAATGTTTCTTGTCTTATCTATGGGATAATCCCGAGCCACTCTATAAGCCTCCCAACCAGTCCATGGCAACAAATCTAAAGTTTCCTACCGGCGAAACAGGCTGTTACCAGCGATAGTGGGCAAAAGCCTTATTGGCTTCAGCCATCCGGTGTGTATCTTCTTTCTTCCTAACAGAACCACCAGTATTGTTGGCGGCATCCATGAGCTCCGCAGCTAGGCGGGATGCCATGGTCTTTTCTCCCCGAGCCCTGGAAAACTGTACAAGCCATCTTAAAGCTAGTGAACGGCGCCGGTCGGGTCTCACTTCCACTGGTACTTGGTAAGTGGCTCCCCCTACTCGCCGCGGTTTTACTTCTAGAACAGGCATGATGTTCTTCAGAGCCTCTTCTACGACTTCCATGGCGTCCTTACCGGCTTTCGCTTGAATCTCATCTAATGCGCCATATACTATGCGCTCTGCTGTGTTTTTCTTGCCGTCCATCATTATGGTATTGATCAAGCGGGCTACCAATTCACTTTCATACTGTGGATCTACTAGGATGTCCCGCTTAGGTATATAGCCTCTTCTCGGCATCAATTCCCCCCCTTTGCAGAAGGTAATGGCATCTGGGAGTTGGTCATCCCCATCTACCATCCCTCATAGTATCCTGTAAAGCCGGCCAAATATGTTACCACGACCCCCTATTTGGGCCGCTTAGCTCCGTATTTGGACCGAGCTTGTCGGCGATTGTCTACACCAGACGCATCTAGAGTTCCTCGGACGACGTGATACCTGACTCCTGGCAGGTCCTTGACCCTGCCACCCCTGATCAAAACCACCGAGTGCTCTTGCAGGTTATGACCTTCACCGGGTATATATGACGTGACCTCGATGCCATTAGTCAAGCGCACTCGAGCCACTTTCCTCAAAGCCGAATTCGGCTTCTTGGGCGTATTGGTGTATACCCTAGTACACACACCCCGCTTCTGCGGTGAACCGGGAACTATGACTGTCTCATTCTTAAGTGAGTTGTGCAAATAGCGCAAGGCCGGTGCTCCGGTCTTCTTCTTAATCTGCTTTCTGCCCTGACGGACTAGTTGATTGATAGTCGGCATTCTGCTCCCCCCTTCTTTGTCTATTTAAGGATTGCGGCCACGGCCGCCCCCACGTCGATGCCGCAGTATCTACCCAATTGCTTCATAGAATCTACATAGACAATTTCCAGATCACGTTCTACGCAGTGATGCTGCATTGGCTCCACTATCCTTAGCTCGGCATCCCGAGCTAAGTAGCACACCAGAACCTGATCATCTTTCAAGGCCCTAAGTGTACGTTTGGTGCCAATCAACTTCCGCTTGGCTGCTTTCAATCTAGCTGGCACCGAAGCACACCTCCCTGCCCACTGCGTATAGTGATCGAAAATCTCCGATTACACACACCAACACATTTTAGCACCACCAGAAGTGCCTGTCAAGGGTTTGGGCCGGCGGGGCCGGCAACTTTTCCATCTAACCAGTTACCCCATCTGCTCCCAGTGAATCTGCCCCCTGGGGAACTGCTACTGGTTCGGCCCCGTCTGCCGTGATTGCTTGGACTGACCGATAAAGGGACATGCCTGTACCGGCAGGCACTAGCTTACCAATAATCACGTTTTCTTTGAGACCCAAGAGAGGATCGTACTTACCCTTAATGGCAGCATCGGTCAGCACCCGGGTAGTCTCCTGGAAGGAAGCCGCCGAAAGGAAGCTTTCCGTGGCCAAGGAAGCCTTGGTAATACCCAATAGCGCTGGTTTAGCGGTTGCTGGCTCCCCACCTTCTTCTACAACCCGAGCATTCTCTTCTTCAAATTCAAAGGCATCCACCAAACCGCCAGGCAAGAGATCCGTATCTCCAGATTTGTCTATCTTCACTTTCCGCAGCATCTGCCGGATGATCACTTCTATATGCTTATCGTTGATATCAACGCCCTGGGAGCGATATACATCTTGTACTTCCCGGACCAAATAGGCTTGGACCGCCCGCACCCCTCTGACTTTGAGAATATCATGGGGGTTAACTGAACCCTCTGTCAGCTGATCTCCAGCTTCAACATACCCGCCTTCCCTTATCTTGAGGCGGGATCCGTAGGGCACAGTATAGCTTTCCTCTTCTCCCTCTTCAGTGACCACGACAACTTTGCGAACACCCTTGTTCTCTGTGATCGATGTCCTGCCCGACACTTCTGCGATTATGGCTTGGCCCTTGGGTTTGCGAGCCTCAAATAACTCCTCTACCCTTGGCAAACCAGCAGTAATATCGTCCCCAGCGACACCACCGGTGTGGAACGTCCTCATAGTTAGCTGAGTACCTGGTTCCCCAATGGATTGGGCAGCAATGGTACCTACAGCTTCCCCAACTTCAACCAATTTCCCTGTAGCTAGGTTGCGCCCATAACAGGACGCGCACACACCGTGACGGGTGCGACAGGTAAGCACAGATCTTATCTCCGCCTGTTCCACACCCAGCCCTTCTACCTGCTCAGCCAACTCCTCATTGATGAGTTGATTGGCTTCCACCAAAATCTCTCCGGTTTCCGGGTGTGTGATGGGGGTAGCCGCCATCCTACCCGTGAGCCGCTCACTGAGGGATTCGATAATTTGCTCCGAATCACGACCCACGTCCTTGATAGCTCTCATACTTACTCCCTGGTTGGTTCCACAATCCGCCTCACGCACTATAACATCCTGGGATACGTCCACCAGTCGCCTAGTAAGATAACCAGAGTCCGCTGTCCTGAGGGCCGTGTCAGCCAATCCCTTGCGGGTACCGTGGGTAGAGTTGAAATACTCCAGTACTGTCAGGCCTTCGCGGAAATTGGCCTTAATCGGTATCTCGATGGTTTTGCCAGTGGGGTCAGCTACTAGACCTCGCATACCCGCCAATTGGCTCAACTGTGACTCGTTACCACGGGCGCCAGAGCGGGCCATCATCCAGATGGGGTTGAAATCATCACTATGCGCCCGCATTGCCTTGGTAACCTCATCCTTAGTTCTAGTCCAAATATCGCAGATTCGCTGATATCGTTCTTCAGCAGTCAACAAGCCCCGGCGGTGCTGTTGCTCCACGATATCCACTTGCTCTTCTGCTGCCTCAATCAAAGCACCCTTTTCTGGAGGACTGGTAATATCAGATAGGGCCACCGTGGTTCCGGAAATAGTTGCATAGTGGAATCCTAGCGCCTTTACCTCATCCAAGACTTCAGCCGTGCGAGTGTTACCGAAAGCCCGGTAAAGCCGTCCCACTAGGTTCGCCAATTCCTTACTGCCGACAACGTCATTATAAAAGCCTAGTTCATCGGGCATGATTTCATTGAAGAAAATCCTACCCACAGTGGTCTCCACTAACTCGCCCTTCCACCGCACAGTAACCCGTGCGTGGAGATCCACCTGTTTATCAGCGTAGGCCATGTGTGCTTCCTCTGGTGAGGAAAACCGGCGACCTTCGCCTTTGGCGCCATCTTTCTTCTGAGTTAAATAATAGCAGCCAATCACCATGTCCTGCGTGGGAGTTGTCACAGGGCGTCCACTAGCAGGTAGCAGAATATTGTTGGTGGAGAGCATGAGCAACCGGGCTTCTGCTTGAGCTTCAGCCGAAAGCGGTACGTGCACTGCCATCTGGTCACCATCAAAGTCAGCATTATAAGCAGTACAGACCAATGGATGGATCTGAATAGCCCGCCCCTCCACCAACACAGGCTCAAAGGCCTGAATACCCAAGCGATGCAAGGTGGGAGCACGGTTAAGCATCACCGGATGTTCCTTGATGACTTCTTCCAGCACATCCCATACCTCTGGCCTTACCCGTTCCACCATGCGTTTCGCACTCTTAATGTTATGGGCGTGGCCCTGATCTACTAGCCGTTTCATGACAAAAGGCTTAAACAGCTCTAAAGCCATTTCCTTAGGCAAGCCACATTGATGCATCTTCAGCTCCGGGCCCACCACGATCACCGATCGACCAGAGTAATCCACCCGCTTACCCAATAGATTCTGGCGGAACCGTCCCTGTTTGCCCTTGAGCATGTCGGACAAGGATTTTAGTGGTCGGTTGCCAGGACCTGTTACCGGCCGACCCCTTCGGCCATTGTCGATGAGAGCATCTACTGCTTCTTGCAGCATACGCTTTTCATTGCGGACAATAATATCCGGGGCCCCCAACTCCAATAGC
>DAIQRD010000125.1:0-6341 GCA_036786445.1 Bacillota bacterium
GATCCTAATCAGAAGTCTCCCCAAGCATCAGGGCTGCGGAGTATCGAGGCCATTGAAGCCCCTGATGCGAAGACCCTTCGGATAAAGACAAACGCCCCGAATCCGCTTTTACCTGTTAGGGTGGGGGATATCGCCATGGTTCCACCTAAGTATGCCCAAGCGGTGGGGGCTGCCGGCTTTGCCACAGCACCAGTGGGAACCGGTCCGTACAGACTGAGAGAGTGGCTCAAGGATGAGAAGATCGTTCTGGAAGCAAACCCCGAGTATTTCCAAGGTGCACCGAAAATCGATGAAGTCATATTTAGACCGATCCCAGAGACTGCTACCCGCATCGCTGAGCTAAAGACCGGTGCAGTGGATGTGATTGTCAATGTTCCGCCCCATCAGGTTGAGTCTATCGCCGCTATGAAAGAACTTAGCGTTCGTACAGCACCTAGTTCTCGCATTATCTTCATTGTGCTAACTACCACCGATGGTGGTCCCTTGTCAGACAAACGGGTGCGTCAGGCCCTTAACTATGCTGTAGATAAAGGGGCGATTATCGAGGCTCTTCTGGGTGGCTATGGGAAGGCGCTAGCCTCTCCGCTGCCTTCTAATGCCTTTGGGCATGACCCGGATCTTAAGCCATATCGCTATGATCCAAAGAAAGCTAGACAGTTACTTGCCGAAGCTGGCTATCCAAAAGGTTTTGAAATTACCTTTGAAGCTCCATCGGGCCGCTATTTGATGGATAAAGACGTGGCTCAGGCTGTCAATGGCTTTTTGCAGGATGTTGGCATAAAGACTAAGTTCAACGTCTCGGAATGGGGAGTCTTTGTCGGAAAGCTGTATCAGCATGCCGGTGCTCCCATGATGCTCTTAGGGCTAGGAGGCAACACCTTTGATGCTGATGCCTATCTATACACACAACTCAGAAGTGGAGAGCTCTCTTCATACTACTCCAATCCCAAGATGGATGAGCTCCTTGACCACGCTCGGGTTGAGACCAATCCTGATAAAAGGCAAAAGCTGTACTTTGAGGCACAGAGACTAGCCCTAGATGAAGCTGCAGTGATTCCTCTTTACCAACAGGTAGACATCTTTGCTGCCCGCCAGCGGGTGATTTGGGAACCTCGCTCCGACGAACAGATCCTGGTCTATGAAATGGATGTGGTGAGATGAACCGGGGAAGGAGCCTTGCCGCTAAGATAGGTACATCGATGGGAGCAGTCATCTTGCTCTCCCTGATCACCTTCCTATTCACCAGGCTAAGTGGGGATCCCGCAGCCCTGTTAATTCCCATAGATGCCACATATGAGGAACTAGTTCAAATGAGGGCAGACCTTGGTCTTGAACGGTCGTTACTGGCACAGTTTGTTACCTTTGCTACCAATGCTCTTAGGGGTGACTTTGGGTTTTTTCTTAGGTACGGCCAACCCGCTATGGAGCTGGTTCTAGGCCGGGTGCCGGCCACGCTGGAGCTGGCTCTCTCTGCGGCACTGTTTGGCTGGCTGGTAGCCATCCCCTTAGGAATTCTGGCAGGCTATAAGCCCAATTCCATGTGGGATCGGATAGCCAGATTTGTGGGCCTGTTTGGCCAATCCATGCCCGTCTACTGGCTGGGGATATTGCTGATCATGTTCTTTTCCGTTAGAATGCGACTGCTACCAGCGTCAGGGCGGGGAAGCCTGGGTCATCTAGTTCTGCCTTCCGTCGCCCTATCTTTGAACTTGATGGGCAGTGTGACTCGGATTCTCAGGGCAAGCATGGTGGAAATCCTTCGCCAAGACTATATCCGCACTGCCTTAGCCAAGGGAGTCAGCCGAGAAGTGCTTCTTTTCAAACATGCGCTAAAGAATGCTGCTATCGGCGTGGTGACAGTCATCGGCCTGCAGTTGGGAAGCCTGCTTGGCGGGACGGTTGTCACTGAAACGGTATTTGCCTGGCCGGGGCTAGGTCGGTTCATCGTGCAGAGCATTCAGTACCGGGACTTTCCCGTGGTGCAGGCTGGTGTCTTGGTCTTGGCCGTCATGATTGTCGTAATCAATGCTGTTACCGACTTAGTCTATCCTTTATTGGACAGCAGGGTGAGGGTGTGAAGCAAATGGCGATCTTTGAAAGAAAGCTAATCAGGAGGTTAGGTTTGTCTCGGAAGCAAACACTGATTAAGTCCGTTGCTCAGATCTGGCCTGAGGGCAGCTGGGATCTAAAGCTATCTGTTGCCGTAGTTGCAGTTGCCCTATTGGCCGCAGTGTTCGCCTCGGTTCTTGCTCCACAAGACCCATATGCCCAAAGGCTCTTGGCAAGACTAAAGGCTCCTGTCTTCTTGCCCGGTGGCTCTACCACCCACATCCTGGGTACCGATGCACTAGGCAGAGATATCCTCAGTCGGCTGATTTATGGCGCTAGGCTATCCCTCTTTTTGGCAGTGACCGGTTGCTTGGGGGCCTCCCTTATCGGCACTATCCTGGGACTTATGGCCGGTAGATACGGAGGTTGGCTCGATCGGATCTTGATGGGGCTTGTGAATATGCAGCTTTCCATACCCTTTATTCTGCTGGCTATTACTCTTATTGCGGTGACCGAACCGGGTCTGGGTAATATCGTATTCATCCTAATCGCAACAGGATGGGCAGGTCATGCGCGAATTATTCGGGCAGAGACCTTAAGGCTAAATGAGACAGGTTTCATTGAATCAGCTAAAGCCATCGGGCAGAGGGAGCATCTAATTCTCTTGAAGCATTACTTGCCTAATCTTCTGCCCCAGATTGTAGTGCTAGCCTCTATGGATGTAGCAAAGTTCATTGTGTTAGAATCATCTCTTTCCTTCCTAGGGTTAGGAGTAGAACCATCTGTGCCCACCTGGGGCAGTATGGCTGCTGATGGAAGAGAGTACTTGGCCACCCATTGGTGGCTCACGACCTTGCCGGGACTTGCGGTGTTTACTGTCTGCTTGTCTTTGAATATTATTGGAGACTGGCTTCGAGAACGGCTAGATCCAAAAGGCTAGAAGAAAGGGTGAGTCCTATGTTAGTGATTAACGCGGGATATCTTATTGATGGGATCAGTGACGAGGTTAAGCTGCGACAGTCTATTCTAATCGAAGGTGACAGGATCTTGCGCATCTCTCCAGTGGATAAAGCCGAGATCCCCCCTGATGTACAGATAGTCAATCATCTAGATGGATATGTGATGCCAGGTCTCATCGATTGCCATGTGCACCTTTGCTCCCCGGGAGCTGCCGACCCACGTCCATACAAGGACGATCCAGAGTCGATTTTGGCCTTCCGGGCTGCAGCCAATGCCAAGAAGACGTTACAAGCCGGGTTTACTACTGCCCGCAGCGTGGGCTCCAAGTTCGATGTGGATATTAAGCTGAAGAAGGCCATCAAAGAAGGTATCGTCGTTGGGCCAAGGCTAGTAGCTAGCGGGCGGTGTATAACCATCACCGGAGGCCATGGCCACGGCGGTGGCATCGAGGCTGATGGACCGTGGGAGGTGAGAAAGGCGGTGCGCACTCTGATCAAGGAAGACGCCGATGTGATCAAGGTGATGGCCACCGGGGGAGTCATGACCGAAGGAGTTGAGCCGGGGGCAGCTGAGCTCACTTTAGAAGAGCTTGTAGTTGCCGTGGAGGAAGCCCATCGAAGCGGACGCAAGGTCGCCTCCCATGCCCAGGGAAATACCGGGATTCGCAATGCTGTAGAAGCAGGCATCGACTCCATTGAGCACGGCGTTTTCCTCGATGCAGGAATCATCGAGATGATGACTCAAAAGGGAACGGCTTTAGTGCCTACTTTGTCTGCTCCCCATAATATAAGTATCTATGGAATAGAGGCTGGGATTCCCCAATATGCAGTTGACAAGAACACAAGAGTTCTGGAATGCCATTTACAGAGTTTCCGCATGGCCTATGAAGCAGGGGTGCCTATTGCCTTAGGCACCGATGCCGGGACACCTTTCAACTACCACGGCAGTAACGCAGGTGAGCTGGAACTCATGGTTAAGGCGGGAATGAGTCCCATGGATGCTATCAAAGCAGGTACTAGTGCGGCAGCAAGCGTCCTTGGGCTGCAAGATGATGTAGGTCGGTTGGCTCCCGGATATGTGGCAGATATTCTCTTGGTCAAGGGTAATCCCTTGGAGAATGTCGGGCTGCTCAAGGATCCCAAGAACATTACGAAGGTGTACTTAGGTGGGGCGGCAATATCACGGAGTTGAAGGGATTTATTGCCATTCACCAACTGGTATGGTAAACTACTACCAGCAAATATTCATCCCATGCGATCGCAGTTGGGAGAGGTTACGAAGCACTCATAATACTTTGATAGGCCTATAGTGGGCAGACGGCAAGAAACGCAAAACATGAAGAGGTGGCTTAAAGCGTGAGGAAAAGAGAGCTTAGTCTAGGGTGGAAGATCGGCGGAGGCTTTGCCCTCCTGTTGATCTTGACGTTGATTGCAGCAATAATCGGGTCATGGGGTACCTCTACCGTACTTAAAAAGAGAGAGGCTGCTTTTGAAGTAAAAAACCTGATGGAGAAATCCTTGGAAGGAAGAAGGGCAGAGAAGAACTATATCATACGTGGTGATGCGGACTATTTGCGACAGGCCGTCGAAATCCGCGATGAAATAACATCTTATGTGGAAGAGTACCTCATGGGTATGCTAACTTCAGAGGAAGATAGGGATCAGGCCGAACAGATCGCACTTAACGCTGAGGAATGGCTTCAATTTCTCCAGAGGTATGCTCAACTTGATCAGGAGCAAAGAGTGCAAAGGGACAACTACTTAGCCGCGGAAGCCGAGTTGTTGGATCTAGCGCTTCTGCAAGCTTCTGAAGACCCTACTCATGCGCAAAACATCTTGCCAACTACGACTTCACAACAATCAGAAGCAGACCATTCCGAAAAGCCCACTCCGATGTTGGTGATGACCATGGGATTGGCACAACGAGAGTATATCGCTAACAGGGCCAACAGTGCTTTGCGGGATGAGGCATATCAAGCTGTTCTAAAAGCAATGTCAGAGGTAGAGGAAAGACTGCTTCACCTTATGACCCATGAACGACCGGCGGATTCGACAGTATCCATTGACTCCATGTACTTCGCATTGATATCTGGCCGTGACAGCTTTCGACAGATTCATAGTTTAGAGGTCGGCAAGAATGACCAACAGGAAGCCATGGAGACTGTCGGCCGAAGATTGTTGGATGCAGCAACCCAGGTAGCCGATTCCCTGGCTGCGGAAGCAGCCCAGGTTCACCGTGGCGCTACTAGAACACTATGGGGTACAGCGGTCTTCTCCATCGCTTTGGGGGCGTTATTGGCTGCGTTTATAACCCGGGGGATTATCACATCCGTAGCGGAATTGGTCGAAGCTGCGGAAACAGGCGCAGAAGGGGATTTGACGCGCCTGGCAGCGAGAAAATCCAATGACGAACTGGGTAGGCTGGTAGCAAGTTTCAATAAGATGGTAGGGAATCTGCGTACAGTTGTAACTGGTGTCACAGAAAGTGCTGGGGAGGTTGCGGCGGCATCACAGCAGCTTTCCGGCACATCAGAGGAGCTTGGTGCATCAATCCAGCAGGTTGCCGCTACAGCCAACGAGCTTGCCTCCCGTGTTCAGACTATTAGTAGCGATACCCAGGTCATGGCTACGACATCAGTGGAGATATCTGACATGGCCCTTAAAGGGGGCGAAGCCATTGACAATGTGGGGAAACAATCAGCTCAGTTGGAAGCAGACGTTGGGCAATTAGCCCAAGTATTTAGTAACCTAGATCAGCGGTCACAGGAAATCGGTAAGATCATAGAGATGATTAGGGAAGTAGCTGAGCAGACTAATCTTCTAGCTCTCAACGCAGCCATTGAGGCAGCTCGGGCCGGGGAATATGGACGAGGTTTCTCAGTTGTAGCCGATGAAGTTAGTAATCTTGCAGAACGTTCGGCTGAGGCAACTAGGGAGATAGCTAGTCTAATCGGCGAAATGCAGAAAGACACTCAGCGAGCCGCAGCGGGAGTTGCAGGTACAGTAGGGCAGGCAAAGGAGAGTACAGTCGCTATTTTGAACGCGGCCGAATTGCTCAAGAGCATTTTGCACATGATGGAATCTATCGCAGAAAAGATCCAACAAGTTGCCCTTGCAGCAGAAGAGATCAGCGGTGGAAGCCAAGAACTAGCCGCTTCAAGCGAGGAGCAGTCAGCCTCCGTCCAAGAGGCTGCCGCGGCTGCCCAAAACTTGAGCAACATGGCCCAACAGCTTCAGAGATTAATCGATCATTTCCGTATATAGTAAAACATCCGGGTATCAATTGATATACATTACTATGAAGCCTCCCTTGGCAGGTTAGGTGCTTTTTTA
>DAIQRD010000126.1:0-4278 GCA_036786445.1 Bacillota bacterium
TTAGTGAAGACATCGACATGGAGATCTGGGATGAGATCCCTACCGTACTGATTACAAGACCCAGGATCAGGCAATACCGATTCCGTACGCGCCTGGGAGCCATAGTCACCCACGGAGAAGAGAAAACCGATTTGCTCCAGGACTACCTCGATGAAAAGGAAGCAGAACGCCAGTTCATGGAGGAGATCATACAGCAGGATCACATTATTCTGGGAGATTTGCCTGTGATTGATTCTCATGTGCGCAAGACATTACTTACCTGGATTGGCAGATGCATGACTGCTGCAGACGGGATCGCCAAGACCGAAAGCGGGCGGAGAATACAGTTAGAAACTCTTGATGGTGGTTACATACAACTCCATTCTGATGATGGGATTCTGCAAATGCCTAACTTCAAGTTGCAGTTTCTAGATTAAGGTTGTTGGGGAGCCTTACTTGAGGATTTACTGGAGCGAGGATGACTATGGAGCAGAAGGCAGGTAGCGGTTTTGATGAATTGGCCCAGGAAGCAGCAGAACACCTCCTTGAACAGTTCTGGATTCTGCGGGAAAGGGAGCCAGAAAAGTATCAGATGGTCCGGGAGCGGGAGCCAGTGTTGCGGGCTTATTTCCTAGAGAAACTAGGCTTTCATCTGATTGTTCATCGGTATTTTGCCAAGCTGGAGAAGCTGCCTGCTTCGCCAGAAGTATGGATGGGTATTCAGGATTTTCAGCACACCCGAGATTATGCTCTGTTTTGCTGTCTATTGGCCTGCCTGGAGAGTAGGAGTGTAGATGAACAGTTTCTTATGAGTGAATTATGTGAGGAACTGCAAGGGATCTACCCGGGAGATGAGCCGGTGGACTGGACTCACTATGAGCATCGCCGATCTCTAGTGCGGGTGTTGCTTTTTGCTACGACCTCTGGCATTCTCCAAGTTGTAGAGGGAGACATCGCGGAATTTAGCACCAGGGAAGACTACGAGACCTTGTACGAAGTGCCAGCAGTCTCCCGTTATTTCATGCGCCCTATAGATAGGGACCTACTGCAACAGAGGGATCCGGAGGTCCTGTTGGAACCCGGGCATGAGCTGGGCGATCTGGAGACAGGGCCATGGCGGCGGCAACGGGTGTATCGACAGCTATTTCTGTCTCCCATCATGTACCGATGGGAAGCCCACGAATCTGATTTTCTTTACCTGAGAAATTACCGACATCGGATTAGGGAAGATATTGAAAGCCATACGGGATTTCAGTTTGAGCTATATAGGAATGCTGCTCTCTTGACTTTGCCGGAACGCAGGGCCCGGTTTGAGTTTTTTCCCGATAACAAGACCATTTCAGATATAGCGCTGCAGTTTGCAGCCATGATCCGGGAGGATGTGGACGCCGGAAAGCTAACAGTTGATGGCTATGGTAGGATCGAGCTGACTCCCGTGGATTTTGAGAATCTTGTCCACAACTGCTGGGAGCGATATGGTTCCGGGTGGAGCAAGCAGTACAGAGAGGCATTGGTGGCGACCACGGCCAGCGACCTGCAGGAGCTCTTGCTGGAGTGGAAGATGCTGTCGGTGAATACTGAGACTGGGACTCTACTGCTTCTGCCCCTCTTAGCTCGGACTATTGGCGAATATCCTTCTGATTACGTACCGGAGTGATAGTATCGGTTCTGATGGTATCGGTGGCGACAGCCATGGTTCTAAGAGGCTGGAAAACGCACATGGTGTCTTGAGATGAAACCTGGGAGTGATCTACATGCAAGGCAAGTGGCAGATGCACCGTGCTGGTCTGGTGAATTTCTGGTACTATGATGAAGAAGAATTTCATTTTGCCGGTGGGAAGCTGCTTCTGCGGGGGAGCAATGGTTCAGGCAAATCGGTGACTATGCAAAGCTTCATACCCCTCCTACTCGATGGCCGCAAGAGCCCGGATCGTCTGGATCCCTTTGGCTCTAGAGCCCGGCGCATGGAAGATTATCTCTTAGGGGAAAAGGACTTAGTTGAACGGGATGAGCGCACTGGTTATCTTTATCTTGAATACAAGCGGGAGGGTGCAGCGCAATATCTGACAACTGGTATGGGTCTGCAGGCTAAGAACCATGCTCCCCTGGATTCTTGGGGATTTGTCATCCATGATAACCGCCGTGTCGGCCGGGATCTCCTATTGTACAAGACGGAATATGATGCTGACGGGGCTAAGGAGCAGAAAATCCCACTGTCCCGGCGAGAACTAGAGAATCTCATCGGCGATGGTGGCAAAGTCGTGCAGACTCAAGGGGAATACATGGAATTAGTCAACCGCTCTGTATTTGGTTTTGAATCCCTAGAAGCGTACGAGGATTTGATCAAGCTCTTGATTCAGCTGCGCAGCCCGAAGCTATCTAAGGATTTCAAGCCCACAGTGATTTATGAGATCCTCAATGATTCTCTGCCGGCGCTGGCTGACGAGGAGCTTCGCCCCCTTTCCGATACAATCGAGAGTATGGATCAAACCAAACAGCAGTTGGAGCAGCTCTTGCGGGATCGGAGCTCGCTCACCCGGATCTGCCAGCAATATGATCAATATAACCAGTTTGTCCTGGCGGAAAAGGCCCAGGGGTTGCTCCAAAGTCACCAACGCTGTGAGCGCCTGGCAAGGCAAACCAAGGAGCTGGAGAGTAAGCTCCAAACATGCCGGGATGAAGAGCAAGTGACGGCAAGCACCTTGCGTCAGCGGGAACTGGAGCAGCAAGTGCTCGAAGAAGAGGCTATGCGACTGCGAGACCATGATGTCTTTAGAGCTGAAGCAGACAAGCAGCAGCTAGAGAGCCAGGCAGCCGCGGCTGTAAGTCAGGCGGAGAAGAAAGCTGATTCACTGCACCAGAAAAGGCAAAATGAAGTCAGGTTGCGGGATAGCTTAGCCAAGGAAGAGACTCTCCAGGCCCGCTTTGAGACCCGAGTAGAAGAGCTGCTCGGCATTCTAGAGACTGAAGCTGATACCGCGGAGTTTCAAGATCACTTTGTGGCAGTGCCAGAGTTTCGTCGCCGACATACAGAAGGATATGATTTCGGCCTTTGGCGCAAAGACGCAGTGGATTACCAGAAGGAACTAGATACTGGTCTGGAAGTCCTCAGGGCAGAGGCTAAGGCCAAGGAACGCTATCATGAGGCTGACAAGGAGCTGGCCCAGGCCCGCATGGAGCTAAATAAGGCTAGGGAGACTGAGCACCGATGGGGCGAAGTGTTTGAGGAAGAAAAGGCGGATTGGCTGGCGAGTTTCCACCAATGGCGGGGAGAGAACAAGGAACTACATCTCTTGGATACAGAGGTACAGTCCACAAGTCAGCGGCTCATGGGCATCTATGAGGAGCACAGGTTCGAAGATGTGCGGGATGTTGTCTTCCAAGCCTATAGCCGCGATTACCAAGCTCTAGAGCAAGTACTGGTTAGAAACCGCCATGAGCTTGATCTCCAAAAGGGGCGGATTGCAGAGAAAGAGGCAGATCTGCAAGAGCTTAGGCGGGCCAAAGAGATGGAGCCACCTCGCCACCCCGACACCCAGGGAGCTAGGGCCAGCCTACAGGCTAAGGGCATTCCCCATCTGCCGTTTTTCGCTGCAGTGGAGTTTAGGGAAGATGTGGAAGCTGATCTGCGGGAGCGCTTTGAGGCGGCTATGGGGCAGACGGGGCTATTGGATGCCCTGATTATTCCCAAGGAATATCACGAACAAGCACCTCAGTCAGATAGGATTATTAAGCCCAGGAAGCTGCCGACATATGGTGTGACAACCCTAGGGGATTTGCTCTATCCAACGCCAGTGGAAGGTGTGGGGGTGAGTGCTCGGGATATCGCCGAGATATTGGGCAGCATTGTGGTGGATTTGGATCCTTCTGGCAAAGGTATCGCCCACAGCATGGAGGCCCGTCAACAGATGGGTTTGGACTTCGCCGCGGGCACCGGTAGTACCATGCTGGAAGCAGAGTTAGCTGGGGGAGCTACTGTTTTGGATACAGAAGGTTCTTATCATATTGGACTGATTCACGGACATGCTCCCCGGACAGAGCAGTCCATTTATATCGGCAAGGAGGCTAGGCGGCAGTTTCGCCTGCGGGAGATAGCTCGCCTGCAATGGGAAGTAGCGGAACTGGAAACGCAACGGGGTTCCTTGGAGACAGAGGGGCAAGGCCTACAAGCGAGGCAAGAGCAACTGATGCTCGAATACCAAACTTTTCCTCTGGATGCTGATCTAGGAGAGGCTTATTTGAATTTGGAGAAGGCCAAGCAGCTGGTGGAAAAGTTTGGTATTCGAGCATCAGTTGCTC
>DAIQRD010000126.1:4288-6199 GCA_036786445.1 Bacillota bacterium
GCCAAACAGCTGGTGGAAGCCTGTCTGAGGGATGTGGAGTGGAGAAATGAAAAGGTCAAAGAAATCCTAAGGCAGTGGCAGGCGGCCAAAGATTTAGTGCGTCAACACACAGCCAAGCTGCTTCTCCCAGTTACGGAAGAGGCGTACGAGGCGGCCCGGCTGGAAATGCAAGATTATGTTCGTCATCTACAAGATCTACAACTAGCCCATAAGGATTATCTCAACTGTAGGGAGCGGATCATCCACTTCGATCAGAATCTGGCCGACGTGGTTTTCGATGTGGATGAGCTTCAGGGTGAGTTGAATGTTCTCCAAGAGACCCAGGCGAGATTGGCACTCCAGCTAGAGCAGATCCAGGAGCGCCTGGAGAAACTAGGTGCCCAGGAGATCCGGACCAAAATCGCCGAGGTGGTGGATCGCCTCACTGAGCTACCTAAGGAGATCAAAGGCCTCACTCAGATGGTAGAAAGAGTCAGATATGAGGCCAAATCTGCCCAGGATGCCCTAGCTATGAATGCCCGGGAATTGGCAACTGCCGGGGAGATCCTCATACTGTGGCAGAAAATCCTGCGAGAGGATATCCGGCTAGTAGCAGGCTTTTATTACCCAGATGAACCGCTGGCTGAGGCACTTGTAGCGCCAGATACAGTTTCAGCTACTGGTGGCAGGTTGCTTCATTTCTTAGGCGATAGTGCCGGGAGTTTTGATGGAGAGACTTTGATCAGAGAGGCACGGTTGGTGGTGGATGAGTATGGGGCACTATTAACCCAGCGGAATCTTGATCGGGTTCAAATCACCGATAGCTTGAACAAGGTATATTACCAAGAACAGGCACTACTTTTGGAGTATGGTTTCACCCAAGAGATGTTGCTGGAAATAACTGAGCTGCCGGAACTGCCCCAAGATGAGATCACCAGGGCTCAGTTGGAGCAGGTGCAGCAGAAATCACGGCGAGTTCAGCTCCTCATGGACTACGGGGGCAAAAAGGTCAGCCCTTACTTCGTGTTTAACCAAATCGAGAGAGATGTTCTGCTACAGCAGAGTGTGCTTGATGATCAAGATCGTGAGCTATATGAGGAGATCATCATGCACAGTGTCGGTCGAATCATCCGGGCACGCATTAACCGCGCTGAACAATGGGTGGGGAAGATCGACCAACTCATGGGAGAGCGGGACGCATCTAGTGGCCTTACTTTCTCTCTGAGCTGGAGACCCCGCCCGGCGGAATACGAAGAAGAGCTAGATACCAAGGATTTGGTGGACCTATTGCGATCCGACCCCCGGCTACTCAAGGAGGAGGACATGCATCGGATTACCCGACATTTCCGCTCCCGAATTCAAAGAGCTAAGGATATCCTAGAAGATCGAGGTCTGGGCTATACGCTACATCAGGCCATCCGAGAGGTGCTGGACTATCGTCAGTGGTTTGCATTCAGACTCCAGTACCAGCGTGAAGGAGAGCCCAAGCGAGAGTTGACCAACAATGCGTTCTACAAACTCAGTGGCGGAGAAAAGGCCATGGCTATGTATATCCCGCTCTTTTCTGCTGCATATTCCCGCTACCTGGAGGCCAGAAGTGATGCTCCCTTCATTATTTCCCTGGATGAAGCTTTCGCGGGGGTAGATGAGAACAATATTCGGGACATGTTTGAGCTGGTGGAAAAGCTCGGTTTCAACTACATCATGAATTCCCAGTCACTGTGGGGTGATCATGATACCGTATCCCAGCTGGCTATTTGTGAACTGGTGCGGCCCAAGAACGCTCCTTATGTAGGTGTGGTCCGCTATCATTGGAATGGTAAAGTCAGGGAGATGGTCACCTCAGCCCGAGACTATGAGGTAGCGTATTCGGTATAGGTCCGCTACGCGGACTGACCGCGGGACATGGTTGACTATTGCCCCGAGTGTGGG
>DAIQRD010000127.1:0-6137 GCA_036786445.1 Bacillota bacterium
TTAATATCAAGGGTTACAGAGGTGTTTTTCACTTTCTACTGTTAAAGTCGAGATATGTTGGGAGTCACGGGAGTCTAGGCTCGGTAATCCGGCAACTGATGGCGTCAGTTCGCCTAAGCTTTTCCTTTCTAGAGTGGACATGCATTTTCCTCATTTGCCCGCACGGACGTTCGCCAACATGGCAAAACATCAGGCTGCCTGGGTTTCTAGGCAGCCTGGTTAGGACTAAAGTGCTGTTTGTTTCCAGTAATCTAATAGGCAGTTAGCATGGTTAGTTGGCATCGTTGAGCAGTCCGCCGAGGATCCGTTGAGTAAGCTCGACTTGGCCGTATTCCTGTGCTGCCTTCCAATCTCGCTGTAGCAAGGCGATGATGAGCTCCATGGGCACATCCCACTGTTGTGACAACGCCTCAGCCAAGCGCTCTTGGCCTAAGCCGCCTAAGGCAGTCCAGTCTTGAGTCAGGATGGCCTCAGCTTCGTGGGGCTTTACATCGTTCTTGAGCAGCTGATCGTAAATACTGTACTTCATTTCATCTTGGACAGCTTGCCAATCACCACGTAGGAGGGCGCTGAGCTGCTCCTTAGTAACTAGACCTTTGGAGAGGTCCATAACCTTGGACATGACATCGGCTTGAGTCACAATGCCACTGGCTTTGACAAACTGGGCACTACCGAAGCTGCTAGCTACTACATATATCTGGTCACCTTCAACCAGATCGGTTGATTGCGCTCTAGTGCTATTGCGTAAAACACTGGCATCGGGAGCTACCTCTAGGACCAAAGCTTGGCCAATGAGAGGGGCTACCATGAGGGTGTTTTGATCTCCAGCAGTCTGCAATGTACCCTGGATTGTCGTCAGATCTCTGGCCGCTCTGATCATGGCCGCTGTTTCGGCCCGATTGGCTGCCCGCTCCGGTTGAAATCTGGTGGCAATGACGGAGGGAACTATGCCTAGGCGGTTGGCTATCTCCACTGAGTTGTACGCCCAGTGGTCTTCAGGCACATCTTCGAAACTTGGCCACCAGCCAAACTGGCTACCATTGAAATCACCGTCGAGTTTGATTGCCCTAGTTAGCATCGTAGCCATTTCGGCTCGACTGATTTTGGTATCGGGCTTAAAACTACCATCAGGGTAGCCTTGGATGATCTCTTTTTCGACTAAGGCATTAATATCTTTTTCTGCCCAATGATTTTGTATGTCTGAGAAGTTGTTTCTTCCAGAGGGCTCATAGTGAAAAGCTTTAGACAATATCCTGGCAAATTCGGCTCTAGTGACGGGATGTTCCGGACGAAAGGTATTATCTGGATAACCACTGATGATGCCATCTTTCATTAGAGCTTCGATGTCTGCTTTGGCCCAACTTGTCGATACATCGCTGAGCTGGGCTGCACTGGCCAGACCGCCAAGGAGCAGTACCGCAAGGAGAGCCAGGACTGCCGTCCAGACCTTAAAGCGTCGCATTGGAGTAAATCTCTCCCTTCCTAAATACCTAGTGATACTAGACAAGACCACTAGCAGTGTCGTAAAAGCCACAGGCCTTAAGTCTCTGTCTGTCTGCTATAATGCTAACATACTAAGATTCACAATACTACCGTTATCACTATGTAAATTCCGACTAAAACGGTATGTTATGGCCAAGGGTGCCAGTGTCTTCCAGAGATACAGGAAGGCAGCCAGTTAAAGAGGTAAAGCAAGTGTTGGCATGGAATACTTGCTGAGACATAATGCAGTCTAGTTGGTTTATCCTAAAACCTGAGGTGGTAATATGCAGGCCGACGAGGGCAGCTCCCGAGAAAAAGTGGTGTTGGTGGATGGACATAGTCTTCTTCATCGCGCTTTCTATGCGCTTCCCACCATGACAACAAGCGAAGGAGAGCACACTAATGCGGCCCTAGGCTTTACAATGATGCTGTTGCGTCTGCTGGAAGATGAAGAACCTAGTTTTATTGGTGTGGCTTTTGATTTATCAGGGCCTACCTTTCGTCACGAGCAATTTGAGGACTATAAGGGCCATCGCCCTAAGATGCCGGATGATTTGGTGCCTCAAGTTTCCTTAGTGAAGGAAATAGTTCGAGGGTTTTCCATACCTGTAGTGGAGTTAGCGGGCTATGAAGCCGATGACATCATAGGCACACTCGCCTGTCACCATGCGGCTTTGGGGCGGGAAGTGTTGATTGTTACAGGTGATCGAGATTGCCTGCAGTTGGTGGACGATAATGTGAAAGCGCTTATCACTAGGCGGGGCATTCGAGATCTTGAGGTCTATGACCCCAAGCATGTGGAGACCAGACACGGAGTTCCGCCTGAGTTGGTGGCAGATCTTAAGGGACTGATGGGCGATACATCGGATAATATCCCGGGAATTCCGGGGATCGGTCCCAAGATCGGAGCTAGATTGCTGCAGCAGTATGGCAGCTTGGATGGTGTTTTGGCCAATGTTAGTGAGTTGCGAGGTAAGCAAAGGGAAAATGTAGCAAAGTATGCTGACCAGGCCCGGCTCAGCCGGAAATTAGCCACCATTCACTGCAGTGTACCCATCGATCCGGGATTGACACCCTATGGCAAAGATATGTGGCAGGCAGATGCTCTTTATCAGCTATTCACCCGATTGGAGTTTAGAAATCTGCTTTCTCGTCTGTCTTTGACCTATGAGCCGCAGCTAGCCACGGCTAGCCGTGGAGGGGAAGATGGGGCGGAGGGTACTTCCGAGGAGTTTGAGTGCAATCTCTTGACATCTCCCGCGGAGGTAGAAGCTTTTGTTGGGGATCTCAATATCCATGAGCGGGTCCTCTATCTAGATCCGTATATCGACTGTCCTGACACCATTGATGCCGAATTGGTGGGCATCGGGTTAAGTGATGGTATGCAGGGCGGATTTATCCCCCTCGGTCTATCAGGAAGCGAGCTAGAGGGAGATAAACTAGATCGAGTCTCCTTGATTGGGGTTTTGCAGGATCTCATGGAGGATCCACAATTGACCAAGGTTTGTTTTGATGCTAAAGCATTACTTCATGCCTTTGAGAACTGTGGAATGGTATTGGCGGGGTCTCTGTTCGATATTTCCCTGGCGGCATATCTTCTGAATTCCGGTCAGAATATTAGGGGCATTGAGACTGTCTTTTTGCAGATGTTGGATCTATATCTGCCATCCTTGGACGAATTGACTGGGAAGGGTGCTAAAGCTGTTTCCCTTGCTGAGGTCGGTTCAGACAGGCTTCTTGAACTAAGTACAGCGCGGTTGGCCAATATGGCAGCCCTTAAGGATAAACTAGAGGCTGAGCTCGAGCGACATTCTCTAGACACACTATATTGCGATGTGGAACTACCCTTGGCAGGAGTGCTTGCCCTCATGGAGCGCAGGGGAGTGGCCGTAGATATTGGTGAGTTGCGGCATATCTCTCAGGAATTGGGTGGGCGGATTGATGGTTTGACAGATGCCATTTATCTACTGGCCGGCATGGAGTTTAACATTAATTCCCCCAAGCAACTGGCGGAAGTCTTATTCGAACGTTTGGGTTTGCCAGTCCTCAAGGAAACTAAGACAGGCCCATCCACTAATGCCGAGGTCCTCGAGCAGTTGGCTGAAAAACACGAGATAGCAGGTCTACTGATGGATTACCGACAATTGGTAAAACTCAAATCTACTTATCTGGACAGCCTGGAGTCTTTGGTCCATCCAGTTAGTGGTCGGCTTCACACTAGTTTCCACCAAACAGCTACTGCTACTGGGAGACTGTCTAGTGTTAACCCTAATCTGCAGAATATCCCAGTCAGGACAGAGGAGGGCAGGCGGATTCGGAAGGCCTTCGTGGCTGGACGGCCAGACTCTGTGCTATTGACTGCGGATTATTCCCAGATCGAATTGCGGATACTGGCCCATATGGCTCAAGATACGGCTTGGGTTGATGCTTTCCGGGCTGGGGCAGATATCCATTCCCGTACTGCTGCAGAAGTGTTTGGAGTGGCCCCGGATGCAGTGACACCTAGCTTGCGTAATGCCGCCAAAGCCATCAATTTTGGCATTATCTATGGGATTAGCAGTTTTGGTCTGGCTAAGGGGACTGGTCTCACTCGCCAGGAGGCCCAGACCTATATAGATAAGTATTTCCAAAAATACTCAGGTGTGAAGGCATATCTTGATCGGGCTGTGCAGGAAACTAGGGAACAAGGCTATATAGCAACTCTCTTTGGTAGGCGCCGCTATCTTCCGGACATTGGAAGCCGACGCTGGGCCTTACGCAATTTCGCCGAAAGAGCGGCTATGAATGCGCCTATTCAAGGTACTGCTGCCGACATAATCAAGATGGCCATGGTAGCTGTGGAAAAAGAGGTTGCCACCTGCGGGCTGAGGGCCCAGATGTTGATACAGGTGCACGATGAATTGGTTTTTGAGGTGCACAAAGAAGATCTTATCCCAACCGTCCGGTTGGTGAAGCAGGTAATGGAAGGGATTGTGAAATTATCTGTGCCTCTGGTGGTTGATGTGAAAGCAGGCCCGAACTGGCGAGATGCAATCCCCGTAGTATTGGATTAGTGAGGTGGAGAAATGCCAGAGCTCCCGGAGGTAGAAACAATACGCCGTACCCTGCAAGCAAAGGTCCTCAACCGACCTATTCGGGCCATAGAAGTGCATTACCAAAGGCTCCTACAGAATTGTACAGAATTGGAACTAGCTCAGGCTCTGCAGAGTCGTAGTTTTGTCGAACTGGATCGCAGGGGAAAGTATCTTATATGTTGCTTGGATTCGGGATCAAGAATGGTTTTGCACCTAAGAATGACCGGTAGACTAGTGGCAGCGCCTAATGGATGTCCCTTGGAAAAACATACATCCTTGCAGATACACCTAGACGGTGATCTGGAAGTACGATTAGTTGATCAGCGGAAGTTCGCTACATTGCATCTGCTGCAGGAGCCCGGGTACGGGCCTATTAAGGGTTTGGCCACCATGGGCCAAGAGCCTCTGGACAGTGGGTTTACGCCGGAGTATTTGCGGGAGCAGTTTAGAGGGCGCAGCGCATCTATCAAATCGGTGATTCTCGACCAGCGTCGCATCGGAGGCTTAGGCAACATCTATGCAGATGAGAGCCTCTATCGCGCCGGGATTTTCCCGGGCAAGCCAGCCGGTTCTCTCACATTGAGGGAAATTGAACGCCTACACTGTAGTATCCAGACAGTTATCCAGGAGGGCATCACCTACCGGGGAACAACCTTTAGGGATTATGTAGATGGTGATGGCCACAGGGGTGGTTTCCAGGAGCGGTTGCAGGTGTATGGCAGAGAAGGGCAGACTTGCAATAGCTGTGGACAGTCCATCTGTAGAATGAAATTGGCAGGTCGCAGCTCGTTTTACTGTTCCCATTGCCAGACTTGAGCAAGCGTAGTAACCTTTTTACCCCCATCATCCATAGGATGGAGATAGATTTCAGATTTCTGGAGGGGGCGCTAGGGTGAATATGCTTGCGGTTTTGGTCTTGGCTGTTGGAATCAGTTTAGATGGGTTAGCTGCCGGTATAGCATACGGATTGCGCTGCGTTAGGGTGCCTCTTACGTCTGTGGGTATCGCTAGTTTCATCTCGGGCGCAGCAGTTTTGGTGTCCATGCAGGCTGGTAATGTGATCGGGCATTACTTAAGCAGTGCCATGCTTCCTAGGTTCGGAGCCGTACTCCTGGTTGGCCTTGGTATATGGGGTGTGGTGCAGGGGCGGCGGAAGTCAGAGATATTGCCCCCGGCTGAAGCGCTGGCATCGCGAGCAGAAGACATGATCTTGAATCTGCACTTACAGCCCTTTGGCCTTGTTGTTCAGATCCTGCGAGAACCCCTAACAGCTGATCTAGATTGCTCCGGAGTTATCAGTGGGTGGGAAGCATTGCTCTTGGGGGTAGCTCTAGCTTTAGATGCCATGGGCGTCGGTATCGCCGCGGCCTTGGTGGGATTCCCTTTGGTGGCTACATGCGTCAGCGTCATGGTAGTCAGCTTCTTGGCTTTAAGTGGTGGGCTGCTGATAGGGCGTGGATGGGCGGGGCAAACAGCAACAGGCTCTATGATTTGGCGCTATCTACCAAGTAGTGTGTTGATACTAATGGGACTATGGTGGTTCGTCACTGCTGGGGGGTGAGCACATGCTGGTGCTGGGTT
>DAIQRD010000128.1:0-6080 GCA_036786445.1 Bacillota bacterium
CACCAATATCCAGGCTACCTTTTGGCATAGTGTATAGGTTGGGTGCTTAGGCATGAGCAAAATACCTCCCGTGATATGATACATATACCCGTACGGGTATATTATGCTGGGCAACGAGGTGATTGTCAAGGGGTTGACGAATGCTGTTTGCAGAGCTAGAATAGGCGAGGAGTCCAGTCAAGACTCTCATATGATGCAGTCAAAGGGTTGCAGCTGTCTGGACGGGCGGAAGGTTCACATTTCCAGAAAAAGCTGTTGACAGGACATTTTGCCACTGCTATACTAGGACTAATGATAAAACCTACAATTTAATAGATTGCGTTGCTCTTATCAAGAGAGGTGGAGGGACTGGCCCGATGAAACCCGGCAACCGGCGCTTTGGCGCAAGGTGCCAATTCCTGCTAGTGTCTTAGAGCACTAGGAAGATGAGAGACGGAGTTGCATTTTATTCAAATCCTCTTCCGTCTGGAAGGGGATTTTTTTAAACAGCTGAGGTATGTAGCTGTAGAAGGGGGTGGGGTAATTGATCAAGATTCATAACTTGACCAAGGTATTTACCGATGGCCACCGAGAGGTACGTGCTCTAGATGATGTCAGTTTGGAGGTAAAGGCCGGTGAGATCTTTGGCATTATTGGATTAAGTGGTGCCGGTAAGAGTACCTTGGTTCGCTGCATCAACATGCTAGAACAGCCCCAACGGGGGACAGTCTTAGTCGATGGGACTGATATTACGGCTTTAGGCAAGCGGGATCTACGGATAGCTCGCCAGCGGATCGGCATGATCTTCCAGCATTTTAACTTGCTTTCTTCCCGGACGGTGTTTGGCAATGTCGCGTTTCCTTTGGAGATCACCGGTGAACCGAATTCGGAGATCAACCAGCGGGTGCTAGAACTGTTGGAACTTGTGGGTTTAGAAGACAAAGCTGACAGCTATCCGGCCCAGCTCAGTGGTGGACAAAAACAGAGAGTGGGTATCGCCCGAGCCTTGGCTAATCGGCCCCAGGTGCTTCTCTGTGATGAAGCGACATCTGCTCTAGATCCCGAGACCACTACTGCAGTGTTGGATTTGCTACAAGATATTAACCGCAAAATGGGCCTGACTATCTTACTTATTACCCATGAGATGCCTGTCATTCAGCAGATTTGTGATCGAGTTGCAGTGATTGAAAATGGCCGGATAGTAGAAAATGGTTCGGTGCTCGATGTCTTTACGGCACCAAAGACTGCCCAGGCTCGGCGTTTAGTGCGGGGTGTAATCGATATTGATATTCCCCCTGATCTCCTGGAACGCCACTCCGATGAAGATAGCATTCTCTTGAAGATATCATTTATCGGGACTTCTGCTGGTAAGCCCATCATGGCAGACTTAATGCAGCGCTATCCTGTGGTAGTCAATATTCTCTTTGGCCGTATCGATCATATTAAAGATACACCCTTTGGGACTCTAGTGGTGGAATTGTCCGGTGAAGGTCAGGCTCTAGAGGATGCTGGAGCTTATCTGGCCCAACAGGATCTGCAAGTGGAGGTGTTGCGAGATGCTTAACCCCATGATTTGGCGCCTACTTTGGCAAGGCACCGGTGAGACCCTTTACATGGTGGTTGTGGCTGTGGCTTTAGCGGAGTTAGTGGGGTTGCCTTTGGGAATTATCCTGGTGACTACAGAGCGGGGCCACGTGTTGGAGAGCCCAGTTGTTAATCGGGTGTTGGCTATGATCATTAATGTTGGGCGCTCAGTCCCCTTTATCATCTTAATGGTAGCTATTATCCCCTTTACTAGACGGGTGGTAGGCACTTCCATTGGCACTACGGCGGCCATGGTACCTTTGACAGTAGCAGCCATCCCTTTTGTGGCCCGGTTAGTAGAAACGGCCTTCAAGGAAGTAGATGATGGCGTTGTAGAGGCGGCTTTGGCCATGGGAGCCTCACCTTTTCAGATTATCTGTAAGGTCCTCATCCCGGAAGCAATGCCTTCCCTGGTGTTGGGGTTGACCATTACAGCTGTTAACTTGATTGGCTATTCCGCCATGGCGGGGGCTGTAGGGGGAGGTGGATTGGGCGATCTAGCCGTTCGCTACGGGTACCAGCGCTTTCGGGGAGATATCATGCTGCTGACTGTAGCTATCCTCATCGTATTGGTACAGATCATGCAAACCCTGGGAGACTGGGCTGCCAATCGTTTATCTAGGAAATAAACAATTTCAAGGAGGTTCTATTCAAATGAAGAGAGTTTTCGCCATAACTCTAGTAGTGAGTCTGTTGCTTCTGGCTGGTACCATCGGTGCCTCTGCCCAGACCCTGAAGGTAGGGGCTACCCCCGTTCCCCATGCTGAGATTCTCAACTTAATCAAAGAGGACTTGGCAGAAGTAGGTATTGAACTAAAGGTCATTGAGTTCACCGATTATGTACAGCCCAATCTCGCCTTATCCGAAGGGGAGCTTGATGCCAACTATTTCCAGCATATTCCTTACCTGGAGACCTTTAGTGAGGACCATAAGCTGGACTTAACCTATATCACCAAAGTCCATATTGAGCCCATGGGTGGATATTCCCAAAAACTCAAGGATCTCAGTGAGCTGAAAAACGGTGCCCGGATTGCTATCCCCAATGATCCAGTCAATGGCGGGCGAGCTCTATTGCTCTTGGAAAGAAATGGACTCATCAAGCTAGATCCCGCAGCTGGTATTACTGCCACTGTCCTTGATATAATCTCTAACCCCAGCAATCTCAAGTTCAGTGAGCTAGAGGCCGCTCAGTTGCCCCGGGTACTGCCCGACGTGGAGCTGGCCATCATCAACACCAACTATGCCTTGGAAGCGGGCTTAGTACCATTGACTGATGCCCTGTTCATGGAAGACGGCGAGTCGCCCTATGTCAATATCTTGGCTGTCCGGGCCAGCGATGTAGAGCGAGAGGATCTTGCCAAGCTTTCCGCAGCTTTGCTATCAGATAAAGTAAAAGACTATATCCTAGAGCAGTACAAAGGGGCCGTTGTCCCAGCCTTCTAACTAGGAGATCGCTAAGCCTTGAGAGAATAAAGTGGGTGGTGGGGTGTTCACCATCCACTTTGTTACTTTTCCACTGGCAAAAGGAGGTCGCTTAGTTTGACTCATAAAGCAGACATCGGAATCTTCGGCGGATCAGGTTTCTATGAGTTCCTCTCGGACGTACAGGAAGTGTGGGTGGAGACCCCCTATGGTCCACCCAGTGACCAGATAGCCTTGGCCACCATCGATGGGAAACGGGTGGCTTTTCTCCCCCGACATGGCAAAGATCACCATCTCCCTCCCCACAAGATTAACTACCGAGCCAATCTATGGGCAATGAAGGAACTAGGGGTAACTAGGATCATCGGGCCATGTGCCGCTGGCAGTCTGCAAGCCCATATCAAACCAGGGGATTTTCTGGTGACTGATCAGTTTGTCAACAGGACTTGGGGCAGGGAAGATACATTCTTTGATGGGCCCATTACTACCCATATCAGTGCTGCTGATCCCTACTGCGAAGAGCTGCGGCAGATCGCCATAGGTGAGGGCAAGCAGCGGGGGATCTCCATCCATGACCACGGAACAGTAGTCGTAATCTCAGGGCCAAGATTCTCCACCCGGGCCGAAAGTCGGGAGTTTCAAAGCCATGGCTGGGAAGTCATCAATATGACCCAATATCCGGAAGGCATGCTCGCCCGGGAATTGGGTATTTGCTATGTAAATATTGCGCTGATCACCGATTATGATGCTGGTTTGGAGGGTGATCCATCGGTGGAAGCTGTCACCCATGAGGGCGTTCTCAAAGTCTTCCAGGAAAACAACCATAAACTTAAGGACTTGCTTTACAGGATGATTGCAGTCATACCCCTGGAACGGGGAGGCAAATGTGGCTGCGCCGATACACTGAAGACCGCTAGAGGATAATGGAATATATTACCAGCAATGAGGCAGTGGCGGGATTACTGCCTCTAGCGTTGTTTCCCTTAAGCTAGTACAGATTTGTGCAGGACCCTGTGGTCTTGGTATCGAACTTTTGGTGGAAGGGTGCTAGTGGCAGATTAGAAGGAGCGCGGTTTTTATGATGCGCAAAGCAGCACTGGATATGAAGGGAACAGACCAGATATTCCAGCAGACAGTTTCGGCTCTCCGTAATGGTCAAGAGCAGATCTTTGACATTGCGGAAGTGGCACGGGCCGAATATGAGAATCTGCGGGAGCAATCCCAGGAAATCCGCCAAGAAGCAGCAGCTTGTGTAAAGCAGGTAGACTTGCTGGAGAGACAACTCCAGGCAGCTAAGAACCACTTGGCTCTGGTAAATCGGGATTTCCAGAAGTATGATGAAGCTGACATCAAAGCTGCCTATGATGGGGCTCAAGCCTTGCAGATTGAGTTGGCTGTCGCCCGGGAACGGGAGGCCGCTCTAAGGCGGAAGCGAGACGAGCTGGAACGTAGTCTCCGGAAGCTAGCTGATTTGGTGGCAAAGGCTGAAAGCATGGTGAAACAGGTTGGTGCTGCCATGCACATATTGGCTGGTGACCTAGAGGATGCCTTGGTACAGATTGAGGGTCTTCAGGAAAAGTCGATCTTGGCTACGCGCATTATTCAAGCTCAAGAAGATGAACGTCGGCGAGTGGCTAGAGATATCCATGATGGACCGGCCCAATCCATGGCCAATGTAGTTTTGCGGGCAGAGATCTGTGAACGATTATTGGATGCTGATCGCGATGAGTTAGCCCATGAACTGGCGGAACTCAAGAGCACAGTGAAAGGCACCCTTGTGGACACCCGCAGGATTATCTTTAACTTGCGCCCCATGGCTTTGGATGATCTAGGTCTTGCGCCTACACTGCGGCGATTTATGGAATCCGTCAGAGACGAAACAGATATTGCTGTGGATCTAGTTATTTTAGGCAAAGAACAACGCTTGGCGGAGCCAGTGGAAGTTACAGTCTTTCGTCTGATCCAGGAGGCCATAAATAACGCCCGCAAGCATGCTAAGGCCAGTCGGATTTTAGTGCGTTTGGAGTTTGCCGACCAGCGGATAAATATGCAGGTGGAAGATGATGGTGCTGGTTTTGATTTAGCGAAAGCCCGGCACAAGGCCAGACATGCTGAGAGCTTCGGGTTGATGTCCATGGGAGAACGGGCTGATCTTCTAGGTGGCAGTCTGCGGATAGAGTCTGTCCCTGGGGAAGGTACTATAGTATCTGCCAGTATACCAGTGGACTCTGATTAATGAGCAATGACCTAAGGGAGGGTCGCTTGTTGGAACCGATAAGAGTACTTATAGCGGATGATCATGCTTTGCTGCGGCAGGGTTTATGTCGGATTCTGGACATGGAGGAAGACATAGAGGTAATAGCCCAAGCTGCCGATGGGGAAGAAGCTGTAGCTTTGGCCCAAGCTGTTCATCCTGATGTAGTGTTGATGGATATCAATATGCCTGGTGTAAATGGGCTAGAAGCTACTAGGCTCATTAAAGAGGCGTCCCCTGAGATCAAGGTGATCGCACTCACTATCCATGATGATGATGAGTATGTCTTTAAGGTCATTGAGGCTGGTGCCGGGGGCTATGTGCTTAAGGATGTAGATCCCTCTAATCTTGCAGATGCCATTCGGACTGTGCAAAAGGGACATGCCTATCTTAGATCCCCATTGCTGGAAAAGGTCCTTGAGGAATTCACCCGACTTAGTAGGGCCCAGGGTGAAGTAGCTGCTGTCAAGGAGTGGCAGGGATCTACAACATACGGGAGTGGGTCTCTTGGTGCCAACCAAAGATATGAGACTAAAGAGAAAAGCCTCCTTACTCGTCTTACCATTAGGGAACGGGAAATTCTAGAGTGTATTGTAGGTGGTCAAAGCAACAAAGAGATTGCCGATACCCTAGATATCAGTGAGAAGACAGTGAAGAACCATGTAAGCAATATCCTTCGGAAATTGGAACTAGCTGACCGCACCCAGGCTGCTGTCTATGCCTTGAAGCGCGGAGTAAGAGGAAGATTAGTAGAAGGCTAATGATTGAGCTGTAGAGGCACCCCCCGCCCCCCGCCTTTACACTCCTTGCTGGTATGCATACCCCACCAGTTTGCTCGGCT
>DAIQRD010000129.1:0-6017 GCA_036786445.1 Bacillota bacterium
GGGCCATACAGGCATGATACTTACTATCTAGGGCAGAAATACCATATACTATAGATAAATTCCGGAAATAAGCCAAAACCCCTGCGTCACTACGTCAGTTTGGAAGTATTTCCTGCCCAACTCGGTAGGGAGAAGGTCTTTTGTGTTGAATTAGAGAAAAGAAGGCTCAAGAAAGTCCAGTAACACGCTGGGATTGGCCATGCATAATTCTCGGAAGGGGTGATTGAGCATGCTTTCACTGATTGGTGCAATAGTTGTGATCTGGATTGTGATCAATTACATGCAGACTCACTAAGGCCCATAGATGTTTTGGAGGAAATAGTCCCCGGAGGCTATTTCCTCCCTGTATCCATAGCTTAAACCTTGCCGAAAACCACTGAACTGGGGAATAAAACCATGAACCTTCGCCGAATACGTGCCATTGTCCGTAAGGATTTTATTGAGGCCTTGCGGAACAAGACTATTTTGATCGCCCTTTTTCTCCCCCTGGCAGCCTCACTATCGTTGGCTGTCATGGACAATCCCCAAACACCCCAATCCTTCCAGGTGGGTGTAACCGGGGCTGTCAGCTATCCACTGGAAGTCTATTTGGTTGCATCTGCCGCTGACACACTGCATGTGGTCCACTTCACCGACGTTAGTGAAGGCAAACAAGCAGTCTCCCGGGGGAACATAGATGCCTTGATCATGTCCAATCCAGAAGGCAACTTCACGGCCTATATTGACGGTAGCAATCCCGCAACCTATTTGGCCCTCAAAGACATCCTGGAAACCGTGCTGGGAGCTTATCTAGGACAAGCTCCCGAACCTGTAGTTGACTTGGTAGCAGTAAACCAGGGCAAAGCCAGCCAGTCCCTTCTTCCCCTGTGGCTAACCATCACCACGGTCATGGTGGGAGTGATGATCCTATCAGGCAGCTTTGCTGAGGAAAAGGAGAAGGGGACATTAGATAATATCCGCATCTCCCCCACAGCTGATGGTGAGATTCTGATCAGTAAAGGCATATCAGGCACCCTGCTTATATTGCTGGTATCCGTGATCATGTTAGCCCTCAACCGGGTGGAGTTGCATCAGAAAACTGCCTACATCGGTTGTGCTCTTCTACTTATATTGGGTGCCGTAATTTTTACTGCCATAGGCCTGCTCATTGGGCTTTCCACGAAAACTCAGTCTGCGGCCCGGGCTATTAGTACAGTAGTCTATTTCCCCTTGATTTTTCCGGCACTGGCAGCTGATATTTCCCCGGCTACCCAGAAGTTCGCTGCCTTTCTACCTAGTTTTTACCTTTATCGAGGGCTAAAGGAAGCTCTACAGTTTGAGGCGCCACTAGCCGCCCTCAAATCAGACATCACGGGACTCGCCATTTCCGTCATCCTGTTTTCCGGTGCCACCCTCCTGGGGTATAGAAAAATCTTGCGCAAAGAACGTTAATCTCCTTTGAAAGTAGTGGTTTCTATGGGCAGCGCCACCACAATCCTGGTCAAGGACCTGATGAAAAGATACGGCAAAGCAGAAACCCTTGCCCTGAAAGGTCTGAATTTCCATGTAGACCGAGGGGAGGTTTTCGGCTACCTAGGACCCAACGGAGCAGGCAAAACGACGACCATCCGTATCCTCGCAGGGCTTAGCCGTCAGACAGCAGGCTACTGCCAAATCTTGGGGGAGGATAGCACTGCAAATCCTGCCCTATACAATCATCTAGGGGTGGTTTTCGAAGAAAGCAATCTTTATGAACGACTTTCAGGATTGGAGAACCTGCGCTTTTTTGCCGCACTCCATGGAGTGCGACCTGCCAGGGTAAGAGCGCTCCTGGAAGAATACGGTTTGGAGACAGCCGCCAAGAGGCCGGTGAGCACATATTCGAAAGGAATGAAACGGCGGCTCCTAATCTGCCGGGCTCTGCTCCACGATCCTCAGATATTGATCATGGATGAACCCACCAGTGGCCTTGATCCCACTTCTGCTGGCGTTATCCATGCAGCTATCGATAGATTTCGGCAACAAGGTAAGACCATATTCCTCAGCACCCATGACATGTCAGAGGCAGATGACCTCTGTGACCGGGTAGCTTTTATCAATCAAGGAGAAATCGCAGCTTTGGACCGGCCCGCAACCCTAAAGCGGCAGTACGGCCAGCCCGCGCTTGTCATTGAGATACTACCTAGTCCCCAGGGCATTGAAGGATTACAAAAGGCAATCCCCACCGCCCAAATCACTTGTGAAGATGACTCAGTACGAGTGAGATTGCCCCTTCAGCAGCCGCAACTCGGCAGCCAAATCGATGAAGTACGCAGCTATGGTGAGATTCTCACCATCCATTCCCAGGAAGCGTCCTTAGGCCAGGTATTCCGGGATGTGACAGGTACCCATCTACATAGCCACTGAGCGCAGAACCCAATATCCACTAGATATTCCGTGATTTACTGGGTACGCACAGTTGGTCGGCTCATGTCTAGGAGCCCCAGGACTATGTGGGCCAGACCAAAGCCCATAACACCGGCACCAAACTCGCCCGGTCGCAAGAACCAGCCAAGCAGAGTAACTACAGCACCGATAATCATAACCGTCCAGCTAGTGCTTGTGGCTTTTGTCTCTGACATATTTAATGCACCTCCTGATACTAGCATTTCCAGGTACAGAAAAATGATAGCTCCAGGTTCAAAAGAAAGTAGGCGGGATCAATGTTGCGATCCCGCCGTTTTGGAGGCATTAACTGTTGCGTATTGTCGGTCGGGCCATATCCAAGAGCCCTAAAACCATATGAGCCAAGCCGAAACCCATTATTCCGGAAGACATCTTCCGATTTCTGGGGTGCAGAGCCCAGCCTAACGCGGTAACCGCAGCACCAAGGCCCGCTATGGTCCAACTGGTTGTTGCCGGATGTCTGTCCCGAGCCATGTCAATACACCTCCCGGTTTAGTATCTCCGCCGTTCAGCAGAGTAACCTAAAGGATGACATGGCACTGTCGATGATGTTGTCTATTGATCTATGATAGCTACTAGGCCTTCCGGTCTATCACCCGCTTGACTGCAGCGATGATGGCCTGGGGAGTTAACCCGTAATGCTCCAGGAGCTCATCGGGCGTTCCCGACTGACCGAATACATCCTTGACCCCGACTCTTTCCATGGGCACAGGATGCCTTTCACCCAAAACTTCGGCTACAGCGGAACCAAGACCTCCTACAATATTGTGCTCCTCGGCCGTGACGATGGCTCCTGTCTCCTGAGCAGCCCTAGTCACAGCGTTCACATCCAGGGGCTTGATGGTAGCCATATCCAGAACCCGCACTTCCATCCCCTCGGCCTCCAATAGCTTTGCAGCCTCTAGAGCCTGAGAAACCATGATGCCACAGGCTATGACGGTTGCCGCATCTCCCTCCCTAAGAAGTGCGGCCTTTCCCATCTCAAATGTATGGTCTTCATGGAAAATCACTGGCCAACCGCCCCGCCCCATACGAAGATATACAGGACCTACATAACCTGCAGCGGCTTTGACTGCCGCTTTCGCCTCCACAGCATCGGCGGGAACGATGACTGTCATGCCTGGGAGAGCCCGCATCAAGGCAATATCCTCCAGCATTTGGTGGGAACCGCCATCTTCTCCCACTGTTACTCCAGCATGGGTGGCAGCAATCTTCACATTCAACCCTGCATAGGCCACAGAGTTGCGGATCTGATCGTAGGCCCTCCCCGTAGCAAACACCGCAAAGGTACTAGCAAAGGGGATTTTCCCCGCTGCAGCCAATCCCGCAGCTGTACCAATAAGATCCTGTTCAGCGATACCTATCTGCACGAAGCGCTCCGGAAAGGCCCGGGAAAACCCAACGGTTTTCGTTGATTGAGATAGGTCAGCATCTAATGCGACTATCTGGGGATTCTCCTTGCCAAGTTCCACTAAAGCCTCTCCATAAGCATCTCGGGTCGCTTTCTTTCCAGCCATTCCCATCACTCCTTTCCAGCAGCCAGTTCCGCCAGGGCCGTTTTGACCTGCTCCTGGGAGGGAGCAGCGCCGTGCCAACCCACCTGATTCTCCATAAAAGAAACACCCTTGCCCTTAACTGTGTGGGCCACAATCACCGTAGGTTGCCCCTTATTCCCCCGAGCAAGGCCAAGAGCTGACATAATCTGGCTGAGATCATGGCCATTAATGTCTATAGCCGCCCATCCAAAACTGCGAAACCGCTGAGCGACATCTTTAATGCCCATGACTTCCCGCACATCCCCGTCTATCTGGAGGTTATTGTTATCCACAATGGCCACCAGATTATCCAAATCGTAATGGGCACTGGTCATGGCTGCTTCCCAGACCATCCCCTCCTCCAATTCCCCATCGCCTAAGAGAGCGTATACGCGGTAATCCGCACCATCCATCTTAGCGGCAAGAGCCATGCCGTTAGCCATGGAAAGACCTTGACCTAGAGAACCGGTGGAAGCCTCAACTCCAGGAGTCTTCTGCTTGTCTGGATGACCCTGTAAATGACTATGGATTTTCCTCAGTGTTAGCAAATCATCTACAGGAAAGAACCCCTTTTCGGCCAAACACGCATAGAGAATCGGGGCTGCATGCCCTTTTGAAAGGACAAAGCGGTCTCGCTCCGGCCAGTCGGGTCTGGAGGCATCGATCTGCATCTCATGCCAATAAAGGACCGCCATAATATCCGCGGCGGAGAGGGACCCCCCGGGATGGCCTGAACCGGCTTCTCCCAGCATTTCGATGACGTGCCTTCTCAACACCCTCGCTTTTTCTGCCAGTGTTTCCAGTTTATCCTGTTCATAGCTGGCCACTGTCATCACTCCTTTTCCCTTCCTATTCTTTACCTATTCAGGCAGTGTCTCTACTTTCCCTGCCTTCATAGGGTTCACATGCCTCTAAAGCCTTCACCCAGGACTTCCCGTACATCTCCGATTACCACAAAAGCGTGGGGGTCGATCTCTCGCACAATCTCCTTAATCAGAGCGATCTCTGTGCGGTTAACGATAACAAACAGTACCTGCCGCTCACTACCGGTAAACATGCCTTTGCCCTGCAAAGCAGTTACACCCCGCCCCAACCTCTCCATGACAGCCGTAGCAATCTCCTGGGGTTTTTGCGAAATGATATGGGCTGCCTTATTGTACCCGGTTCCTTCTTGAACCAAATCGATGGCTTTGGATGAAATAAACAAGCCGAGGAAAGCATATAATGCCAGTTCAGGGCCGAAAACAAGCCCCGCTAATAGGATGATGCTGGTATCTACCAGTAGCAGAGATTGGCCTACTGGCATCCCGGTGAAATGATTGATCAATAAAGCCGCCAGATCCGTGCCACCGGTAGAACCCCGGTATCTCATGGCAATACCGATGCCTACCCCAGACATACTGCCTCCATAGATAGCTGCCAGCAAAGGATCGGCGGTAATGGCATGAGCAAAAATCCCAAAAGTATCGGTTAGTACACCCAACATGATGGCTCCATAGATGCTCTTAATTCCGAATTTGGGCCCCAGAAAGTGGGTAACCGCCATGAAGAGGGGAATGTTAAAAATCAATATGGTGATACCTACTGGAAAATCCCAAAGATGATGCAGTATGGTGCCCAGACCCCCTGCGCCACCTGTAGCGATTTTGTTGGGGATCAAAAACCAATTGTACGAAAAAGCTGTCAAAGAAACTCCTAGAGTAACCATGCTATATTCATATACCGTCCGTTGCCACCGAGACACTACTAGCACCCGCCCTCCCCATTATCTGCCTACCATTTTGGCCCTCATAACCTGATACACAAAACGGGGTAGAGCCAGCATCCTACCGGCCCGCTGTGGCTGAGTCACCAATCGATACAACCATTCCAGCCCTCTGTCTCCCATCCAAGCTGGTGCCCGTTTCACCCGCCCAGACCATACATCGAGACTACCTCCTACCCCCACCGCCAGACATGTCCCTAGATCAGCAAAATGCCGAGCCAGCCATAGTTCCTGCCTGGGAGCCCCCAGGGCAACCAGAAGAATATCTGGCCTTCGGCTGCTAATCTCTGCTA
>DAIQRD010000130.1:0-5970 GCA_036786445.1 Bacillota bacterium
ACCTCCATAGCTCTGCCCCTTGGGATGATACAAAACCACTACCGCTGCTATACGGGGATCATCGGCAGGCGCGAAACCGGCAAAAGAAGAAATCCTGCGGTCGGTGTAACGGCCACCTTCAGCAACCTGCGCGGTTCCTGTTTTCCCAGCCACTCTATACCCAGGAATGTCTGCAAGGCTACCAGAGCCATTCACTACCACTGACCGGAGAACTTCCGAAAACACTCTAGCCGTCTCTTCTTTGATTACCTGTGTACCGGTAACCGGGTATTCCTCCATCACTCGGCCTTGGCCATCCCGAATTTCCTTCATGAAATGAGGGGTAACCCGCACACCTTTGTTGGCGATTGTCGCCGTGGCGCTGAGGAGCTGTAAAGGAGTAATACCAATACCCTGACCAAAGCCGACATTGGCCCAACGCGCCACTTCACCCCATTGTATTTTACCCGGCACTGGCACCAGCCCTTTGGCCTCTCCAGGAAAATCCACACCAGTCTGGTTGCCAAATCCATACCTTGTGATGTAGTGGTAAAACTTCTCACCACCCAGGCGGTCAGCGCCCAGTTCTGCAAAAACCGGGTTACATGAGTTCTCCACCGCCTCGACGAAAGTCTGTGAGCCATGGCCTCCCGCCCGCCAACAGCGTACAGTAACCCCGCCAATCTTAATATAACCAGGGTCATAAAAGCGAGTAGAAGGAGTCACCACCCCGGCATCCAAAGCCGCACTGGCGGTAACGATCTTGAAAGTAGATCCTGGCTCATAGATATCGGCGATGGCGATATTGCGTCGATTCTTTGCAGGAGATAGTTGATACTCATTGGGATCATATGACGGGTATATGGCGAGGGCCAGTATATCGCCATTCTTGGGATCCATGGCCATGAATACTCCCTGTTCAGACCCAGTCTCTTTGACTGCCCGGGTCAACTCCCTTTCAGCTGCATATTGCATGACATGATCCAGGGTCAAGACCAGATTGGCGCCATCCTCCGGGGGGATAAACCGTCTCACGCCAGCGGGTATCTCACGCCCGGTGGCATCCCTTTCCATCACTACTCGCCCCTGTTCTCCCCGGAGATATTCATCGTAGAAAACTTCCAAACCTTCCAGCCCTTGGTTGTCAATCCCCGCTATCCCTAAGACTTGTGCAGCCAGGTTGCCATGAGGATAATACCGTTGAGGACGCTCCACTAGACCTATTCCCGGCAAATCCAGGGTCCTAATTGCCCTAGCCGTCTCGGTATCGAGTTTGCGAGCCAGCCATACAGTAGACTGCTTCTTGGAAAGTCTCTCCTGCAAGGTAGCGGAATCCTCTCGCAAAAGAGATGCCAAGGCTTTAGCCGTCTCCTCCAGTTTATTCACCTCAGCCGGTACTGCATAGACAGCCTCCGCGCTTACACTGATGGCCAATTTCTGCAGATTCCGGTCGTAAATAACGCCCCGTTTAGCGTCTACCGGTACAGGGCGCATCCTTTGGCTGAGAGCCTTTTCTTGATACCAATGATTTTGAATGACTTGCAGATAAACTAAGCGGCAAAGCAATATGACCATGCAAACCATGGCACCTAGGAACACAAGCGCGACGCGCTTCCGCACTTCCATTGCCGTTATCTTCACCGACTAACCCCCCGACAACATAGAGGAACCAAGCCACCAGACCTCAGGCATCCGCCTTAGGGGTGAGCCGAGTTCTATGATAGCAGATCTGCTACCGCTGCAAAAGCCCGGCCTCTGCTGTCCCCAATGTGGGCAGTCGCGCCCCTACCCACTGATAGACGACAGCCCATAGGCGCCGGCTCTGCATTGCCAAGACCTGGCGGGCTCCAGGCTTAGCTACCGCTCTCTGAGTGTGAAGTGGAGACTCCCAGTCACCTAATGCCAAAACCCGGGCTCCCTCTGGATCAACCATACCTAAACGGCTGCGGGCAAGAGCGTCAATGTGAGTGAGAGACTGACGCAGTTCCATCTTTAGCTGCAACTGCTGGCTTTCCCTCTGGACCTGATGAAATTCAGCTTCCAGTGACTGCAACTGATACTCCAGTTCTATGGCTCGGATCTTCTGAGTTATGCCTAGAGCTGTCAGCCCAGCCATGGTCAGAACTACTAGGAACAAGAGAATCATCGGATGCAAGCGCAGTCGCCTTCGAACTTTTTTGGCAGGCCGCTGAAGCAAGGGCGGGGTTTCCCTGATCTCCTCATAAATATCTTGACGTTTGGCTGCCAGTACCATCAATATTCATCCCTTTCATCCCCTAGAACCTTCTGTGCCACTCTCAGCTTAGCACTGCGGGCTCGTGGGTTTTGGGCAGTCTCTGCATGCTGTGGTACTATGGGCCGGCGGGTAAGTATTTTGAGCTCTGGACGTTTTCCGCAGACACACACCGGCAAATCTGGTGGACACTGACAACCGCTGGCCAATCCAGCAAATGTCCGCTTGACAATCCTGTCCTCCAGGGAGTGAAAACTGATCACAGCGATGCGCCCCAATGGTCCAAGAAGCTCCACTGCATCGACTAGAGCCTTCTCCAGATACTCCAACTCTTTGTTTACAGCAATTCTCAAAGCTTGAAAAGTGCGGCGGGCAGGATGAGGTCCATCCTTCCGAGCCCCAGCGGGCACAGCCGCCTTGATAATATCTACCAATTCCCCCGTGGTGGAAATACCTCGGCTTGTCCGCTCCTTAACAATGAATTGTGCGATGCGCTTGGCCCAACGCTCTTCACCATACTGGAAAATAATGTCGGTCAGCTGCTCCTGAGACAGAGTAGAAATCAGATCAGCTGCTGTTAAGGGCAGTGTCTGGTCCATCCGCATATCTAAAGGAGCATCGTGATGGTAGCTAAAACCCCGCTCTCCTTCATCTAGTTGATAAGACGATACACCCAGATCAAAGAGAATACCATCAATAGGCACCAGCCGTCGTTCTATCAATATGCGTCGCAGATGAACGAAATTGGAGTGAACGAAAGTGACTTGAGCTGCCTTGTCCTGCAACTCATGACTGGCAGCGGTGATCGCTATAGCATCCTGATCAAAGGCGATCAACTCGGCCTTCGGGCCAGCTGCCTCCAGCAAGGCGCGGGCATGTCCTCCCCCACCGACTGTGGCATCAACATATCTCCCGCCCTGCCGCCAGCACAGTGTATGGACTACTTCCTGGCTCAATACCGGTATATGTTTGTACTCCAAGGACGTGTTCACCAGACTTTCCCGAAATCAGATCCCCAGATCAACGATTTTCTCAGCAATTTCCTCATAAGAAGCACTAGCTTCATCTACATAGGTCTCCCACAACTCACTAGCCCAGATCTCTACCCGATTAGAGACACCTATGACTACTGCATCTTTGTCTAGCTGCGCGTATTCCCGCAGGTTGTTGGGGAGATTAATCCTGCCCTGTCTATCTAGTTCGCATTCCGTTGCTCCCGAAAAAAGAAAGCGCACAAAGCGGCGGGCATCACCTTGGGTGAGGGGTAAAGACTTCAGTTTCCCCTCCAATATGGCCCATTCTTCAAGGGGATATACAAACAGGCAGTGATCCAGACCTCGAGTTACAACAAAGCGCTCCCCTAGCTGCTCCCGAAATCTGGCGGGAATGATCAGGCGGCCTTTGGCATCTAAAGTATGTTGCCACTCTCCCATGAACATGCTCGTAACCCACCTGCCTCCATCGCTTGGGGGTGCTGCCCCCACTTTCCCCCACTTCCTACCACTATGTTCCCACTATTCGACCCACCTACTTGGAAGTCCTTCCCATCGCGCCAAGAAAAAAGGCCTAGAGTGCAGTGCCCCCCAGGCCGAAACAGAAGATCCACAAAAAGAAAAAAGCGGTGATTGATCAGATCATCGCCACAAAATTAGCGCAATAACCAGCGCCAACTAGAACTATACTTTTGGCCCCCCCGGGGGGTAACTAACTGCGAACAGCTCTAAGCAGGTCTCGGTATGTATCCAAATCCATGCCAATATCCACCCGTTTCGTGTCTAGGTCAGAGCCGTTTTCCCTAGCACAATCCACGCACCGTCTTGTCTCAGGCAGAGCATCTAGCCTCTCCCTTGGGATAGGTTTCCCACACAGCTCACAAGGTCTCTCCACAATATCAGACTCCCTTCCACGGGTCGTACTGCCGATCATAGGTGACAACCCTTATGGGCCATTGCCGCCTTTTGGCCTCCTTTTCCACACATTCCGCCAGACGTGATACGAAAATGGCCTCAGTGCCGAAGTGTCCAGCATCGATTAGACCCAGAGGAGTATCTGCAACTTCCATAGCCGTGTGATATCTCACATCTCCTGTAACTAACACGTCGGCATCCGATTGCAGAGCCGCAGACCAAAGGTGTGAGCCACTGCCGCAACTTACAGCTACTCTTTGTATGGGCTTGTCTTTGGCACCAACAAACCTTACTCCGTTAATATTCAGGGCCTTACTGACAAATCTGGCGAAACCCTCCAACCCTTGTGATGACGGGAGCTGGCCAATTCGCCCATAGCCCACCCCCACACCATTTGAGGATGGGGCCTGTGGCTCAAGAACCTCTATATTCTCTAGAAGCAAGGCTTCCGCTAGCCAATCATTTAGCCCATCAGGAGCTTGGTCAACATTGGTGTGAGCAACATATAGTGAAATATGGTGAGTCAACAGCTTACCGATGATGCGGCCCGGCAACTTCTTAAAAATAATGTTCTTGAGTGGAGTGAAAATCAAAGGATGATGGGCAATGATGAGATCCACTCCCATCTCCGTAGCGTAGTCAACTGCCGCTTCAGTAACGGTCAGGCAGGTCATTATGGTCCGGCATGTAACACAATCCGCACCGATCTGCAACCCAACATTGTCCCACTCCTCAGCAAGGGCCGGCGGGAACCGCTGCTCAATACATGATATGATATCTGCCACCGAAAGCACCAATGCACCATCTCCCTGCACTTATGGACTATGCTTCCTGTCGAATTCTACTTTCTCGATCCGCTAGAAATATCCTCCTCAAAAACCCAAATACCGCTCCTAGACGGAACGGTACTTGGGTTCATCTCTGTAGCAAACATCAGAGAGTGTCATATGGGTTACGACTACAGCTTAATCTCAAAATCGAATCGCAGATTTCCGCTATTCGAGGATGAACGAGGCCGTCTCAGAACATCTAACCTCACTACCCATCTGCCATTCTCACTGTATTGATCCACAGTGATATCGCGAATCCCCGCTTTGTAACCATTCTTGAGCGCGACTAATTGGTGCTCACCCGGATCTAGCTCAAGCCTCTGTGGAAGGTCCCCGGCATAGGCACCGTCCACGTAGAGAGTGACACCGGACAGATTGGTGTCTACATCCATGCGCACCGTCCGAGGCCTTTCCGGTAGGATCTGCAGAGTTGCCATGTCCATAGCCCAATCCTCACCAGAAAGCGCTAGACGCCTACGCAATCGTGACAGAAGCCGTTCCACACCTTTTTCCCTGAGTAATTCAGGGTAATCGGCCGAGGCATTGCGGGTGGCCACAATGAGAAGTGTTTCCTCCCCTGTTGGTGGTGCCGCAAGGATATCATATCCATCAGGCACCCGATAAACTCGATTTCTTCGAACATAGTCGTTGGATTGTTGGTGGTTGGGGAAAAGCTTAGTGATGTTACCGTTGGGATCTATGTCGAATATAGTAATGAAGGCATTCTCACTGACTTCAAAGTACAGCTGCACCTTCTCCCCAACGCGATAGGCTGGTTCACTGCCACCCTTATCAGCCCACATACGGACTTCAAGATCCGTCGTGGGATTGATTATCAAAGATTTGGTCTGGGGGTCTGCATGGGCGCTAACGGCAATGAGGCCCAATACGGAAACCATGATCAGTATAGCGCACAACCGTTTCATATCTGCCACCTCCACATAGTAAAAGCCTGACTATGATTACATTATATCCCATGTTTGCCACATTTGCTAGGATTTCCAGGGTCCCAAGTAATAAA
>DAIQRD010000131.1:0-5959 GCA_036786445.1 Bacillota bacterium
TAGTTACTCGGTTTCAGCGAGCCAGGGGGAGATTCACCGAAAAAGAGGAATATATGTATAGAGCAAAGAACATAGAATCTCGGGTTAGGCTCACGGGAAACTGGAGGTATCGTTATGAAGACATTGCCCACGTATATAGGTTCTGCTGCCTTTGGCTTGAAAATGGGTGTATTCTTGCCAGGGTGCGATCTCATCGGAGAGGTATCCAAACGAGCGGAGGATCTAAATAGAGATGGGCTTTTGGACGATGGCGATGTCATATGCATTACTGAATCCGTAGTTGCCCGGGTGCAAAGCAACATTGTCACTACAGACCAGGTTGCCACAGAGGTCAAGTCCAAACTCAGCCTACAACCGACATCTACCTTGGGTGTAGTCTTTCCCATCGCCAGTCGCAACCGCTTCAGTGTTGCCCTGGAGGGTCTAGCTAAGGCTGTTCCCGAAGGCAAGGTGGTTGTGCAGTTTTCCCATCCTGAAGATGAGGTAGGCAATCAGGTAATTGAACCAGCGTATGTACAAGGCCACGGAGGGGTTGGCGCTGTGCTATACCACAAGGACATACCTGGACAACTGCTTCTGCATCCGGTAACCAACATCGATTATGGCTCCTACTATACGGACGTAATCCGCCGGCAGGGCGCAACAGCGGTGATCATTTATGCCAATGACCCACAAGTGATTTTGGCCGAGAAGCCAGATGGGATTATCGCCGCGGATATTCGCACACGAATAGAGACCAAAGCCAAGCTCCAGGAGGCTTTTGCCAATGTGATTACTCTCCAGGACCTTTGTAGCAATGGTGATATCGCCAGCCAGTGGGGACTACTGGGCAGTAATATGTCTAGTGATGGTAAGCTAAAGCTGGCCCCAAGAAATGGCGACGAGATAACCAAGGAGATTCAGGACGAGATTCTCCGGAGAACTGATCGCAAGGTGGAAGTTCTAATCTATGGCGATGGTGCTTACAAAGACCCGGGGACCGGTATCTACGAGCTCGCTGACCCGGTGACCACCTTTGGGTGCACCCCCGGGCTGAATAGTTGTATACGTGGTGGAGTAAAGTACAAAATGCTAGCTGATCGGCTACATGCAGAGGGCAAGTCTATCTTGGAGATTGAAGCTGCTATCCAGGAAGCTAGGGCCAGTAATCTTGAGGCGGATAGTATCGAGACAGAAGGTACAACCCCCAGAAAAATGACAGACATTCTGGCAAGCTTAGCCGACTTGGTCAGTGGCTCATCCGATGCGGGGACACCGGTAGTCTTAGTGAAAAGCATTTATCGGGGATAGTCCAAGAACTAGATTGCTATAGTGTGCTTAGGAAAGCGGGGATCTTGGTCTCCGCTTTTTCGCTGTCTTGAAGAAGGAATGTTGCTTTCCACCGGGAATTCATATATAGGCAAGCCGTTTCATTTATTGAAATACGAGTCTAAATGACCTTTACCCATCAAGAAGGAGCAGTTGAACCTATGAGTGGCGGAAACCCAGCAATCAGCCAAACCGCGATCCGGTGCCTTGAAGTACTACAGGCAGTTAGTGATCACGGAAGGGCCAATAGCCGCAAGGGCCTAGCACTCAAAGATGTAGTTGAGAAGACAGGGTTTAATTCATCTACTGCCTATCGGTATCTGCAGACATTGGAGCAATACGGCCTATTGCAGAAAGACGCGAGCGGGCTGTATAAGCTGGGTCTTAAGGTGGTAGAGCTTTATCACGCCTTTACCGATGGCAATGATCTCCGTCAGGTAGCTTATGAGCATATGCTTGCCCTTTCCAAAGAAACCGAGGAGACAGTATATCTAGGTATCCTCGATGGCTTAGAAGTCTTCTATATTGAGAGGGTAGATAGCCCGTTACCCATTAGGCCCCATACCCAGATAGGAGGAAGAAACAAGCTCTATTGTACGGGGCTTGGCAAAGCTATCTTGAGCCAAAGACCGGATCTACTCAATCGGATTATAGATGTCGGTCTAGAACCTTTGACAGCGAACACCATAACTGACCCAGAGAGACTAATTGCACAATTGCAGGAATGTCACGTTGCCCTAGATGATATGGAAAACGAATCAGAAGTAAGGTGTGTAGCTGCCCCGCTTTTTGACGAGAGAAGACAGGTTACAGCTGCCCTTAGTATCTCAGGACCCGCCTCTCGGATGCGTATAGATAGGCTTGTGAATGACCTAGGCCCTAAGGTTCAGGTGACTGCCCAGCACATTTCCAAGATGCTAGGATACATAGATGCGTGAACTAAAAGACCAAACTGAAGGGAGTCTGTTTATATGGAGTTCGATCTTATCGCTTTTGGGGAGACCCTAGTACGTCTATCACCGCCGGGGCCGGAGGTCATTGAGCAGGCGAAATCTTTGAACATGTACCCTGCCGGAAGCGAGCTCAATGTATCAGTTGCGGCCAAGCGGTTAGGCCTTAAGGTCTCATATGTCTCAAGACTAGCCAATAACCCCCTGGGCTGGTGGATTGCAAACAAGTGTCGAGAGCATGGAATAGATGTCTCCTATGTGAAATATGCCGATGATCGGCAAGGATTGTACTTCTTTGAAAATGGTGTGCCACCACGGCCAGGGGTTGCTTACTATGATCGGGCTAATTCCGCTTTTGCCAATGTCAGCCTAGAAGATTTCGACTGGCCTAGTATTCTAGCCCAGACCAAGATGTTTCTAGCTAGTGGGATCAATCCTGCTCTAAGCCCTGATGCTCACAGGGTGACTTTGGAGGCTGTCAAGCAGGCTCATGCTGCGGAGAAGCTAGTGGCCTTTGATCTTAACTATCGCAGCAAGCTTTGGGATATACCCACAGCCAAGAAAGTCTTGAGTGAATATCTACCATATGTAAGTATCCTCTTCACATCAGGTGGAGATGCTGCTGAGGTTCTGGGTTTTAGTGATCCTCCGGGTGAGGATTTGGCATTGAAAATGAGTGAGGAGCTTGGGATCCCCACAGTGTGCCTGGTATATGGGCCAGGCGATACATCTAGTGCGCTCTGGCGAGCCGTCTGTGCATCCAATGGGAAAACATATGCTGCCGAGCAGGAAGGGGCACTGATGACGGTTGATCGGCTAGGAGCAGGGGATGCCTTCGCGGGAGGCTTTCTAACTGGTTTCTTAGAAGAGGGCCCTGCACTTGGTGTCAAAATGGGGAATGCGGTAATGACTTTGAAAAACACCTATCAAGGTGATATTGCCTGGGTAACCCGGGACGTGGTCGATGCCTACTTGGCCGGTGAAGGCGGTATGATCAAGAGATAGGAATCCCATCGCGATTATAGGAGGCTAGCGACTAGGGCTGAACAGGCCTCATGTATTAACCTTTATATGGATTTTTGAAGGGATGACGCTATGCTGTGATTACCTAGCGTCACCCTTCTTGATACTAAGCCTCTCGGCTAGTTGTCTTATCTTATCTTCGATTTCCCTGATCACCGCGACGAACTCATCATCACTCTTTCCTGTTGGATCAGCAAGTCCCCAGTCTTCCCTGAACTTGCAGGGGAGATAGGGACAATCCACATTGCATCCCATGGTGATCACCACGTCTACAGGTGGTATCTCCTCAAGAAGTTTAGGACGCTGGGCTTCTTCCATATCAATACCATAGATTTCTCTCATCAGCCGCACTGCATCAGGATTGATGGCATCCTTGAGTTTGGTACCAGCCGAATAACTCTCAAAAACATCCTTAGCCAAGTGCTTTCCCAAAGCTTCGGCTATCTGGGATCGGCAGGAATTGTGTACACAAACAAAGGCTACTTTGATCATGAGTTCACCCCTTAGCAATCATACCATGGCAGGCATTCGTCTTAAAGTATGGTAGCCTCAAAACCTATTGACGCCTATATTCCTATATGGTAATATACTACACATAAGGGGGAGAGCTATGGGTATTTACGAAATGAGAGCGGATCTGGCTAGAGCATTAGCCCATCCCTTGCGGTTGGAAATCCTCGATATCCTTCTAGCAGAAGGGGAGAAGTGTGTTTGCGAGATCGCCGACAAGGTAGATGCTCAACAGCCAACGGTGTCCAAGCATCTTAGTGTTCTAAGGGATGCTGGTATCTTGGCGTCTCGCAAAGATGGTTTGATGGTATATTATCGAGTGCGGGTACCCTGTATCCAAGGTTTTTTCCACTGTCTGGACAGAGTCCTGGAAGAAGACCTCAAGAGGCGGCAGGCGCACCTAGAGGAGGGGGGATATATCGATGAATAAACCAGGAACAACAGCAAGAGTGACAACAGAAAGGTGGCGCATTAGAGGGATTTTGGAGCACCCTGAGCTAAAGCCTTTCGTCATAACTGTGGCGATCTTCCTAGGAGCATACTTCCTTCCCTTTAGTAATCCGCGGGTCGGGAGTGCTATTCTGGAAGGTTTCTATATGCTGCAGGAATACGCTCGAGAGCATGTGCTCTTTTGCCTGATTCCGGCCTTTTTCATTGCCGGTGCTATTGGTAATTTCATCTCTCAGGGGACCGTGCTCCGTTACTTAGGAGCGGAAGCGCCACGGTGGCTAGCATATTCTGTGGCCTCAGTTTCTGGCGCTATACTGGCGGTATGCTCATGTACGATCCTGCCCCTATTTGCTGGGATTTACCGACGGGGAGCCGGAATTGGCCCAGCCACGGCCTTTCTCTACTCAGGCCCAGCCATTAATGTGCTGGCCATTATTTTGACGGGGAGAATTCTCGGCTGGCAGTTAGGTCTAGCCCGAGCGGTGGGTGCAGTTCTGTTTTCCGTTGTGATCGGGTTAGTTATGGCAACACTATACGGAGATGAAGATGCAAAGCGAACTCGCGGATCTGGGCAGGAAGCTCTTGAAGCCGAGGAGGGACGCGCTGGCGGTCAGAACCTCGTTTTCTTCGCCACACTGGTCTTGATCCTCATCTTTGCTGCTTGGGGCAAACCCAGTCAGCCAGTAGGTTTCTGGAATGCAGTGTTTGCTGCCAAATGGTATCTAACTGCAGGATTGCTGGTGTTACTCGCGTATATGCTCAAGCAGTGGTTCGACAAGGAGGAACGGCGGGAATGGGTGGCTGCTACTTGGGGCTTTGCCAAGCAGATCCTGCCTCTGCTCTTTGGTGGTGTGCTCATTGCGGGGATACTGATGGGGCGACCAGAGACTGATGCAGGTCTGATCCCATCGAAGTATGTGGCGGGCCTGGTGGGTGGCAACTCACTGAAGGCAAATCTTGTCGCTTCAGTGATCGGTGCCTTTATGTACCTAGCGACCTTGACAGAAGTGCCCATACTCCAGGGGCTGCTTGGTTCGGGTATGGGGCAGGGGCCAGCGCTGGCATTACTCTTGGCGGGGCCGGCGCTTAGCCTTCCCAGCATGTTGGTGATCCGGGGTGTATTGGGTACCCGCAAGACAGTGACCTATGTCTCGCTGGTTGTGCTGATGGCGACCCTTACTGGCATGATTTATGGTTCGCTGGTTGTCTAGGCAGGAGAAGATATTCCGGAGACGATATACTGAAGAGAAAGTTGGTGGTTGGCGCTAGGTGATTGGTGCTAGGTGTATCTGGATGGTTTTCCGGGAGCAGAGAGGTTTCGGTAGATGGATTCATAGACGAGACTGAACTACTAAGGGAGTGGTCTTATGGTAATCAAAGTCTTGGGTACAGGTTGCCCTAAGTGTCAGAAGGCAGAAGCCAACGTCCGCCTGGCTTTGGCAGAGCTAGGGATCGAAGCAGAGGTGGTAAAGGTGACTGACATTAATCAGATTATGGAATATGATGTTTTCATGACACCTGCTTTGGTGATCGACGAAAAGGTGGTAGCTTCTGGCAAAGTGCCAGGCATCGAGGCCATCAAGGGCTGGCTCCATCCCAAATCTTGAGAGAGGCTGATAGACATGAATAGTGATTCTTTGGGTTGCTGTTCCTGTGGCGGCGCCTGCTGTACGCCCTCACAGAAAGAAAAGCTAGTTACGATTGATTTTTTGTATCTG
>DAIQRD010000132.1:0-5793 GCA_036786445.1 Bacillota bacterium
GGCCATGGTGCGAATGAGACCATGAAATTGCGCATTTGCTTTAGTCAGCTGTCCACTTCGGTTTTCTGCGGTGCACTGCTCCATCACCTTTAGGCAGGCATGGAGTCTCTCAATATCTCCATCACTAGCTTTTTCCGCTGCTAATCTCGCACCTACGCCTTCCAAAGCTGCCCTGATTAGGGATACCTCTTCCAAAGCTACTGCAAAATCAGCAACCTTTCTTCCTTTACGGGGAACATTTTGAACTAGCCCATCATACTCCAAGCGTTTCAAAGCGTGTTTGATGGGCGACGTACTCACGCCCATCCGTTCGCTTAATTGACGTTCACTAACCCACTCACCAGGGGCAAACTCCCCTTTGATGATTGCATCACGCAATAGAAAATAGGCTTTCTCGCCCAGGTAGTGGGACTCACTAATCTTAAGTTTCAAAGGATCTTTTGCTCCAGACATTATGAAACACCTCTGTTAGGTCTCAGATCTGATGTATCAGGCTTCATAAGAAAACATTCGGTATCACAATAGAATCTCCTTCAAGGATTCAGTAGAATTATCGCTTTGCTCAATAACCAGTCATTCGCTTATCCCATTCGCTCATACCCTCAAGGCCAAACCCAAGAAGTAAGGCAGAGACCCTTTGGGCACTAGTCGAATTGGCTAAACTCTGGCTTATAGGGCCGGAGCGTATGCCGACGGCACAGCAACAGAGCGAGTTTGATCTAGCCTTTGTGACCAAAATCATTAGGGAAGGGAAGGTTGTATATAAGCAGCAAAGATAGAACCCTTCGACAGAACACTTTGAGGGCCCATCACGCGCCGCAGTAAAGTTGGCACCTGATGGGCCTGCCTAAAACACATCCTAGAATGAGCACTCCCACATCCATCGCCATTCTGTCATTTTGCATAACAACCTTCTTCCCTACACCGAATGCAACCGCCCATACCCTTCATCCCCTACCAACCGCTCCATCTTCCCAGATAGCTCCAGTATCACAATCTCAGCCAGTGTCAGCACTTTGCACCCATCCTCCAGATGTCCGCCAAATCCCTGGTCAGCTTGGGACATGGATATATGCAAATGGGCCTCTCCATTGGCGACTATCCCAGATATGGACTTGATCTCAATGGCACCGCTCTTCTCAATGAACCTATCCTTCCAAGGCTTTTCATCACCGGGCTCCACAATATGATATCTCGCCTTGGACAAGCTTCCCACTCCCGAGACTACCACACCATTCTCAATGCCTTCATTGGCGATCACTGCATTGATGGATTCTAGGAGATCCTCTCCAGAATCTAGAGCCACGATGATACTTCTTTTTACATTGCCACCGGAAAAATGCCTCATACAACTATACCTCCTAATGCACCAAGGAGAACGGAACACGGCCCCCCTTGGTATTTGATCTCGCCTAGCTCTATCTTATCTCATTTTTCCTGTTACTAACTGACTCTGAGGTAGATGACTTTATTCGTCATATAGAAATCCTTGGCAGTACTTCCGATGGAGAAGGCACCCTGGCCACTGGCCTTCACCCCACCAAACGGCACATGGGCTTGACTGGCAGTACCATGATTGAGATGAATCATGCCAGCCTGGATTTCTCCGGCAAACTCCATAGCCTTGTCTATATCCCTAGTAAACACGCTGGCAGCTAACCCATAGGATGTGTCATTACAGATTGTAACAGCTTCTTCTATAGACTCTACTGAGATTATGGGCAGCACAGGACCGAAGATCTCCTCCCTGGCTACCGGTGAATCAGGCTTTACTCCACGGAGCACTGTGGGTGCATAGAAAAACCCCTTGCCCAGTTCAGTCAGGCGCTTGCCCCCTGTTAAGATCCTGGCTCCAGAATTCTCTGCATTCCTCACAAATTCCTCCGCTGTCTCGAGCCGGGCGTGACTAATCAACGGCCCCATGGTGGTATCGCTAGATAGACCATCCCCAACCTTGATCTGCCTTACCAATTCCACGATTATATCTGTCAACCGCCCTGCCTCCGCCTTGCTCACAATCACCCGACTAATAGCAGTGCAGCGCTGGCCACTGGCGGCAAAGGCTGCTGCCACTATCTCCTTGGCTGCCTCCTCCAGATTGGGAGCATCCATCACCACTGCGGCATTCTTCCCGCCTAGCTCCAATTGTACCCTTCCCAAGTGCTGAGCTGCGGCGGTATAGATCCTGCGACCCGTGGCAGTTGATCCAGTAAACGTAATCCCATTGACTGCCGACGACTCGGATAGGTGCTGCCCCACCACGGAACCAGATCCCATCACTAGGTTCACTACGCCAGGAGGCAGACCTGCCTCAATGAGCAGTTCCATCAGATAAACCGCGGTCCAAGGGGTATCTGATGCGGGCTTGAAGACAACTGTATTCCCGCAAGCCAGGGCCGGCGCTATCTTGCGCACCGGAGTAACAACAGGGAAATTCCAAGGACTAATGGCTCCAATCACTCCCAAAGACTCCCTGATCACCTGTACCCACACACCCTGCACCTCACTGGGCAGCGTCTCCCCCGATAGCCGACTGGCTTCCCCAGCCATGAACCGGGCCTCCACCGCCGCCCTTTTCACCTCTCCCGCCGATTCCTTCAGCACTTTCCCCTGTTCCTTGGTCAGGATCTTACCCAGGGGTGCGGCATGCTGGTCCAAGAGATCAGCAAACCTCAGTAAAAGCTTGCCCCGCTCAGGGCCCGGTACTCGCTGCCATTCACAACTAGCTGCCAAAGCAGCAGATATGGCTTGATCTACATCAATCCCGCCAGATTGGGGAAACATCCCCAATACCTCATCGGGATCCGCGGGGTTGATGTTAGGCACGTATACACCAGTACTGGGAGTCCGCCATTTTCCGTTAATGTAATTGCGGTACTGCTCCATGAACATCTCCCTCCAATCAAAACCCTATAAAGCCGCTCTGCAAATAGCCTTGACGTCACTTTCTGTAGCTTGGCGAGTGTTCACCGCAATGTTGCCACTCTTCATCGCTTCTGCCACCACCGAAGGTATCCTAGCTTCAGTCAAGCTATGGGCACCTAAACCTTCACAGAGCCCAATATCCTCCAGGAGCTGCTTAACCACTGTGACGGATTTCTTCGCTGCCATCCGCTGGCTGAGCCCTCGCGTACACTCACCCAGCGCCCCGGTTACTTTGGCGAAGCGCTCAAGATTAGCTACCATGTTAAACTCCATTACATGGGGTAGCAGTATCCCATTAGCTATCCCGTGGGGTATTTTCAAATCCCAACTACCCAAAGGCATGGCCAGGGCATGGGCAATCCCTAAGCGTGTTGGATTCATGGCAATACCAGCTAACATACTACCCAACAACATCCCATAGCGAGCCTCGCGATCTTTTCCATTGGTCGCTGCCGGCCGCAGATATTGACCAATCAGTTCCATGGCCCTCAGTGCTAGAATGTCAGAAATCGGTTGATAGCTGTTATTGGTGTACGACTCTATGGCATGGGTTAGAGCATCCATTCCCGTGGATGCCGTCAAGGAGGGTGGCAAGCTCACGGTGAGATCAGGATCACCGATAGCAACTCTGGGAAACACCAAATAGCCACCTACCCCCATCTTGAGTTCACTGGCATCATCAGTAAAAACCAACCAGCAGCTCACTTCACTACCTGTACCCGCTGTAGTGGGGATAGCGATGACCGGCAGGGGAGGCTGCTTCACCTTATTCAGCCCGGCATAGGCAGTTATATTGCCTGGATTAGTCCTGCTAATGGCAACTGCCTTGGCAGTATCTATGACGCTACCTCCACCTAGACCAATGACTCCATCACAATCGCCTTCATCTAGTGCTGCTAGAGCATTTGCGATAGAGATGGTACTAGAATCCTGGGGTACCTCAGTAAAAGCAATCACGGGAATGCTGGCCTTCTTCAAGACTTCCATGACAGTTCCCAGAATACCGGCTTTCTCAATCCCTCCATCAGTGATAATAATGGGCCGCAAGACCCCCTGCTCTTGCAACTTAGTCGGCAACTGGCCTACGGTCCCATATCCGAACACGATCTCAACAGGCAATGGTGGAAAGAGAAACTGCTGACTCCCGTCCAATACTCTCTGCCTCCCTTCCTAGCTCACCAGCTCACCGATGGGCAGCCTCACACCCACGGCCCCACCTAAACCTTCCAGTTGATTGACTACATCCTCCGTAAGGATAATCCCCTCAGCTTTGCGCTTTTCCATACTCCGCTGCTCCAGCTCCCCTGGAGCTAGGATTTCGCTGAATCCCGGGGCCAAAGGAGTAGCTTTTAGCTGGTGAATCAAATCAACCACTCGCTGGCTGAAGGTACCAATGTCCATGAAGCTCCTGACTTCCACGGCCGCGAAACAGTGCCCCAGATTCTGCTCACTCGTCAGATCCTCCAAAGTATTGAGATGGCGGCCATACGCTGCCCCCGATAACACACCACACAGAACATCTATGACGAGAGATAGGGCAGCACCCTTGGGTCCACCAAAGGGCAGTACTGCTCCCAAAAGGGCTTGCCCAGGATCAGTGGTGGGATATCCCTTGGGATCCATGGCCCAATGCTCAGGAATGGATTGGCCTTGCTGCGCGGCCAAAATAATCTTACCCCTAGCCACTACGCTGGTGGCCATATCTACAATCAGGGGCTCTTGCCCTTTGATGGGTATCCCAATGGCAAAGGGATTTGTGCCCAAGAACCTCTGGCTACCTCCCCAAGGTGCCATGTTGGGAGGTGCATTGGAGGCTGCAAGACCTATACACTCTCTGGCCACTGCCTTTTCTAGATAGTAACCTGCCGCCCCGAAGTGATTACTTCGCTTTACCGTAGCAAAACCAATCCCCCACTCCTTGGCAGCAGCTATGGCTTGCTCCATGGCAAACACTCCAGTGACAGGACCCAATCCATTATCTCCATCGATGACCATGCTAGGCCCTGTGCTCTGCACTATTTGCAGTTCTGGCCGAGCTTTCACCACCCCAGCTTGCAGCCTTCTGACATACACTGGTAGGCGCACAATACCATGGGAGTCAAACCCCTTGAGATTTGCGCCTATCAGGCAATGACTTACCTCCGAAGCGTCACTAGCGGGCACCGCTAGCTCTGCAAGCACGGCATTGGAGAAAGCCGTCAACTCCCCGGGTGTATACCTATACTGAGCAGTATCACCTGAATTTTTCGCCGCACTCACGTGGCCTGACCCCCTTCATCCTTGATCTCTGGCCTCCTCAGTAAGGCCCAATTCAGCCAAGATCCGCTCTAGGCCCAGCAGTTCCAGCGTGGTAACCTGTTGTCGTAGCTTCTCCATGAGGATGGCTTCCCTAGCTTCCCGGGCTAAAGCATTGGCGAGGATCTCCTGGGCCTTTTCTATGGGAACCACCACAACACCATCTCGATCACCGATGACGAGATCACCAGGCTCAACCAAGGCATTGCCACACACAAGGGGGTGGTTGATCCGACCGATATTTCGTTTCATGGTGGCACCAATACACAGCCCCCGGGCGAAAACTGGAAACTGGTGGGCTTCGATAGCCTCAGCATCCCTGACTGCGCCATCGATCACTAAGCCGCCGATACCCCGTGCTTCGGCAGCCGTAACCAGTATTTCACCCCAGGCACCAGCCTTGGTGTGTTCACCGATAGTTGCCACCAATATATCACCAGGTCCTGCTACGGTCACCGCTTTGTGAAGCATCAAATTATCGCCTACATGGCACTCGACAGTCACCGCGGTGCCACAGACTCGGGCGCCGCGATATATGGCTCTTATTTCAGGATCCAACATGCCCATCTGGCC
>DAIQRD010000133.1:0-5778 GCA_036786445.1 Bacillota bacterium
CTGGCGGAGAGGGTGGGATTCGAACCCACGGTAGAGTCACCCCTACACTGCATTTCCAGTGCAGCCTGTTCGTCCACTCCAGCACCTCTCCACACCCATGAAGCTATGCTACTGCAAAATTCAGTTGATTACCCGATATATGGCGGAGAGGGTGGGATTCGAACCCACGGGACACTTGCGCGCCCAACGGTTTTCGAGACCGCCACGTTCAACCGCTCCGTCACCTCTCCCGTCGCTACTAATCTAACTGCGCAGCTCCCGGAAAAACTTCTGGATAATAGCCCGACATTCCTCTTCCAAAATACCTGCGGCTACTTCTACCCTGTGGTTGAGTTCTTCCCGCCGAACCAAATCAAACAAAGAGTCAACTGCGCCGCCTTTTGGATCCCGAGCCCCATAAACCAGTCGAGGTAACCGAGCCAAAACGATAGCTCCAGCACACATGGGGCAGGGCTCTATTGTAACATAGAGGGTACTCTCCGTCAACCGCCATCCACCCACCCGTCGGCATGCTTCTTTAATGGCTATAATCTCCGCATGGGCAGTGGGATCCTTCCACGTTTCCCGCATGTTGTGGCCCCGGCCGATGACCTCCTGATTTCGCACTACTACAGCACCAATGGGTACTTCTCCCAACAAATAGGCTTGATGAGCCTCCTGCAGTGCGACACCCATATAAAATCTATCTCCATCACCCATGCCTGAGTCCCTCTGCAAAACTCACCTAATCCCCCTGTCCCCAAATCATGTTGGGGAATACCCGAATCAGCTGATCAGTTCGGGTCAACAACCGAATTGCAGCTGAAGTTCGGAGGTATGAAGCAGCTGCCTGCTCCGCCTTAGCTTCTCGCAACTGATTTAGGGCATTCATCATTTCTAGCTCTGTTGCCATCCGCAAACCATAGCGCCGCCGGGTTGTTTCTAGCGATTCTTCCACCCGTGCTAGACGCAGCTCTGCTAACTCCATCTGCTCCTCGCTATCAAGATATTCATAGTATTCTCTGCGGACAGCTAGTTTCGTATCTTCTGTCAACCTTTCCAGCTGTGCCATGGATTTCTGTAGCTCCAAAGCTGCCGCTTCCCCACGTTTTTTGGCTGCATGGCCATCCCAGAAGGACCAAGTGACATCTAAGCCCACACGCCAAGCGCCCGTATGATTCACAGATAGGCTTGTATCGAAGCGGGGTTTGGATTCCTGCTGGGCTTTTCTCCAGGCCCGCCGGGCTGCATCCAGTTCAATTGCTTGGACCCGCAGTTGAGTACTATCGCTTAGGGCTTTGCTCATGGTAACATCCAGGGATGTATTGAAAGTGACAGGTGGTGGTGGTAATAGGCGACTCATGCCACCTAGGCTCAGCCCTGTGGCCTGGGACAGCTGACGTCTGGCCAAATCCAACCGGCGCCGACTTTGTGCTACAGCATGACGGGCTGTAGCCATTTCTATTTCCGCCGCCCTCAGGTCTAAGGGACCTCCCATGCCTCGACTAACTTTGCCTTCAATGACACGAGTTTGCTCCTGAATCGCCTCAAGCGCCTGGAGGGCGACATCTAGCTGTTCTTGGGCCTCAACAGTCTCAAAAAAGAGCTCCGTCACCTTCACAATCGCATCCTGGGTAGCGCTTTCTCTAGCTAGTTTGGTCTTATCGTGTGCATCACTGGCCACCTTAATGCCCCACCATGGGTTAGTCAAGTCCGGATGCCGTAACAGGGGCTGTGTCCAGACCATCTCGCTGCTTAGGCTAGATGTGTATACATCCTCTCCTAAGAGACCGTCATCTAGTCCACCGGCAGCACCCCACTCTAAACTTAGAACGAATTCCCCTCCATTGGAAATAAACTTGCTAAAGCCAACCCGCATGCCACCTTCCCAGGCGATCTCGTCAGCAGCGCTGTCCCAGAGATCCTTGTTCACAGCCTTTACAGGTTCTTCCGCCCATTCCAGCCTCTTCAAGGAACCGGCGCCCAATAAGGGGCCAACAAAACCTTGCAACTCGGTTGCACCTTGTTCAGCCTGCAACCTTGCTTGGGCTTGGCTGACTTGTAAGTTGGCCAACCTGAGCGACGGGTTTTGCCTTAGGCCCGCCAAGACCACCTCTTCTAAGGTGTAAGTATGCAGCACCCCAGTCTTGTCTAGCACATCATCCTTGGCAAGGACTGGCTGTGCACAGAACACCCCAACCATCAGGCAAGAGATCAAACACGCCAACAACGCAGGTCTACTTTGAGAAACGATCATATTGCCACTTCCCTTATCCCTATTCACCCATTAGGTTTGACAGCCGAATCCGGGCCAGATTATACTCAAACCTGGAAGTTACAACGGAGTATTGGGCTGAAGTAAGGCCGATCTGTGCACGCAGCAGATTATTGGGAATCTCTAAGCCACCATCGAAACGGGTCTTAGTGATCCAATAGTTTTCCTCTGCCGCCTCCAGCTCTTTCTCTGCTAGAGCCACCTTGCCCTCTGCTTGCCTCAGGCTATTCCATGCCTGCTTGGCCTGGAGGTAGGCGGAGCGAGTCGCTTCTTTAAGGTCAAGTTCAGCCTTCATCCGCCGGTTGGTATAGATCTCCCTGATCAGAGGAGCAGTGTAATCGTTTTTTGCACTCTCTTCCTGCATCTGGTTGATTTCCAGAGTCCACTGCAAGCGGGTGAGCTCCAGGTTATGCTTCAAGACTTTTTCCACAACTTGATCAGCGCCAAGATTGATGGGCTCAATCTGTGCATCAGAAGGCTCCACACTCACGTCTTCTATATACGACAGCCCCAGGACTCGCTTGAGTTCCAGTAAACCAAGCTCTTCCTCTGCCTGGGCCGCTTCCAAGGAACTGCTGGCCTGTAGAACACTTTTCTCCGCATTGAAAAGATCCAGCTTGGTGGCCAAGCCTTCCCCATACTTAGCCGTAATAATCCGTAGTTGCTCTTCTACTTGCTCCAAATCCTTAGCCGCCACAGCCCTTTGCTGCATCTTGCTGGTAATCCCAAAGTAAGCATTTTGCACCTGTAATTCCACTTGCCGGCGAGTCTGCTCCAGTAGTAATTTCTGGGTCTCCAAAGCAATTTCTGCTTGACGCAACGCTACCGGCGATGGAGCTATAGCTGCATCGGCTTGGGCTTTAGTTAGCTGCTTTTCGGCGTGCTCCAAGTCTAAGCGGGCAGCGGTTAACGAGAGGTTGTGCTCTTCGGCCAATTCTAGGGCTCTGTCAGCGGTAATAACCAGGACATCCACTGACTGGTCTGCTTCGGCAAAAACCCAGTTCTGTGTTAACACAAGTGCTGCGGCCAAAAACACCAACACTGTGGCTGTTTTGCGCACCTTCCCTGCTTCCCTCACAATGCCTTTCCCCTTTCACGTCGCTCCAGAGAACTTCTTCTAGCAAGAGATCTCTTAGAAACTTCTGCAAAGGCATTTGACTTCCTTCCTGGAAGCTCTATAACCGCAGATTCCGGAAAGCATGTAGTAGTGGCAGTGCCAAACCCACACTACCCAAGCCCTGAATCAGATTTCCCGGAACGCTACCCAATGCAGGTGTAAATCCCACGATGAATCCGCTGACCACATAGTAACCTAACACCATCCAAAGGGCTGCTACTACCAAAGCCCCCACCACCCGGAAGCTGATTTGCTCTCTTTGCCTATAGGCGTGGTAGCCTAACAGAGCAGCAAGACAGCCTTCAATGGCTTTGATCACCAAAGTCCACGGCGCCCAGTGGCCATAGCCCAGCAAGACATCAGCTAATGCCGAACCTAAGCCTCCGGCCAAAGCCCCCACTCGAGGGCCCATTAGGAGCGCACTCAAGAAAATCACAGTATCACCCACGTTGATAAAACCCTGAGTAGCCACCATGGGGATATTGATTACCATAGTAGCGAGGGCAACTAGGGCAATAAATAGAGCTACGATCACGAGAAAACGCAAATTGCTTGTCTTGGACACAAGAATCCACCTCTCCATTTCTAATCATAGGCTTAACATACCACCTATGACGTGAAATTGGCAACGGACTGCGTTGCCGGCTGTTTTTCTGGTAAGATAGAGGTAACCTAGAGATAACCCGACCAAAGATAGGAGCGAGGACTGTGGCCGCTAGAAAACGGCAGCGACACAATACCATACCCCATAAGTACAAAGGGTTGATCTTAGATGACTTTCAACAACAAGCTATCTGGTACCTGCAACGTGATATTTCCACCCTTGTCTCGGCTCCCACGGGCACTGGCAAGACCCTCATTGCAGATTTCCTGGTGGAAAAAGTGGTTGATGCCGGTGAAAGATTAGTCTATACTGCCCCCGTCAAGGCATTGGTGAATCAGAAGTATAGAGAATTCATGCGTCAACACGGGAGGCAAAATATCGGTATCGTCACAGGGGATGTCTCTCACCACCAGGAGGCCCCTGTGGTAGTAATGACCACTGAGATTCTCCGTAACATGCTGCTGGGGGAAGATGAACGCCTTGCTGGCACAAGCTGGGCTGTATTTGACGAGATCCATTATCTAGATCACCCCGAACGGGGAACCGTCTGGGAGGAGGCCATTCTTTTTCTGCCCGAGAACATTCATATTCTCGGGCTGTCTGCCACTATTCCCAATGTTAAAGAGATCGGGGCCTGGGTTGAGGATATACATCAGCCTGTAGCTATTGTTCATCACCAGGAGAGGGCTGTGCCCTTGCGCCACATGTATTTCAATAGCCACTCCCAAGCAGTAGAACGCCAGGATTTCTTCCAAGCAATGGTGGAGGCGCCATCCATAGGAGCTGACACAAAGGCCGGGACTCTAGGTCCCCGAGAGATCTCCTTAGGGCACCCCCGAAGTGGCCAACAAAAGCGACAGCCTAGAGAAACTACAAACCACCTAGATCTGGTGAGCTATGTAGCTAGAAACAGGTTGTTCCCCTGCCTCTACTTTGTGTTCAGTCGAGACGGATGTGAGGCTAAGGCCAAGGAATTGGCGTCTTTCGCCAATTATCTCTCCCCCCAGGACAAGGAAGCAGTTCGGGTGACTCTCCGCCGTGCATTGAGTGCGGCAGAGTTGACCACCCAAGACATTCCCAAATACAAAACCTGGGAACGGCAACTCTTGAGGGGGATCGGAGTCCATCATGCAGGACTCCTGCCCTTTGTGCGAGAGATCACGGAAAACCTGCTAGAAAGGCGATTACTAAAGGTAATCTATGCCACTGAGACATTTGCAGTGGGGGTGAATATGCCTGTGAGAACTGTGTGTTTCGATACTCTGGCCAAACATGACGGCGAGGGACTCCGGTCGCTGACACAGCAGGAGTATTTCCAAATGGCTGGTAGGGCAGGTCGCCGAGGACGGGACCGACAAGGCACAGTCATCTCCAGGATAGACCATGTGAAGCCAGACCAACTACCGGTTTGGAATGAAGATGATCTAGAACCCATTCACAGCCGCATCAACATTTCATTTAATCTGGTGGTGAACCTGCTGGGCCGTTTTACAGCCAATGAGATCGAAACTTTGCTAGCTAGGACACTGGCAAGTTTTCAAGATAGATCAAAATCCCCAAGAGAATCTAGCCAAAGCCGAACTTTTAGAGGACTCATGGCAGATTTCAACGCCAAATGGGCCATGCTACAACTCCTTGGTTACGTAGATGGGACACGCTTGCTTTCCCGGGGTAGAATCTGCCGCAGGATCTATGTACAGGAGATCCTGATTACTGAGTTAATCGCCGGCGGTCTCATCAAAGAACTGGAGCCCTGGGATCTTGCTGGCCTCGCGGCAGCTATTGTCCACTCTCCTCGATCCG
>DAIQRD010000007.1:0-37297 GCA_036786445.1 Bacillota bacterium
GCAACCGCAAGAACCGGGCAGCCTGTACAGTACGGGCCTCCCTGTGATATAGATCACCGGCCACTAGGACAAAATCCACTTCATAGGCTAGAGCAGCATCACAGATCCGCTCCCAAGCCAAAAAGCTGGCTTCCCTTAGCTTTGCCTCAACATGCTTAGCCGCACCGGAGAAACCCTGTACAGGTGTGCCCAAATGTATATCTGCTGCATGGAGAAATCGCATTGGTCTAGACATATAGCCACCCCCCTACTTCATTTGCATTCTCCATTCAACCAGACTTATCCTATATTGACTGTCGTGAAGGCCTAAAACAGGCCTTTTTAACCATGCAGCAATTCATAAACAGGTACATTGCCGCATATGGACATACCAGGGAAAAGACCCCATAACGTGGAATTTAGGCTATGGAGACTGCTTGAGATTTCACAAAGAATGTTATGCTTTGATAGAGACCGAGAGCGAGAGCGAAAATGGAGGCGATTTTCATGAAAAAGAATAGGTGGACTTTGCTTGCCGTGCTGCTAGGCATGATGGTGGCGATGGCAGGGTGTTTTGGAGGTGGGCGCATACCGACCGGAGGCGTCATCGGATATGTCTATGCCCCAAGGACAGATATCACCGATTCCACAAAGGGACAACTCGTTGTGAAAGCCCTCGAAATCCAACCTGGGGATGAATCAGAATATGAACGATTGCCTGGAGCAATTGTCAAATCCACAGGAACTACCCGAACAGCTACGACCGATACCTACGGCCGTTTCGTCTTGGATGGGATACCAATAGGCGAGCAGACAATCACCATCACTCACCCTTGGTATAAGGAAGCATATTCTAGGCGGATGATTATTGAGGATGGCATAGCCAAACCTCTGCAGGATGACGTTGCCCTGAGCGGCAAAGGCTACTACCTGCTGATAGGTGTAGGTGAGCATGGTGAGACAGATTTCTGGACTGAATATGGTTATGAGGAGCCGATCCGACTAACATCCGCCCCAAGGGATGTAGCCGCTATGCGAAACGCCTTTCTTGCTGACAACAGCCTCAAGATAGGCAATCTCAAAGAATTGGTGAACTCTCAAGCAAGGATATCTAGCGTATACACGCAACTGGGACAGCTCATAAACCAAATGGAGGAGAACGACTACCTTGTCATCTACTTCTCAGGTCACGGCGTGGGCGGGGATTGGGAGGATACTTACCATCGTTTTGATGCGATAGTCCTCTATGACGATTTCCTTGGAGATCTAGAGCTACGTGAATATATCGACCTCCAGTTTGCGAATAGGGGGATCCCCGTATCAGACGTAACCCTAATACTGGACGCATGTAACAGCGGGTCCTTTGCTGATGGCAAGACTCGTGAGATAACACTGCTGCCGAAAGCCTTCATGAAAACTGGGTATACCGTCATATCATCATCTCGCCCTGAGGAGGAATCCTATGTGTTTGACGAGGCAGATCAAGGCCTATTCACTTATTATGCAGAGATAGGCCTAGGTCAGAACAAAGCGGACCTAAATCGTGACGGAGTCATCACCGCCAGTGAACTGTGCAACTTCGTGGCCCCCCTGGTAGACAAGCATGCTAGAGAAAGCAACAAAATACAGAACGTTGATCTGTGGCCAGGAAACGGGGATCCAGTGATCTTCAAATATGTCTATTAGAGAGTAGGTGAACTTATGCTGAGACAGAAGCCTTTATTGACTCTAGTTGTTCTCACTTCATTGTGCCTATCGTCCATCACCACTGCCCATGCAAAACTACCCGCTTCGGTTGCCACTGGCCCCGAGGCCATCGCCTGGGAGCACCAAGGCAGGGTACAACTAGCCATTGCCAATACCTCTTCATCATATGAAGAGCTCACTGCTGCCTTTGGGTATTACCGGCTAGGCAGGCGTATTGTCCAGGAGTTTCTGGTGGATGTGCCTCCCAAGACTATTTTGGTTAGCACATACCCCAGGGTCACTGATGATAGCCAGTCTGGCTATAGACCGGCTGATACCATCTATCTCTTCGATGAAACCGGCAGGCAAGTGTCTGCCACCCAGATTATTGGCATGCATCCGGCAACCGATCACTATAGCGTGGAAAGATACCTAGTACCTGCCGGCCGGGACGCCCTTGTCTATCTAGAGACCCCCGATCCGGACCTGGGTATAGATAGCGAAATCTATATCAGTGTAGGCAAGACCTATACATTAGGCGATTATGCGGGTAAGCTAAAGATAGATAAGGTCTATAGAGGTGCCCTAGATAAGGCAAAGAAGCCGCCTTTCAGTGAGATGGAGGACCCTGAAGACTACTACAACTACTCCTATGGATGGAGAGGCCTAGTCATCAAGCTATCTACACCGAAGATAACAGGTGTGGAGCGACTGGATTTCGAGATGGAGAAATTCATCAGCACACCGGAAGGTACAGCGAGGCATGGACTATCGGCGCCACCCATCTTGGTCTATGGATCAGACATGAATCTTGTGGAGAAATAAAGCAGGGATGCCACATGTTGCGAGCTTCGAGTAGTATCCAGAAACATATTCCCCAGGCTGTCCTGGAGATCTGCACCACCCTAAGAGCCCACGACTATCAAGCATATATCGTGGGTGGAGCGGTCCGGGACAGCCTTCAAGGCCAAGCGCCTGGAGATTGGGATGTGGCCACCGATGCCCTTCCCACCCAGGTGCTATCGCTTTTCCCAAAGACCATCCCCACCGGCATCAAATATGGCACTATAACAGTGATCAAGGAAGCACTGCGTGTGGAGGTCACAACCTTTCGCTCTGAAGGCATCTACCTGGATGGCCGCCGCCCGGAAGAAGTCTCATTCTCAAAGAGTATTGAAGAGGATCTTGAGCGGCGAGACTTTACCGTCAACGCCATTGCATACGAGCCTGAAACCCAGCAATTCATCGACCCCCATGGCGGTCGCCGGGATATTCGGCGGCGTTTGCTTCGCACTGTAGGTGAGCCCCAAGAACGCTTTCGAGAAGATGCTCTGCGAATGCTGCGATTTTTCCGCTTCTTGGCTACCTTGGAGTTTCGCCCCCACCGGAGAACCATTGCCGCCATCGAACCACCCCTTATCAAAAACATTAGCCCTGAGCGCATCCGTGACGAGCTCAGCAAACTCCTGCTGGCACCCTCGCCAGGGCATATACTGTTGCTCATGCATAGGACTGGCCTCCTGCAGGAGATCATTCCTGAGTTGACCCGGGGTCAGGGAATAACCCAAGGCAGCTTTCACCGCTTTGACGTTTTGGACCACTCGCTCCAGGCATTAGACAACTCCCTCCCCCGCCTGGACCTACGCTGGGCAGCCCTACTCCATGATGTGGCCAAACCCGTGACCCGCATGGAAGATGCCAGTGGCATTCATTTCTATGGACATGATATTGAAGGAGGCAAACTAGCCAGAGTCATATTGACTAGACTACGCTACAGCAAGCAATTTACTGACAAAGTGGCCCTCTTGGTACGATGGCACATGTTCCCTGTCCATGCCCATTCCACCGATAAGGCCCTTCGCCGATTTATTCGCAAAGTCGGCAAAGATCATGTCCTGGATCTCATGGAAGTGCGCCGCTCAGATATCATCGCCCTGGGCAAACAGACAACATATGCTGGCTGGGCCCATTGGCAGACTCTGCGGAATCGCCTTGCAGAGATCATAGATAGTGATGCCGCCCTATCTGTATCAGATTTGGCCATAGGAGGACGTGAAGTCATGGATATTCTAGACATCGCTCCCGGTCCCCAGATCGGTATAGCCCTGGAATGGCTACTGGAAAAAGTGCTAGATGACCCCAGCCTCAATCAAGGGGCAGAACTAACTGCTCTCTTGGAATCACACCAGAAGACTTCTTTCACCAAATAGACAGGAAAACACATCGATGCAGAGAAGCAAAAGCATAGGTAGTTCTTGGAGATTTGGAAATGATCTACCAGTGCGAGACTAAATATCAGGGAGGTATCTTTATGCGCTCAACACCAATTGGCATAGTGCTCATGGACGACGAGCGGGAGCATGTGTATACTCTCAGTCATGAGGAGAATACGCGAGCTGTCAACCAGTGGGCTGACATCATCCGCCAGAATCTAAAGAATGTCGACGGTACAGCTCCCCAAGTGGTAGTAGGTTCAGAAACCATTCACAGTGTACGGACAGCTCAGAAAGTCGGAGAAGAGCTATCCCGAGCCAACGTCAAACAGATCGTCATGTGCTACAACGTATGGAATTTCCCCTTTATGGTCTGGCCTTTCTTGAATTCAGTGGGTAGAGACATGCCGATACTCAGTCTCTCAAACAATAACGGCAAATACCCTGGTAATGTGGGACTTCTAGCCACCGATGGAGCCTTGCGCCAGACGGGACTCCGCACCCACCGTATCGTGGGCGATATGAATGATCCCAAGACTGTAGCCAAGGTCATGGACTGGCTTAGGGCCAGCCAAACCTATACCACCATGCAAAATGAAGTCTATGGCATCTATGGTGGCCATTCCATGGGTATGGAGACTGGGTATTTTCACCTCACCCCCACCATCACCAATCTAGGGACAACAGGACGCCAGATTGACCAGTTACTCCTAGTCAAGAGAATGGAGCAAGATGTCGACGAAGCAGAAGTAGAAAAAGGCTTCCAGTGGCTCAAAGATCTACTAGGACCCCGCTTGCTGTTTGATGGCCATATGCTGACACCGGAAACCCTGAAAACCCAGCTTCGACTTTATCTAGCCATGCGTATGGTTAACGAAGAGAAAGGCTTCGATTTCTGTGGCCTTAAGGGCCAACGGGAACTCACCGAGCATGTCTGTCTAGGTGATGTGGCTGAAATGCTTATGAACGATCCCTATGACTGGAACGGTCCCAAAGAGCCGACAGCCTGTGCCACTGAGGCTGACTCCTATGGAGCTGTGACCATGCAGATGCTCAAATATGTCAGCGGTGGCCTGCCCTCGCTGTTTATGGACGTACGACTGTATCATCCAGACAAAGACCTCTGGGATTGGTGCAACTCCGGCAACCATTCTAGTTACTATGCTTCCTACAGTATGGATCCCAGGGAGAACTTCAAAAAGATTACCTTCCATCCCGCCATGGAGTTCTACTTCAAAGCCGGTGGGGCATCAGTGGAATTCAATGCAGCCCCCGGGGAGCTGACGTTTGCCCGATTAGGCCTCTGGGACAACGACAAACTCTACATGGCCATCATGCATGGCGAATCGGTGGATCTGCCTGAGGCAGAAAGAAAGGCTCTCAACGCGCAGACCGATCCCACATGGCCCCATGTCCATGCTAAGATCGACGGCACCTTTGAAGAATTTCTCAACGTATTCCCCTCCAACCACGTCCTAGGAGTAACGGGAGACAGGGTAGATGCTCTAAATTACCTCTGTGAGATAGCGGGGATTACGCCCATCATCCTGGGATCTCGGGGCAAACAGCGCCTCAAGCCCCTTTGGGAGATCATGGGATAGCGAAAAGTGCAAATCAGCTTCTGATAGCATTAGCGAATCCATAGACAACGGGCACCGCCGCCTCCCTGGCAACGGTGCCCGTTCTTCTTGGCCTTCAGGTTATCTACTAAAGCCCACGCCTAGAACCAACGTTCTGAAGAGCTTTCTCCCCATCCTGCCCAACTGCCCTAGCAGCCATATAGGCTACTAGAACGTCATCAAACTCCATAGCTGCCTGCTGCACTCGTTCATCGTTCAGATTGCCACCAGCTGCATCCAATGCTTCATGCAGTCTCTCCCGAACCATCCCCAGCTGCCGCCTTAAAGTTCCTAGATCGCAACTTGTTCGGTCCATATCACTTGCCTCCCTTGAACTCGGCTGCCATGGTTCACATCCACTGAACTTGCATCCAAGTACTCCAGGCAAATAATACTGAGAGCTTTTCAATTTGCGATTGTGTAGAACACAAGGAGACATCCAGGATAGCCGTGATTTTACTTATTATAGATATACCCCCATGGATAGCTGGATAAACGTCATTTGAACGGAGATGGGAAGGGAGGCCTAGCACTAGGCCAAACCTCCCGTCACGTTACTCTACATGGTTAGTGTCCTCTACCTATTCCCCTTTGACATACGGAATCGTTTGGGGACCTTCCGGTAGCACGCAAATCCTCACATCAGGGCCCCGTTCTGCCACCAGCTTGCTAACCAAAGCGCCAATATCGTGACAAGGGCGAATGTGGGCACCTTCCACCTCTGCATCAGTTAGTCCAGAGGTATGCAGGTAGACATTGGCCTTTTGGTGAACCATAGCTTGCACCTGTACCTGCCACCGGTCGGTGACATCGAACCGCTCTTCCCGCATATTCTGCAGGAAACAAGCCATTGAGTGGGACTCAGTTAGCATTTCCCTATAGTTGCCATGGTCAGGATACCCATCACTGCATTCCGCAGCCGCGATGATTACCCCACCATCTTTGACAATCTTGGCAGCAGCCGACAGACCTTTCACAGTCTGGTAAAGATTCTGATCCAAGGGATAGCCACTGTTTGTCGTGATCACTATGTCATAGGGCTCAGGCACAGCCTGCATGGCTGTTCCCCGGACAAATTCAATCCCCACTTGGTGTGCCTTTTCCAAATCCCCAGCAAACACCCCAGTGATATCATGATGCTTGTTTAGGGCCACATTCAGACTGAAATGGGGTGGGCACATCTTCGCTACTTCTAGAACCGTCTGTGACAGGGGATTGTTCTCTCGGTAAGATAGCCCCCAAACTGAGCGTGGATCCCCAATCAAGTCCGGATTGTGCAGGTGCATGATGGTATCACGGCTAGCTACTCCCGGAGCGACCAGTTTGGGACCTCCACTGAATCCGGCAAAGAAATGGGGCTCAATAAATCCAGTCGTTATCCGCACATCTGCTTCAATATACTCCCGGCGCAGCTTGACATCTGGGCCGTTGGCGAAGACGCCTACTTTCTCATAGGCATCATCTTCATCACAATAGGATTGCACAATCGTATACTTATTCGCTATTTCCTCTCCTAGAATCTGGTTCAGCTCTGCCTCAGTATTGCGACGATGGGTCCCCAAGGCATTGATCAAGACTATCTCGATACCTGCTACTTGCTCTAGCTCTTCCAGTAAGACCGGCAATACTCGACTACTGGGCATGGGCCTCGTACCATCACAAAACACGATGGCGACCTTATCCCCTGACTTAACCAAATCCTTGACCGGCGGAGAACCTATGGGATTCCGCAAAGCCTCCCTCAATGCATGAGCTTCATCGGCCACTCCCTCCACAAACTTGGGTACTACCACATCGGTAATACCATCAGGTAGATCCACCGGCAACCACGTCCGGCCATAAGCTAACTCAACCCGCATGTATACACCTCCACTAATAGAGCAGGATGACGGCCATTATCTCCAAGGGCTCATCGCCAGTATTGGCAATACTGTGCCCAGCGCCGTCACCTGTCAAGACTGCATCTCCAGCTTTGACCACTGCTTCATGGCCATCATCATTGACTGTCCCAGTACCACGCATAATATAGTATATCTCTTCCTCATCGTCATGATTGTGAAACCCTATCGAACATCCTGGCTGCAAGGTTATCTTGGCACATAACCGGGCATTGCCCCCAAGTTCATGGCGCTGGAAGACATGTAATATCTCTACTCGGCCACTGCCTCCCCGCATCTGCTCCCGGATTTCTTGTAGCATTTCCTCTGACCTACGGATCATGCCCATCACTTCTCCTTTATCTGGGAAGTTCACTTTCGCCCATTGCCCAATCAATCTCTACATATCTTTCATACTCTGGAGACTGCCAATTCCCTTCTAGACGACAAGGATATAGCATAGCCCCGGGGAAATATTGCTATAGAGTCACAAAGATGAGAAAGGAGTCTTAGAAATGGGCAAATTCCCCCGCACCACCGTAGGCGGGCTCTCAGTATCCCGCATGATCATTGGCACTAACTGGTTCTGTGGCTTTAGCCATCAGACCCCGGCCAGAGACGCATATATCAAAGAGAATATCCTCCAGCGCAAAGTCATGGCTGATATCCTAGAGGTCTTCTTCCAGGCAGGTGTGGATACCATCATGGGCATCCTCCATGAATACCCCGCGTTGCTCGATGCCATCAAAGAAGCGGAGGATCGCACTGGAGTCCGCTGCATCAAGATCGACACTCCCATCATTAACACGGAAGACACCGCAACAGCCCGGAGGGATGCCGCCTCCAAGCTCGATCAAGTGATGCAAGCCGGTGCCGATATCTGTATGCCCCATCATGTTTCAGTTGAGCAGCTCATCGACAAGGGGCAAAGAACCATTCAACGGCTAGATGATTACACCAAAATGATCAGAGAGCGGGCCATGATCCCCGGCCTCAGTGCCCATATGCCCGAGGTACTGCTCTATGCCGATGCCAACGACAACGATGTAGAGACCTACATCCAAATCTACAACGCTGCTGGATTCTTGATGCAGGTAGAGATCGATTGGATCAACAACGTGATCTGGAATGCCAAGAAACCAGTGATGACCATCAAGCCCATGGCTGCCGGGCGGGTACCACCCTTTGTGGCCTTTAACTTCGTGTGGAATACCATTAGGGAGCAAGATATGGTCACCGTGGGCACCATGAGCCCCAGGGAAGCTGAGGAAGTCATCGAGCTTTCCCTAGCCATCTTGGAGAAGCGCAGACCAGAGGTGGCCACCCGAGGTACCCCGGCGAAAGGGAACCTATCCACAGCAAAAGACTGATCTCCCTGGCTGAAATCGCCATGAGTATGGTTCAAGTAGCAAAGGCCCTGGGTACGTTGTCCCGGGGCTTTTTATCATTTGCGACTAGCCTTCAGGAAAACTGCATAAAGACCTTTTTGGCCCTTTCCAGCACTTCCTGGGGGTCCTGACCCTCACTTAGCAAGCAGATCTCCATGTGCTCCCCGATAATGGCCATGGCGGCTTTGCTCAAAGCCGCTCTCATGGCCACTAACTGCTGAATAATCTCTTCACATTCCCGGCCTTCCTCGAGCATGCGCTGTACGCCCCGGGCCTGGCCTTCGATCCGTCGCATGCGCTGGAGCAATTTCTCCAAATCCGGCTGGTTCTCTTCTGTCATTTGCAGTGCCTCCCACAGGATCCGACCCTCCGCCGAAAACCCAACAGCGCCATGTCACCTAATCCGTCACTTGTAGGCCTGGGGACCCCATCCACCACAGCCTCTCTGAGCATACCCCATGAATGCCCAGATTGTCTCACTTAGCTTGCCCGTAGTAGGCATCCGCGCCATGTTTGCGCAAGAAATGTTTGTCCAGGAGCACTTGACGAATACCATCAGCCGTTGGTGCTAGTGCCGCTGTACCCATGGCCATGAGAGCTAGCTGCTCTAAGACTGCACTACTGTGGACTGCTTCCGCCGGGCATTTGCCCCAGGTAAAGGGACCATGTTCCGCAACTAAGGCTGCAGGAGTATCCAAGGGATCCCGCCCGGCAAGAGTATCAATGATGACATGGCCAGTTTCCCTCTCATATTCCCCCATGATCTCTGCCTCAGTTAGCCGCCGAGTACAGGGAATTTCTCCATAGAAATAATCGGCATGGGTGGTACCGAAGCAAGGTATGCCCCGGTGGGCCTGGGCCCAAATGGTGGCATAGGTAGAATGGGTATGGACAATGCCACCCACCCTCGGCCAAGCCCTATATAATGCCAAGTGAGTAGGAGTATCTGATGATGGCCGCAGTGCACCATGAACTACCCTGCCATCCAAATCAACTACCACCATATCCTCTGCCGTCATCTCATCATAGGGGACCCCACTGGGCTTAATGACTACAAGTCCCCGCTCACGGCAGATCCCACTAACATTCCCCCATGTGTAGGTGACAAGTCCTAGCCGGGGCAGCTCCAAGTTAGCAGCCAACACCGCTGCTTTCAATTCCTCCAACATAGCTCAACCCTCCCTGACCAAATCACAGAACTTCCCATAGACATCATCCCACGGTGCTCTCGCCTGCGGCTCATACATCCGCACTGGAAAGGAGTCCCTCACCAACTGCCGAGCTTCCCCCATGGAACTTATTTCACCTAAAGCCATGGCCTGCATCAATATGTTGCCCACTGCAGTAGCTTCCACCGGGCCAGCTATCACCGGTAACCCTGTAGCGTCAGCCGCTAGCTGACACAAGAGCTCATTGCGGGTACCTCCTCCCACCATATGAATAACCTGGGCCGAACGACCGGTAATCTCAGCCAGCCGATCTACTGTCCACCGGTATTTCAAGGCAAGGCTCTCCAAACAGCACCTCACTAGGGCCCCTTCATCATCAGGCAATTTCTGACCCGTCTGGCAACAGAAATCCCGAATAGCTGATGGCATATCTAGGGGATTCAAGAAGTCCTCTGCATCGGGATCAATAAACATCTGCAGGGGTTTCGCTTGTCTGGCCATCTCAGTTAATTGGTCATAGTCATAAACATTGCCATCCCGCTCAAAACTTCGCCGACACTGCTGTACCAGCCACAAGCCCATGATGTTCTTTAGGAAACGATAGGTCCCACATACACCACCTTCATTGGTGAAATTGTGGGCTAGGCTTTTCTCATTGATAATCGGCCGCTTTACCTCTATCCCCATCAAAGACCACGTACCAGAACTGATATATACATAATCCTCACCCTCGGCAGGCACAGCGGCCACGGCAGAGCCGGTATCATGACTAGCCGGTGCAATGACTGGAATCCTCGCCCCGGCGATCCCCAGCTCATGGGTGATAGAGTCCAAAACGGGCCCAATCACAGTGCCTGGTTCCACGATCTCCGTTAACATGGCGGTATCAATGGCGAACTGTTCTAGAAGGCCCAAGGCCCAGCTTCTTTGCCAAGGATCTAACATCTGAGTAGTGGAAGCGATTGTAAACTCTGTCACTTTGCGGCCAGTAAAGCAGAAATCCAAGAGATTGGGCATGAGCAACAATGTCTTTGCCATGCCTAAAATGGAAGAGCCCCGTTTCGCCAATGCTAGCAGTTGAAACAGGGAATTGAAACGCATAAACTGATTGCCCGTCTGTGAGAATAGCTCTTCCCTGGGGACTATCTGAAATGCCTCTTCTATCATGCCCTCAGTATGAGGATCTCGATAATGGATGGGATTGCCCAAAAGCTCGTCATTGGGGCCAAGCAAACCAAAATCCACGCCCCAAGTGTCCACGGCCATACTGGCAATACCGGTGCCATACAGCTGCACTGATTGAGCTAACCCTTGTTTCATTTCATGAAAAAGCCTGAGCACATCCCAGTAGGTAGTTGATCCTACCGTAACCGGCTGGTTGGGAAACCGGTGGATAACCTCCAACTCCACCCGTTCTCCGTCAAAACGGCCCAATACGGCTCTCCCACTCTCTGCCCCTAGATCAAAGGCCAAAAGGTGCATGGATTTGCTGAGCAGCACCTTGATCCCTCCCCACATGCACTCCTAGTCACCTCGTCATCATTATCCCACTGATTACCAATTCTGGACTAGGCAAGAGATCCCTTTCCTACGTTTGGACCCTTGTTTCACTGGATAGATATGCCAAATCAGCCATATCTTCGACCATTGTGCAGCATAGGCAACTACTTTGGTAGGATGATTGCGACTCAGGGGACTCAGTTGTTCTGAGGCCGGTATGGCAACACTCAGCATTACTGAGCCCTGCTCAGAGCGTTTGAAGTGAAACTCTATCTATAGATGAAAGCACCATGCAGGCCCTGAATAAGCAAGTCGACGTAGATGGCCTAGATCCAGCCGAAGTAGCCCATGGGTACCTCAAAGAGCAGGGATTACTTTGAGAGAGACTGATTGGGAGTCCACTTCGGTATAGTCCCAACTTGGGCAAGAGCCGGCAAGATAGCGGCCAGGACAAACAAGAACCCATAGCCTCCGGTCATGACTAGATACCCCCCGACAAAGGGAGCTAGAAACAGGGGGATTTGAAGGGTGTTGGACAGGGCCAGATAAACAGTGCGATCGGCGGGAGGCACTACCTCTAAAATGCTATTGGTGCCCACCTGCCACCCGCTAGCTCCCATACCCAGGAACACGTAAACTGCCAGCATGGCACCGAGCCTACCGGCAGAGCCCGATATGAGGGCAGCCAGCAAGGCAGCTACAGGAGCTAAGGCCTGAACTATACCCACATAGCCCAGTGTTCTACCATGGCCCCGGGTATCACCTAGATAGCCCCACAGCATGCCACCTATCACCATACCCACTGTCTGAGCCGATATAAAATAACCGGCAACTCCCCCGGAAAGCCCCAGACTCTCCTTGGCGTATATGACATAAAAGGGGAGCGCTAATCCGCTAAGACCGATTAGGAAAACCTTAATCACGATGCGTAGAAATACGGGATCTTTGCCCAGATACTCCGGTAACCTTCCGAAGAACTGCCAGAAGGGCTCTGCAGCATCGTAGACTTCGCCATCCGGTTCCTTTACCACAAGGAAAGAACCCAAAGACGCCATAAAAAACACAAAAGAAGCAGTGAAAAGGATCCCATAATTAACGGGAAAAGCCCAACCATCATGATCGAGCACCCATTTCACAAAGAATCCTATGCCGAAAGCCGCGATGTTGCCAAAGGCCTGCATAAGGCCGAAGAACCGTCCCCGTTGATTCTCTGGGATGCATTTGCCCACAATATCTGTCCAGGTCAGGCCCGCGCATCCCTCCCCCATCCAGAATAGAGTGTGGGTAAGGAAGATTAACCCCACCAGGATTCCTTCGGATAGATGCCCTGAAAACAGCAAAGCTACGCCCAAGAGGCCGATTGCTACCCGAGTCGAGGCCCCATAGACCACCCAGGCCTTTTTGCGTTGTCTATGTTTGACCCAATTGGCTACAGGCAGAGCCGGCAGCCACATGCCGGCCAGCCTTAGAGTACCGACTAGCCCTACCAAGAGGGCAGAGCCCGTCAACCGATCCACCAACAGCGGAATAGTGGTTGTTGGCTCAAAAAGTGCTAGGGCTGGGGTGAATAGGATCCCATCCCAAAGCAAAGCACGGAAATTGCGGCGGTGATTAGCTGCCTCCCCACCTTGGTTGTCCATGGCATTACCTAGTCCCCTATCTCAATTAGCTCGTATTGGCGAGTGCCCATCCCTAAACGTTCAGCATGGGCTAACTGCAGGTTGTAGTCATTTTCGGGCCACATGTTGTGGAATAGGTCTTTTCGAGCTGCCTCGGCCAATAGGTCTACAGTAGCCTGATCAATAGCTACCGGATCAAAGGAGGCTAGGATACCCACATCCTTAATGATGGGATTCTGGGGTCTACCCACACAATCGCAATCCTTTGTGACATGAATAAGAAAACTCAGGCAAGCTACCTTATCTTGCTTATCCTTGACTACTCCCCAAGCATATTCAGCCATCTTTTCTTGAAGTGCTTGGCTAGTTCCTTCCCAATTCACGGCAATGGCCCCAAAGCGACAGGCGGCGATACACTCGGCACATCCATAGCATGTTGCGTGATCGATGTATGCTTTCCCGTCCACCCAAGAGATAGCTTCCACAGGACACCGATGCACACAAAGCCCACAGGCCTGGCACGTAGCCGGCGTTACCCTGGGCTTCACATCAGAATGCTGGTTTTGCTTACCGCTACGGCTGGCACAACCCATACCGAGATTCTTAATGGCTGCACCTAAACCGGTGGAACCATGCCCTGTAGGATGGGACAAGACCAGCAATGTATCACTGTCGAGGATATCATTGGCGATCTTGACACTTTGGAAATGCTTACCCTCAATGGGCACCTCGGCGTAGTTCTTCGACCGAATCCCATCGGCAATAATCACCGGAACCCCCATGGCCTCCGGCCCAAACCCATGGCTATAGGCCTGCATGAGATGATCAACCGAATAAGCTCTTTCACCCCGATACAGTGTATTGGCATCGGTAAGGTAAGGCTTTACCTTGCAGTCTTTTAGGGTTTTGATCAGGGGATGGAGATAATCGGGTTTGATATACCCTGTATTGCCCTTCTCGCCAAAATGCATCTTCATGGCCACCAAGTCGCCTGCTTCCATGATCCTATCCACATTAGCTGCTTGGTATAGCTGTAGTGTTTTCTGCGCCACAACCTCTTTTGAGGGGTGGTTATCCACTGGTACGAACCAGACTTTGCTACGCAAACTGCCAACCTCCTACTAAAGTGCTAATCAGATATGTTGATCTCCAAGTCTACTCCCGGAAAAGGTCTTCCAGCTAGCATGAATTCTATTCGCAGAAAACACCGGGATTCCTGCAACTAGAAAGGGACGGCCTGCTCTTCCGCCCCGCCACGCCTCTATCCACTATATCAGATTTGGGAGGTACCCATGCCAATCCGGCGAATAATTGAACGATTGGCATTGCATTGCTCCCCTAGAAATCTGAGAGGATGATCGCGTTGACAAGACCAACAAGCTTCCTGTGGGAAGCTCAGTGGATTTGGGGTAAAGCTGAGCCCAGAGAGAAAAACCGCTATCAGGTCTTTAGAAATACTTTTGCTCTGACAGATATTCCGGCGAGCACCCGACTTTACATAACAGCAGATAGCCGGTATGTACTCTACGTCAACGGAAACCGCATCGGCCAAGGGCCAGTCCGCAGCTGGCCCTTTGATCAGAAGTACGATGTATATGATATTACTTCACAGCTACGGATTGGAGAAAACACCGTGGCTGTACTCGTCCACTATCTGGGAATATCAACTTTTCAATATATCAAGGGCCAGGGGGGTCTTCTCTGCCAGGTGAATAGTTGTGATGGTGATGGCCGTTCCACGCTCATCACCAAGACAGACGCGACTTGGCGAACACTTAGGCACCCCGGCTACGAGCAAAAAACCCCCCGGATTTGCTGTCAGCTAGGCTATGAAGAGCAGTTTGATGCCCGCAAAGATTTGAGACAGGGGGCTATCAGTTGGCAAGAACCAAGCTTTATCGATGACGATTGGGAAATCCCCACCATCATAGGACCGGTGGGAACGCATCCTTGGACCAGCCTATCTCGACGAGACATTCCCTTTCTTACAGAAGAGCCCGTGTATCCCAAAGATGTACTAGCTCTTCGCAAAATGAGGCCAGTCCCCTATGCCTTTGCCATCGACATGTTACCCCTTTTCCGCCCGGCCAAAACAGATGCCAACCGAGAAAACCTGCAAGGTGCTCTGTTCATGACCATCAGATCACCCATGGATTGTGTTATCACATGGCACAGATTTCAAGTATACGGCTGTGGTGGGCGTGTCCAGATCAATGGACAACCACTCCATTTCCATGATTCGTCGAAATGTACTATCCCCCTGAAAAGGGGAGAAAACCTAGCGGTCATTGACGTCACTGGTGAGTGGCACGATCTATTATTCACCTTTGCCGTGTCTAGTGATGTGCCTTTGCAGTTCGCTATGACCAATGAGATTGAACAATCCGCATCCAGCAGTTTCGGCTTTCTTCACGGGATAGACAATAGAGAACACCTAGTCCCCTTGCTCTGGGAGACTTCATCAGTGGAGGAGCTGATGGCTAATACTCTCCTTAGAGAATCGATGCAAGTGATCCCCAAGAGCGCTGTGATGGAAAGCATATTTGCCAAAACCACCCGAGGCAAAACAGTAGAACCAGGCTTGGTACGCATTGACGAACTGCAAAACCTCTGGGCAGGTAATTTGGGAGAAACAGTGGTCTACCCCACAGACGACGGATCAGATATTGAGATCCTGCTGGACTTTGGCAGAGAAATTGTTGGTTTTCTCGAGTTTCGAGTACATGCCCCCGAGGGTGTCACTTTGGATTGGAACTGCTTTGAAGGAATCCAAGGGGATCGCTGGTTGTTTACTGACGGGTTGAATAACACATTGCGATATGTAACCCGTCAAGGCGCCCAGTGTTTTCATTCCCGTGAGCGGCGGGGCTTTCGTTACGCCCTCCTCACCATTCGGGATATGAAGGAGCCCCTGCGCTTAAGCGAAGTACGTTGCTTGCTCAACACCTACCCTCTCCGAAATAGGGCCGAATTTCAATGTTCAGATTATCTGCTCAACTGCATCTGGGAGCTCGCTGGCTATACTAGTCGCCTATGCTCTGAAGACACATATGTCGATTGCCCCGCCTATGAACAGGCTTTCTGGGTAGGCGATGCCCGCAATGAGGCTCTGATCGATTATTACGTCAATGGTGACTATCGCTTGGCAAAGCGATGCCTTAAGCTAGTTGCCCAGTCCCTGGAGCGATCCCCCTTGCCCGAATCACAGGTACCCAGCGGATGGCAAAACATCTTGACAGCCTGGAGCATACTATGGCTGCTAGCTTCGGTTGAACATTACACCTATACTGGTGATGGAGACTTTGCCCGAGACATCTACCCCACTGTCGCCAAAACCTGCCATACGTTTGTTCATGACTATATCAATGACGATGATCTGCTGGAGATAGACGCGTGGAACATGTTAGATTGGGCCCCCATGGATACGCCTAACCAAGGAGTTATCACCCATCAGAATGCTTGGTTAGTCAGAGCCTTACGGGAAGTGGCTCAACTGGCCGAAGATCTTGATGTTACCACCGCCAAAGAAGATGTACCCCTATTTCGAGAGTATGCGGAGCGGATCAAGGCTGCCATCAATAGACATCTTTGGTCTGATGAGCAGAAGGCATTCGTCGATGCTCGCCACGCAGACGGTACATTGTCTTCTGTGGTCAGCCAGCAGACTAATACCGTGATCTATCTTTGTGATTGTGCCAGTGATGAACATCAATCATTTGTTGCCCAGTATGTGAAGGATGTTCCCGATGACTGGGTCTCCATCGGCTCACCATTCATGATGTTCTTTAGCTTCGAAGCCCTAGTTAAGCAGGGGGATTTCCAGAAAATCGTGGATTGGACCCGCCACTATTGGGGTCTCATGCTAGATGAGGGAGCTACTACGTGTTGGGAGACATTCCCGGGATTCCAGAAAGATCGCTGGACCCGCAGTCACTGCCACGCTTGGTCTAGCGCACCGGGCTACTTCCTCCCCGCCTACCAACTGGGTGTGCGCCCCATGGAGCCAGGCTTTAGCAGGGTTTTGATCCAGCCAGAGACAGTGGACTTGGCTTGGTGCCGGGGCATTGTCCCCAGTCCCCGGGGGGATATCTCCGTCCACTGGGAGCTAGGCAACGATTTCACCATATCAGTGGAACTGCCGCCAGAGGTAGAAGCATTGATCAAGTTGCCACCATATGTTCGAGATCCAAGATTCGTGACGGGTGAAGGCATAGTGAGCAAAGACGGTGATGGCCGGGGACAAGCTGTTGTTGGAGGTGGGCAAGCCGTAGTGATCTCCGCCTGTATCGACCAGCCTTAGGAGAAGTGACAGGGTAGGTTTTCATTTCACACAAGCAGAATTAATAAGCAGTGAAAGCCCCCTACTTCCGGGAGCTTGCACTGCCGCGCTATCGAGTAATCAAGCTAAGGTGATTTTCACCGGTGTTGTGTGCTGAAGGTTATCACTAACTGGGCATCTAGTTTCAATGGCGTCTAGCCATTTGGCCAGAGTCTCGTCATCGGCAATTGTATCTGCGCTGATCTTGACCCGTACCTCCTGATAGCCGGCCCGCTCCTGGGTAGGCTTACCCATGAATTTGGCTGGATCGAGATCACCTTCCAGATCGATGGTGAGCCCGTTGAGAGGCATATTCATCTCCTTGGCCACTACGTGGCCCACAACATTTAGACAGCCGGCCAAAGCCCCCAATACATACTCCACGGGGTTGGGACCATGATCTGTTCCACCCATGTTTTTCGGTTCGTCAATTACTATCTGAAAATCCCGAGCCTTAACCACAGTCTTTGTGGGATTTTCGCTACTGGCTTGCACTGCGAATTTCAGCTTCATATTCTCAACTCCTCCCAGTGTTGATTGGCAGATATAATGTTCCCTAGTAACTACAATTCCAAACAATCCGGGTTTTGATTGACTTTGCAGACCACCGGGATATAATGGGAGACAGAAATAGGACTAAGGAGGAATTCAATGGAAACCATTCGTGTTGGTGTCATTGGTGCCGGTGGTATAGCACAGCGATCTCATATTCCCGCTTATCTGAACACTCCTGGCGTAGAACTTGTGGCCATAGCCGATATCAATGAGAAGAAACTGACCTATGTAGCAGATAGATTCGGTATTCCCCGGAAGTACACAGACTACCATGAGCTCCTACAGCAGACCGATATCGATGCAGTCAGTGTCTGTACTCCCAACTACTTACACGTGCAGGTAAGTATCGATGCTCTCAAAGCTGGCAAACATGTGCTTTGCGAGAAGCCCGTGGCAGTCAAAGGGGCCGATGCCCAGGCCGCTATTGCAGCAGCCAAAGCCAGTGGCAAAATCTTTATGGGTGCTTTGTGCCAGCGCTTCAGTGCCTCTTCCCAGTTACTCAAGGGCCAGATCGAAGATGGGAAATTCGGTGAGATCTACTATGCAAAAGGTGGTTACATAAGACGGCGAGGTATCCCCGGTCTTGGTGGCTGGTTTACCACTAAAGCCAAATCCGGTGGTGGCTCTATGCTAGATATTGGAGTCCATGCCTTGGACCGCATGTACTGGCTCATGGGAGCCCCGGAACCAGTGGCTGTATCAGGTACCATTTTCCAGGCCTTTAAAGATGATGCCGTGGATGGTGGCTGGCCACCAATGGACACCAGGGTGGGAGATGTATATCCCGGTATCAATGATGTGGAAGATCTAGCTTCTGGCTACGTGAAATTCGCCAACGGTGCTACCCTGCTTATTGAAGCTGGCTGGGCTAGCAACAGTGAGCCAGCCGCTTATACGCAGATCTTTGGCACTAAGGCCGGTGCCATCGATGATGCTCGGGGCTTGAAGATCTTCGGTGAAGACTCGGGCACCCTTTTGGATATCGAGCCTAAGATCGATACGCGCATCAACGTCTTTGAAGCTGAAATAGCACACTTCACTGATTGCATCCGCACCGGCAAGCAACCCTTGACTGTACCCCAGGAGATTATCAATGTGGCCAAGATCATTGAAGCCATCTACAAATCATCGGAAAATGGCGGTAGACAGGTCCTAATCGCAGATCTATAGGGGAAATGACAAGCATTGAGCGCAAACACTCGCCTAGCGGGGTACCCCGTTGGGCGAGTGTTGTTAAGTAGGAGGAATAGCACTATGCAGATCCTACGGGACGTATTTCAGGTAGGCGGCAGCCTCAATGGCATGCTGGCAGCGCTTAACTGTGCAAGTCGGCGCTACGGCGAACGCCTAGCGCCGACTTCCCATCATACACTTGATGCTCCCCACTCCATACTTAATACTCAATACCCAATGCTACTCATCAAACCAGTACTGAGCTGGGTTTGTGATTGCTGGGTAGGACATAATCCAAGGATCGGTATATCCACCCAGGGGCAGATCCGAACCATCGGGAACATTCCTCATTTTGGTACTAAGGACCAAGGGCCGCGGAAATTGGGCTACACTGCCTATGAAGAAAGGTCCCTCTTCGATATGGATTCGAATCATCTGATGTACTAGCTCATCTCTCTTGTCTTCATCTGGCTCTACTTTCGCTATATCATAGATTTTTTGGAGTCGATCGACTGGTCCGCCAGGCTCTGGGGCCTCCCGTGGCGGAGTCCGATCACGGGGAGCCTTATCCAAGTCCATGGTAGCTTTGGCTGTGCCCTGAACTGAGTACCAAGCACCGTTCAGAGGTGCCCAGCGACTGAGATCAATGGGTACTGTCCATTGCGGGAACACCAAGAAGTTAGGGCCGTCACTCAGACCCCAGCTATCCCGGATATCGAATGTCGCCGTCTGATCCATCATGGTGATCTGAGATCCATCCATGGGATTCAGGATGGTCTTCAGACCCACTGCTTCCCAATCGGATTTTGTCATTTCACTGGTCTGTGTATAGATTTTCTCTGCCCCGCTATCCATTTCAATCCGAAGTGTGAGAGCTTTGCCATTCGGCAAATCCCTCCAGCCATCGCCATCTTTATCTACCACACCGATTGAGTCCAACATCGCTTGGGCTCCTTCGGGATCATATTCGACATACATGTCACGCCACTCTTCATATAGCGCCTTTCCTGTATCGGTACGATGGAATTCAATGGCATTGGGACTGAAGGTTCCAGTAGTGGGCTCGCCGGTGGTGTAGTGCACCATCTTATGAATGCGAGGGCGGTTCATGGCTAATGACAAAGCCCGCCGGAATTCCGGCATTCGATATAATATTTGCTTATCTGGATCCGGATGATTCCAGTTGGGATAGACGATGGGCCCTGTGCCAGATCCGCTATTCCACAGGTGAATCCGGTAACCAGCATTGGCTGCGTTTTTCTGGAACATTGCCAGATCCGACATGGCCACATAAGGTCGAAGTTGCATATGACCCTCGCCATTGAGTAGCCTCAGCTTAACCATTTCCATATTCTCTGCGTAGTTAACTTCAATGGTATCGATATAGGGTAGCTGGTTGCCCTCAGTATCTACTGCATAGTAGTAGGGATTTCTCTGCAGAATAAGCCTTCTGGCAGGCAGGTGCTCCACTGGCATCCATTCAGTCAGAACTGGACACTCTGGACTGAACCACCATTCCATCTTTTCTTCGAAGATCTCGAAATTCTTGGCATCGGAATAGTCGGGGTGGAACTGTCTTAGGTAATGAGCCGGAACAATCAAACGCTCTCCCTGACCAGCATTGGGCCACATGCAGAGTCGCTCTATGAGGAGAGGTGCAGGTTCCTTGTATGTGACCTGCAGAGTATATTCATCCAGTGCCTCGACTTTGGCTGTCTCACCGCCGGCTATGAAAATATCTGGTACCGGATCGGACATTTCGAGATTCAGAACCATATCGTTCCACCAGAACATGACATCATCGGTTGTAAGGGGATGCCCATCAGACCAGCGAACACCCTTACGGAGCTTGAACGTCCAGATGGTAGCTTCAGGATTGGCTTCCCAGCTTTCCACCCAGTTGGGCTCAATGCCCATACCATCATCAACCCAGCGAACTGGGGAATGACCATACATCAGCATACGGATGTATGACCAACTGCGGCTAGTGGTCCAGCGTACCCAAGTGCCACCATATTTGCCAACTTCTCTAAGGGGCTGAATCACTAGGGGATTTTCCGGTAAGCGCTCTTCAACTGGTGGCAATAGGCCAGCGTGCGTCTGCTCCTGCAACATCGGAGCCTCGTTGTAGGCCAGTGCGAATCCGCCAACTACCAAGAGAGTCACGAGCACCCCGGTAAGTACACAAAGTAATTTTCGCATGTTCTTGCTCCTTTCCAAGAGCTCCCTTTGAACGCTGCCATCCCATAAGCCGATTTCAAGCAACGAACCTCGTGCTTAACACGCTATTCTGACGTGCGAGTCCACCTCCCTTGCAAGTCGGACTCGTTGCTCTTACATAGGTCCATTCAAACACTTCCCTGCATAGGATTATATTCCTGCTTAGTGTGACTTCTCCGGGAACTCCTTCCGGGAGACAAACCAACCCCTAGCCAGGGCGAGATAGATCAACCCCTGGCCCAGTGCAATACCCAAGGCATTCTGTAGGAGATCCCCCATCCTGCCGGAGCGGTAAGGCAAGAATAGCTGAGTAAACTCTATGAGCACGCCTAGAAGGAAGGACGTCAGCGGGACCAATAAGGGCCAGTGTTTGGGTTTGCTCGGCCGCCCAGCAAAATAGACCCAGGCCAGAATACTATGTACAGCAAAGCCAGCTATGTGGTGGAGTTTGAGCATCATACCAGCTCGCTGAATGGTGATGCCTATGGGCGGGATGACAGCTAATATGAAAAGTGCAATACTGTATATGCTCAAGACTAAGAATCTTGTTGACATCGAATTCACCGCGCACCAAACATTTGTTCTTTAAGGTCCAAATAGTAGAGATAATCCGCCGGGGTCACATTGGGTGGACAGCGATGATCGCAGAAGGGGATATACCCGCCCCGCTCCACCACCGGAACCAAGGTTTCCAGGTACGCCTTGATGGCAGCTTTCCCTTTGCCTAGTTCCAGCTTATCTACTCCCCCCATGATGCGCAGTTCCTGGCCGTATTCCGCCAGAAGCTCCCCGGGATGACTGCAGCTATTGACTTCATAGGGGAAGAGGCAGTTGATACCACCCTCCACTAGATACGGCAAGATAGGCCTTACGTCACCATCACAGTCAGTATACCAAAGCTCGATCCCATGGGCCTTTAGCTTGTTATTGATTCGCTTGTACCGGGGAGTAACCACGTGCTTGAAGAAGTCTACAGAGACAATAGGTCCATTCTTGAAACAGATATCCTCCCAACCCGAAGCAAAATCGAAGTCGATATGGGGCAGCACCTGATCCAGCCAATCTTCCACCAGGAGGCAACAAGTCTCCACCATGTCTTCCACCATGTCCGGGTAATCATATGTGGCATAGGCTAGGCCTTCAAAGGTCAGCATATTGCGGATGCGCCCGATCATGGAGCCGCAATCCACACCCAAGGGATAGTCTCTATCCGAGGGATTGGCCTGCTTGAGGCCTTCTACATCGACAACGCGAGCCGGATCATCTCGGCGAAATCGCTCCTCTTTGACCCTTTCCCAATCATCAGGTGTGACTATTGAGGCTTTCATGTAATGGGGAATGGTGTCATGACCGTCCCTGGGCACTTCTGCCAGTATCCCATCTTCGTTGATCAGGATCTTGGTTGTCTCTGTCTCCTGAATAACCCTATGGGGAAAAGGTGGGCTCATCCAGACATTGCCACTAAGCACTTTGAAGGTGTCGAAATTGAAGAATACATCGGCTTCGGCATTATTGGTGATGCCATTTTCCACGAAGATATCCCAGAGCTGGAAATTCTCATCCCAATATCCGAATTCCATATTGAAGCATCGATCTACCGACTTATAGAACATTTGATTGTTAAACCGCTCCCTATCAGTCATAGTCCCTTGCCATTTGGGTCTACATGGTTCAATTTCCCGCCTAGACACAAGGCTCATCCCCTTTCAGAACCCTTTCAGATGCAGTATTGCTCAATCTACATATAGCTTCTACGTATTCCTGCATTTCCTTTGTGGCTCAATAGACTAGCAGGACATTCAAGAAACCTGCATGATCTATTCCTTGAGCGAAGGTACCATTGAATCAGGCTATGTCTCTCAACCGCCAAGATCCAAGGCGGCTTTGCCGATCTCTGGAACACGTTCCGCTAGCATTTCCACGAAAACATCGACCAAATGAGGATCAAACTGAACGCCGGCACTGCGGCGCAGTTCTACTAATGCCTCCTCTTTGGTCATTACCGTCTGATAGGGACGACCGTACACCATGACATCATATGCATCTACGAGAGCGATAATCCTGGCTATTAGAGGGATATCTTCGCCTTTGATACCCCTGGGGTAACCACTACCATCCCACCATTCGTGATGAGCAAGAATTCCCTCGGATATGAGGGCCAAATCCGGCGATGCCTGGGTGATGCGATAGCCGGCCTCAGGGTGCTTCTTTACGATCTCCCAGTCTTCAGCGGTGAGTTCTGGCTTGACAAAGATATGGTCAGGGATCATGATTTTGCCGATATCGTGGAGAGTGGCCATAAGTGAGAGAGCTGCTAACCTATTTGCAGAAAGACCTAGCCTTTGGCCTAAGGCCGTGGCTAACTGCCGGGTCCGCTCCGCGTGCTCTTCAGTCTCAAAGCTCCGTTCCCGCAGAGTGTTAGTCAGAGAAGCAATGATGGCGCTTCTGATACTACGGCCTTCAACGAGTTTCTGGCGATACATGCGCTCCTCAGCTCTTCCTATTACTTCATTTAATGGCTCATCACAACGTCTTCTCGTCGCCATCCCCAGAGATATACTGGGTCTGAGAGAGCCACATTGCTCTGCCAGACAAGCCTGTTGAATGGCCTGCATAATCTCATTGCCTCCTTCGGCTCGCGAATCTGGCAAAACAATCACAAATTCATCCCCACCCCAGCGACCAACGATGCAATCCTGCCCACAAGCTCTGCGAAGGACACTGGCCATTCTGATCAGTAGCTGATCTCCATGGTCGTGCCCGAAGGCGTCATTGGTGAGCTTCAAACCATTGACATCACCAATAATAACGGTTATATCTTCATCATTGGCTCGGCGCTCCAGCTCTTCTTCGACAAAAGCCCTGTTGTAAAGACCGGTCAAAGTATCATGGTAACTAAGATATCGCAACCGCTCCTCTGCCTGAACCCTAGCGGTAATGTCCTCTATCACCCCTTCCAAACAGCCATTAATGGCACACAGCCTAGCTGAGAAACGCATCCAGACCACGGAGCCGTCTTGCTGGCGGAACTTGGCCTCATAGTTGCGGATTTCACCTGCTTCACCCAACAATTGCAGCATGCGCTGCCTTTGAGCAGGATCTACATAATGATCTTTGGCCACGAATTCAGCAATAAACTCTTCTCGGTCTGCGTATCCGAACATATGGGCAATCTGATGAGTGGCCTCCAGAATAGCGCCTTCATCAAGGCAAGAACGAAAAAGCCCCACCTGGGCATTGTAAAAGAGATTTCGATATGTCTCTTCGCTGACCCTGAGCCTGCTCTCCATCTGGTTTGCGTCTTGCTTACCCACCCAGTAGGCTGCCAGAGCCACGCCTACCAGAGATATGGCAGTTACCAGCATCATACCCCACCCTCTGTCTCCTTGGAAAATCTGAGATTGAGATCGCAAAATGACTGTCAGGACCACCCCATCTATACCCAAAACCAAGGATCTTACACCTAAAATTCCCACGTATTTCTACGCATATCCGGAAATATCTGGAATAGTGGTGGCAGCTTATCAAACAGGCAGGGAAATAACCCGTCAGACGCTAATTAGAGATCGGTCTAGTAATAAGGAGATCACGGATAATTGGTGGGCAGTTAATATGGGTACTCCTAGTCAGCATCAACTCGCCATGACCATGGATAGTCTTCAATATCTTTCTCCGGAGCCAATTCCCATAGGCTACAGTTTGCGCCACTTCAAAGATGGGGATGAGAAATCCTGGGAAAGCATCATCATGGGGGCTTTTAGCCGCTATAGGAATTTTTCCAAGGTGATGGCAGCTGATAAATACTTCCGCCCAGAGCGGATCATCTTTGCCTGTCACTCCCTGGCAGGGCCGGTGGCAACAGCCGCGGCATGGCATGTCCCCAACATGCCCCAAGATGTGGGCTACTTATATATGGTGGGAGCTGTCCCATCCCACACAGGCAGAAATCTAGGATATGCCGTCTGTGCCGCCGCTTTAAATCAAATGCTAGCCGAGGGCAAGACCTCTGCTCTCCTCATTACCGATGATTTCCGTCTCCCGGCCATCAAGACCTACCTAAGATTGGGCTTTCAGCCCAAAGTGTTCCACCCTCGGCAGATACTTATATGGGATAGAGTAATGTCCCAACTCCATACCCGATCTGAATAAAACTAGGTACAGGCTAGGAATAGCCCTCTTCACCTGACACCTTGAGACTGTGCATGACAGTCTTAGAGTGTTTATTTTTTGTCAATATATTTTGCCATCTCCCTAATATGATAAGAAACTTGACCGTTGCTGGCACAAGGCTGATCCAATTCTCACTACGGAAGGAGATCGCATTCTTACCTAGAATTATGAAAGTGTCAGTGTGTGTATACAAACCAGTTACACTGGGAGGTGAGTCGACAAGGGAAAAGGTAGCCTAACAGATACGCTTTCGGAGTTTGATAGCAAAGGAAGGTATGTGAAAAAGAGTGAGAAAAGGGGTAGAAAACATGCGTAAACAACTTTGGTTGCTTACAGGAGCGCTGCTACTAGTTCTCATGCTGGCCGGATCAGTATTCGCCTACAACGAGGCTCCTATGCTGAAGGAACAGGTACAGAGTGGGCTCTTGCCACCAGTGGAGGAACGCTTGCCAGAAAATCCCTTGGTGATCACACCTCTAAGAGAAGTCGGAAAGTACGGTGGCACCTGGGTACGTTGGACTACCAGCCGTGACTGGGGATATATCCGGATGCTAATGTACGGTCACTCCCCCATTCGCTGGGTGGATGACGGTCTAGGCATCGAACCCAACTGGATTGAAAGCTGGGAAGCCAACGATACTGCCACTGTTTGGACCATGAAGATCCGCAAGGGTACCCGCTGGTCAGATGGGCACCCACTCACCACTGAGGATTTCATGTTCTGGTGGAATGACATGGTCTTGAGCCTAGAAATGTCCGATGCAGTGCCGGATATTTTCATATCTGGTGGCGAGACAGCCAAGATAGTTGCTCTCGACGATTACACACTACAGATTACATACAAAGAAGCTGCTCCTCTTTTGCCAGAGCGCCTTTGTATGTGGCCCAATGCCGGACATGGAGAGCGCATGATCGTTCCGGCCCACTATCTCAAGCAATTCCATCCCGACTACTCCGATGCAGAAAACTTTGAAGTCTTCGAAGAAAAGATGGAATGGTGGTTTAACCCCGAGGCCCCAGTACTCAGCGAGTGGATGCCAGTAGAGCACCAGCCTGCTAGAAAGCTCGTGCTGCAGCGGAATCCTTACTACTATGCTGTGGATACAGCCGGCAATCAGCTACCATATATTGACACCATTGAGGTCAACTATGTTGAAGACGATGAAGTTGTCAAATTGAAGCTGCTCAATGGCGAGGCTGACATGCAGGTCCGTCCATATGTAGCCATGTCTGACTTAGCTATGCTGAAGAAGGGCGAAGACAACGGCGGCTACAATGTCTATCTGTGGGACAGTGGCTCCGGTACCGGACCCATCTTCTACCACAACTGGAACCACCCCGAGCCGGAGAAACGGGACCTCTACCGCACACCTGAGTTCCGGCGAGCCCTATCTCTAGCCATCAACCGTGGCCGCATGCAAAAAATGCTGTTCTTCAACCTCGGTGAAATCACGACTGGGACCTTTAGCCCCAAGGCTGTTGAGTTCCATCGTACCGAGGAGGGCAAGGATCTTTACAAAGAATGGCGTGACATGTATGTGGAATATGCTCCTGACCGAGCCAAGCAGATGCTAGACTCCATTGGCGTCGTGGACAAAGATAATGACGGCTGGCGGGATCTGCCCAGTGGCAAACCCCTCTTGGTCCGTATCGACCGAGATGCCAATGCCAACAAAACTGATGTCCAGGCCAATGAAATGGTCAAGGCCGACTGGGAAGCCATCGGCATTAGAACAATCCTCAATCCCATCGATGGTTCAGCTCTAGGCATCATGGACCAGACAGCTAGCTTTGATATCCGAGATAGCTGGGAGCTCGGCGATGGTCCTAACCATCTGGTCTTCCCGCAATGGGTTGTGCCCATTGACCTCAGCCGCTGGGCGCCACTAAATGGTGCTTGGTATTCAGTCCAAGGCACAGCTAAGGAGACCATGGAACTGGATAAGGCGCCCCGGGATCGGACTCCACCTCGCGAGGCTCCTGAGGAAGGCGGTCCTGTGGATAGGTTGCAGAAAATATATGACATAGCCAAGATCGAACCAGACGAGGCCAAGAGAGATGAACTGGTCCAAGAGATGATCAGGATCCACATCGAAGATGGCCCGTTCTTTATCGGTACCATTGCTGACTATCCACGGGCAGTGATAGTCAACAAGAAGATGAGAAACGTTCCCGATGGCAAGGATCTAGCCCTAGGCGGATTCGTGAATCCTTGGATCATGGTTTACCCGGCCATCACCAACCCAGCTCAGTACTGGTTTGACGAATAGATAATCCAGGTAGACCAAAGTAGTCGCAAATGGTGTGGGGGAGATATCTCCCCCACACCTGCCCATTCTCATTCACACCATAGCGGCAATCGAGTCCATATGCTGAAACTAAAGCAGCTCCTGACATCATTCACCAAAGTAAGGAAGTGATTAGGCATGACGGCCTTCATCGGGCGCAGGTTTGTATCCATGGTTTTCACCATGGTCCTCGTTTCCATCGTGGGTTTCATCATTATTAACCTACCACCAGGCTCATATCTTGAGGTCTACCGAGCAGAGTTGATGGTACAAGGTACCAGCACGGCTGACCAGCAGATTGCCGCCCTAGAGCAGCGCTATGCATTAGATAAGCCTGTTTACTATCAATATTGGAAGTGGATCAGAGGCTTCGTCCGGGGAGACTTTGGGCGCTCATTTCAGTATAACCGAGAAGTAAATGAGCTCGTCTGGGACAGATTGGGGTATACTGTAGTGATCTCCACAGTCAGCCTCCTCTTCAGCTGGGTTGTCGCCATCCCCATCGGCATCTACTCTGCCACCCACAAATATTCATTTGCGGATAATATATTCACATTTCTTTCATTCATAGGGCTGAGTGTCCCAACCTTTCTTCTTGCCCTAGTCCTCATGGTAATCTCCTCCCGCACCTTTGGAGTCTCAGTGGGGGGACTCTTCTCCCGAGCCTATCAAGACGCTCCCTGGAGCTGGGCCAGACTAGTGGATTTCCTGCAACATCTTTGGATTCCCGTCATAGTTGTGGGCATGTCCGGTACGGCGGGCTTAGTGCGGATGATGAGGGGAAACCTATTGGACATTCTCAACATGCAATATGTGCAGACAGCTAGGGCTAAGGGGCTCGCGGAAAGAGTAGTAATCTACAAACACGCAGTCCGCAACGCCTTACACCCGCTGATTATGAGCCTGGGAATGAGTCTGCCTGGCATTATTTCCGGATCCACGGTGGTATCCATTGTCCTCAGTCTACCTACTACAGGGCCACTCTATTTCAATGCCTTAAGAGCCCAGGATATGTTTCTAGCTGGTTCGTTCTTAGTTTTTATGGCCCTCATGCTAGTCGTAGGAAACTTCTTGGCTGACATAGCCTTAGCAATTGTTGACCCGAGAATTAGATATGAGTAAAGGAGGCCGAAATCATGGCAGATGTAGCAGTACAGCTCAACACCTCACCAGAAGTCCCTATTGATCAAGAGCGCGGCTCCCTTACTCAGGGTCAACTGATCTGGCGCCGCTTCTTGCGCAACCGCTTGGCTGTGACTGGTGGAATCGTCGTTCTCTTGTTCTACCTAGTCATGGTAGCATTCCCCGGCTTTTTCAGCACTTACAATTACACAATTCAGCGAGAAGACAATCTTTACATGCCACCTCAGTGGCCACAATGGATTGATGAGGAAGGGCAATTCCGCCTCAGACCTTTCGTCTACGGTTTTGATACCGAGTTGGATTTTGAGACATTTGAATGGGTCCACGTAAGAGATACTTCACAGAAATTCCCCATATATCTCATCACCCGGGGAGAGGAGTATCGCTTACTTGGATTGTTCCGCACCAATATTCACTTGATGGGAGTGGAACCGCCCGGCACTTTCTTCCTCTTTGGCACTGATGATTTGGGCCGGGATTTGTATAGTCGGATTCTCCATGGAGGACAAATTTCCCTCACTGTCGGCTTGATTGGGGTAATCCTTACTATCATCCTGGGTTCGGTTCTGGGAACCGTTTCTGGCTATTACGGAGGCGTAATCGATAACGTAATCCAGCGGATTGTCGAACTCTTGATGTCCTTCCCCGACATTCCGCTATGGGCAGCTTTGGCAGCTGCCTTGCCACCAGAGTGGTCCCCTGCTAAGACGTTCTTTGCTATATCGGTAATCCTCTCGCTCCGCAACTGGACAGGGCTGGCCCGCCAAGTGAGAGCCAAAATCTTGGCATACCGGGAAGAGGACTATGCACTGGCTGCACAAGCCATGGGAGCATCAGATAGTCGGATTATTCTCATCCATATGCTACCCAATGCTGCTAGTCATATTATTGTGATTGCCACCTTGTCGATTCCAGGAATGATTCTGGCGGAAACCTCCTTAAGCTTCCTGGGCCTGGGTATACAGCCACCCATCGTCAGTTGGGGAGTGCTACTGCAGCAGGCACAGCAAGTCAGCGTTGTTCTGGAGCGACCCTGGCTGTTGCTACCTGGCCTTTTTGTGGTTCTTGCAGTGCTCTCCTTCAACTTCCTAGGGGATGGCATTCGTGATGCAGCAGACCCCTACTCTAATTAGAGAGATGGCTATGGCAGACATAAGGAGGGATAACGGTGGCAATTGAGCAGAGAGAGTTAGCTACTCACCAAGAGTTAATACGAGTTGATGATTTATACACTCAGTTTTTCACCGAACAAGGTGTTGTGAAAGCTGTTGATGGTGTAAGTTTTAGTATAGAACAAGGCAGAACCCTAGGCATCGTAGGTGAGAGCGGATGTGGCAAGAGCATTACCGCCATGTCCATCATGCGCCTACTACCGGAACCTAGAGGAAGGATCGTCCAGGGCAAGATCACATTCTACCCCCCGGAGAGCGACAGCGTCGATCTGACGGCCTTAGATCGCCACAGTTCCGAAATGCGCAGTATCAGAGGGCGGCATATAGCCATGATCTTCCAGGAACCTATGACTTCTCTGAATCCCGTCTATACGGTGGGCGACCAGATAGTGGAAGCCATTCAGCTTCATCAAAAAGTAGGCAAAGAAACAGCGAGGGCGAGAGCCATCGAGGTCTTGGAGCAAGTAGATATTCCCGACCCCGAAAGGCGAATAGATGAATATCCCCACCAGATGAGTGGTGGGCAGAGACAAAGAGCGATGATTGCCATGGCGCTCTCTTGCTACCCGAGTCTACTCATCGCGGATGAGCCCACTACTGCCCTAGATGTCACGATTCAGGCCAAGATCTTACGCAATATGCGCAGCCTTCAGCAAGAATATGGTATGGCCATCATGCTGATCACCCATGACCTAGGCGTCATTGGTCAAATGGCCGACGACGTTTTAGTCATGTACGTCGGCAAAAAGGCGGAGCAAGCCAGTGTACGGCGCATATTCCACAACCCCATGCATCCATATACGCAAGGGCTCATGAAATCTATTCCCCTCATCGGACTGCGAGGCAAGAAACTAGTGCCAATAACCGGCTCAGTTCCCAGCCCGTACAACCTGCCTGCAGGTTGCTATTTCGCCCCCCGCTGCCCCCATGTCATGGATCGGTGCCGACAAGAAGCACCACCGGAGTTGGAAGCTGAACCAGGCCACTTGGTTAGTTGTTGGCTATATAAGTGAGGTGTTTGCCGTGACAAATACGAATGCATCGGCTAAAGATTCTAGACAGATCATACTGGACGTCAAAGGTCTCAAGAAATACTTCCCCATTAAGAAGGGATTCTTCAAAACTACAGTCGGGCATACGAAGGCTGTCGACGGTGTGGATTTGTTCATCCGAGAAGGGGAAACCCTGGGTCTTGTGGGAGAAAGCGGCTGTGGCAAGACGACTACAGGCCGCTCTATCTTGAGGCTTATCGAGCCAACGGCTGGTAGTATCAAATTCCGCGATCGCTCAGGGGAAATGCTGGACATGATCGAACTGCCGAAGGATGAGCTCAAAGCCGTGAGGAGAGAAATGCAGGTCATCTTCCAAGATCCCTTTTCCTCCCTCAATCCTCGGATGTCCATTGAGCGCCTCATCGCCGAACCACTTGTAGTCCATGAAATCGGAGACAGGGAGTCCAGGCACAACAGAGTAGTTGAACTGCTAGAAGCTGTGGGCATGTCCGGTCAAGTTGCCTCTCGCTATCCCCATGAGTTTAGCGGTGGCCAAAGGCAGCGCATCGGCATTGCCCGGGCTTTGGCCTTAAGTCCTCGCCTGATCATCTGCGATGAGCCGGTATCAGCTTTGGATGTATCAGTCCAAGCGCAAGTCCTCAATATCATGCAGGAGTTGCAGGAACAGATGGGATTGACATACCTGTTCATTGCCCATGATCTCAGCGTGGTGGAACATATCAGTGACAGGGTCGGTGTCATGTATTTGGGCAGGATTGTGGAGCTCACTCACTCGGAGGAGTTGTACCAAAATCCCCGCCATCCCTACACCGAAGCACTGCTCTCGGCTATCCCCTACGCAGATCCTGATATGGTGCAGGCGGAGATACTGCTGGAGGGCAATGTACCTGACCCATCTAACGCTCCTCCCGGCTGCCACTTCCATCCCCGCTGCCGCTATGCCATACCTGAATGCAGTGAGGAGATTCCACAGCTGGTACCCACCCGGGAAAATCCAGAACATTTCGTGGCCTGTCATCGCCATGAAGATCTGAGTCTCACACCGGTACAGCCTCCGGAACGGCTCTTACAGCAAGCTACCAGCTGATGGCTAGATTGGCATAGGTATCTAGCATAGGTATCTGGATACAAATTGACGAAGACAGCAAAACAGGGTGCTAACACGGCACCCTGTTTCTATTGTGCATAGTAAGATAATCGGGGGAAGTTCTTTTAGCAACCGGGATGGTCTTCGGCTGTTACCTGGCCACGGGCCTCCATGGCCTGAGCTAACCTCTCCAAGGCCACCATATAGGCTGCTACCCTAAGTGTCGTCTCTTCCTGCGCCTGGTATGCCTTATGAACTGCTCGGAAGGCATCAACCATGACTTCTTCGAGGCGCTGATCAACCTCATCCTCCGACCAGTAGTAGCTATAGTTGTTCTGCACCCACTCAAAGTAGGAAGCCGTCACACCACCGGCATTGGCTAAGATATCCGGTATGACCAAAATACCTCTCTGCTGCAAGATCTCATCAGCCTCTGGCGTAGTGGGCCCATTGGCTGCCTCTACCACCCATTTGCTCTTTACACTAGCCGCGTTTTGTCCGGTGAGCTGATTGCCCAATGCCGCGGGGATGAGGATATCACACTCCAGTGCCAAGAGCTCTTCATTGGATATTGGCTGGGTGCCAGGAAACCCTTTGACAGTCCTATTTTGCAGTTCATACTCTTTGAGGGGATACGGATCAATGCCCTCGGGGTTATATGCCCCGCCAAACATGTCAGCTACAGCAATGATCTTGCAGCCCGAATCATGCAAGTACTTGGCGGCATAATTGCCCACATTGCCAAAGCCTTGGATAGCTACAGTGGCACCATCTAAGTTGAAACCGAAGGCCTGGGCGGCTTCCCTTACTACGTACATAACCCCCCTGCCTGTAGCTTCAGTACGTCCTTTAGAACCACCTAACACTAGCGGTTTACCAGTGACTACACCGGGCTTGTAGGCTCCTTGGATGTTGGCAAATTCATCGACAAACCAACCCATGATCTTAGCGTTGGTGTTCATATCCGGCGCCGGGATATCCTTGTCTGGCCCGATGATCAAAGCGATGGCCCGGATGAATCCCCGGCTCAGTCTCTCTAGCTCGGCCTGGGATAGCTCTGTTGGATCACACAAAACCCCACCTTTGGCACCGCCAAAGGGTAATCCCACCACAGAGCACTTGTAAGTCATGAGTGCAGCCAAGGCCTTCACTTCATCTTCATCGGCTTCCGGATGAAATCGAATGCCCCCTTTGAAGGGGCCCAACACATCGCTATGCTGACAGCGAAAGCCTTGAAACACCCTGACCGTGCCATCATCCATTTTGACCGGAACTGAGACTGTGAGAGTGCGGATGGGCTCCCGTAGGAGTTCTTTGACTTGAGGATTGAGGTGCATGCGAGTGGCGGCCTTTTCCACTAACTGGGATACTACTTCATAATGGCGATAAGGCTGAGACATCTATTTCTCTCTCCCTGCACGATTAAGTGACGTGTGTACATCTATAGCTACTACCACGAGCCTAGTACTTTATGCAATTATTACACCGGTGTGCAGGTTTGTCAACGGGTGGGAGGCTCCAAACCCCGGATAATGCAGTATACTTGCGGGGAGGGTTACTTAATCTGCCCTTTACTAATCTTCTCCAGAACCATGGCGCGAAAGTACCCGGCTATCTCATGGGCTTCTCGGGCCTCTTCCAGGGTGGGGTTATGGCGACTATCAGGGTAGCGCAACTCCACTGCATAACCCTCTAGTTTCTCTGCCATTTCGTACACTTCCTGGCTGACCTCTTCTTTATCATCCAAGAGGTCGAGTAAATATACCAAACTGTGACTCTTGCGGAATATGACATCTAGGTAAGTGAGATAGCCCTTCAAGTATTTCTCCACTGCCTGTTGACTGTGGAAACAGATAGCATCAATGAATTCGGGGCCATGCTCAAGGGTCAATCCCGCCACCCCTAGGTCATGATCGGCTTTCAGAATCCATTCCTCTACCAAGTCGGCTTTTGCGCTCATAGAGTGTCTTCCCCTCCTTCACAATCTGCGCGATAAATGAAGTCTTTACACCTTTGAATTCCTCGATTTCGTCCCAAGTATATACGATTATATCAATGGGTACCTTCATACCCCTAAGGTGTTTTCTGATCTCTCGGCCCCGCTTATACCGGGGTATGTCCATCTCTTTGATCACAAGTAGATCCAGATCACTATCCTCATCAGGTTGACCATAGGCATATGACCCAAAAAGGATTACCTTGTCTGGATCAACACCTGCAACTATTCGCCTCACGATCTCATGGATCAGATCTTCATTGATCAACTGTAGTCACTCCAAATCAACCTCAGATCCCTACTGGTAATCCATCAAGAGCAGGACTCGCCCCTCCCATGTTGAATCATCAATTCATCGAATCTGCGAGGAGGCGTCCCATGAACCTAGGAGCTATACTAGTCAGTTCCTTCTTCATCGGCCTTTCCGGCGCTATGATGCCCGGTGGGCTGCTTATCGTGAACATCAATGAAACCATTAGACGAGGCCTGCCTGGGGGTCTTCTGGTCATCACTGGCCACGCCCTCGTTGAGCTGCTGACTGTAACCGGACTGGCCTTAGGCCTGGGTACCATCCTGGGAAAGCAAGCAGTTGTAGGCACCATAGCCGTCGCCGGTGGTGCCCTACTGGCATGGATGGCCATCGGCACTGCCAAGCCCAGCCGTACCGCCGAAATAGCTATGAGTACAGAAACATCCGGTAATGCTGCTCCTAGCGGGCTTGGTCCCCTAGCTGCCGGGGGCCTTGCTACAATCTCCAACCCCTATTGGGCCCTGTGGTGGACTAGCGTGGGTGCCACCTATGTAGCTATTGCCATGGAGAAAGGGACTAGCGCTCTCGGCACCTTCTATATTGGACACATCGCTTCAGACTATGCTTGGTACTTCCTCGTCTCCCTAGCTCTTGTGACGGGCCGGAGGCTAATCAGCCAAAGGGTCTACCGAGGCCTCTTGCTCATAGGCAGCATCTTCTTAGCTGTTCTAGCCATCTACTTCATCTGGTCAGGCGCCCGCCTACTCTTGGGCTTCTAGCTTGGGGCGAAGGGTATTAAAGTCAACACAATCCCCATGGAGCTTGTTTACGCGTTTTCGTAACAGGCCACGATCTCCCCTGTATAGCATGTATGATAATCTTCCCTGGGATACCAACGATGGCAGCTCTCATGGAGATTCTCAGGCTTCAGCCGAAGCTTCCCGACAATACGACACTCATAGTGTAGCTGGCAGTCAGCGATAATAGGGACATCCACCGCTTGTCCTACTTCGAGCCTCAGGTTGCAGTGGGCGAACTTGTCTAGATCGCGCCCTGATTTTGTCCCGCAAAACTGCAGTTCCTTTTTCATATGGTCGGTGAGTGGGATACTAACCGTAAACTCTGTAGCCTTTTCCATGAGCTCGTAAGTATAACGAGAATCCCTCACTAGGACAGTGAAAATCGGTCTGCCCCAAGCATAGCCAATACTACCCCACCCAATAACCATGGTATTTTTAATGCCATCTACGCTAGTAGTAAGAAAAGCTCCCCATTCGGTGAGTGCCTTGGTAGCCTCCTGCATTTTGGCATCATAGGTCAGAATTCGCCCTTTCAGGAATGTAAATATATCCTATCTACTACTTAGGATTCATCTTTCCTCAGCAGATTCCTTCCGCATGGATAGAGCCGACCATCGTCGATCCAGCCATAGGTTGATGCGACTAGAGAGCCACATCGGCGTCTGCAGCGCCAAAGGTCTCCCAAACGATCACTAATATCTGCCATCGCCACACAATTCAACTCGTGCTTCGCGCCACATCTGTTGTGTAGACTTTACACCAGCTGTGTTTAGTTGTATGATGAAACAGGAGGTGAGCCCGTGGAGAAACTGTTAACAGCTCAGGAATTGGCGGAGCTCTTGAGTCTATCGGTGGATACTATCAGGAAGTATACTGAGCAAAGAAAGATACCCGTAGTAGAACAGGGAAATCAATGCCTATACGAAAAGAAAGCCGTGTTGGCCGCCCTTGCAGCGGGACACCTGTCTGTTAAAGAAGAGCATCCTGCGTACTCGCAGCAAATCAGATATACCTATGAGGATTACCTTCAGATCCCAGAAGAACCGGGCCACCGATTTGAGATCCTAGAAGGGATTCTGGTAAGAGAACCGTCGCCTTCCGTACATCACCAGCGAGTGTCCAGAGAACTAGGACGCCAATTGATGGATTTTTTCGACATTTTTGATCCTGCGGGTGAGGTATTTTACGCGCCCTTGGACGTTACTTTGACTAGCAGCAATGTGCTGCAACCAGATATACTATTTGTCTCAGGCGCCCGCAAGGAAATTATCCGCGAGGCACGTATTGACGGTCCCTGTGATTTGGTGATAGAAATCATATCCCCGACAAGCCGCCGCAAAGACCGCCTGCAGAAGATGGTGATCTATCGCAAGGCCGGGGTTCCTCACTTCTGGCTAGTGGACCCTGAGGCAAACACATTGGAAGCTTTCCTGCTGAGAAACGAAAACTATGCCCTAGTGGGCACTGGCTGCCCGAGCAACGCATTTAGCCATCCTGAGTTTCCCAAGCTGATTCTAGATCTTGACAGGGTATTTTCCCGGCCTGTGCTGACGTGAACACACCACAAATCTACAGGGCCCCTAAAGATTAGCGAATTGTGTGTTTGCCAGGTGCTTTCTCCATAGTTTGGCAGTCAGAAAGTGCATAACATCCCCTAGATGATCGACGCATAAATCTAAGGGCCGCTAGCCCTCTGAACGGGTGTCCCCATCCCCACACGCGTGGGGACTACTCCCCCAGTGCATGGGCGATCCTGACCAACGTAGGTCCACCCCCACACGCGTGGAGACTACTTAGCCGTATGCAGCAGGTTCATCGTGACGCGCGGTCCACCCCCACACGCGTGGAGACTACGGTACATAGCATGTAACATAACCCGTATATGCCGGTCCACCCCCACACGCGTGGGGAATACGTTCGCTGGGGAATGACAATACCCGAGGTATTCGGTCCACCCCCACACGCGTGGGGAATACACTCTGGGCCGTGGCTGAGAGGGTGTATTACTCGGTCCACCCCCACACGCGTGGGGAATACATACGCTCCACTTCGCCATCCTTGA
>DAIQRD010000134.1:0-5735 GCA_036786445.1 Bacillota bacterium
CCCCAATCACGGGCAGTGCGGTAGATGCTATCCACGGCTCGGCGGCGATTTGTGGGACTTTGGAGTAATGTGTGCGCTAGTGCACCACTAAAACTTTCTGTTTTCTTATCATAATTGCTGATTAAGGCTAATGTCTTGAGCTGTCGTTTGCCAGCAAATTCAAGGGTTTGGGCCAGAGTCTTTGCATCCATCTGGGAGACGACATTTCCCTGGGCATCAAGGCTGAATGACCAGGGGGTAATACCAGTCATTTGCTGGAAGTTGGCTGCCAAGGATGGTTGGGAAGGAAGACTGGTATTTTGCACGAAGTAACCATAGACTTCCCGAGCCAAAGGTCCTGTGCTGCTACTGGTGGAAACCAGGATCTTCAATGCCCAGCCGGCGGTGCCGTCGGGCAGCTGGATCTTGTACCAGTCTCCGCTTTCCGCCAAGAGAGAAACTGGTGTATTGGCCTGTCCAGTCGCTATTTTTTTGCTGTCAGCACTGGGGCTATCGTATAGGGTAATCGGTGCATTGCGAATGCGGCCAGGCACAGTATGTGTTTGTTCTTGCCCAGGCACTTGGTCCTGGGGCGGCATGATAGTAGGTGATCCACCGAATAGATTAGAAATGAACAGCATGAGGCTGAGCAAGATAACGACTACACTTTGGGACATGGTGGCCTCCTTTCTAGCCCTGAACACCAAGGTCACCTGTCGCTACACAGGCCATTATATCGGACTTTCCCGCTATTCTCCAGGAAAGGTTATACCCACATTTGACAGTAATTGCCCACGAAGATATAGTGGCAGCGAGGGGGAGTATCCATTGCATAAAACAGTGCTTGGCAACGGGATGACAATAGTCACAGAATCCATCCCCTATGTGCGTTCAGTCACCCTGGGGTTTTGGTTAAAAGTCGGCTCTCGCCATGAGAAAATCCACCAATATGGTATGTCACATATGATAGAGCATATGATGTTTAAGGGTACAAGCCGTCGCACTGCTAGGCAAATAGCGGAGACCATCGACACCACCGGCGGCCAGCTCAATGCTTTCACCGACAAGGAGCACACCTGCTATTACGGGAAGGTCCCCGACCAACACTTGGCTTTACTGATTGATGTCTTGGCAGACATGTTGCAGAATTCAACTTTCGACGCCGGGGAGCTAGAAAAAGAGAAAGGTGTCATACTGGAAGAGATCCGGATGTATGAAGATTCTCCTGACGATCTTGTCTATGAAGCCATAGCGGAGAATTTGTTACGACCCCATCCCCTTAGCCGAGGTGTTTTGGGTACTCCGGCTAGCGTGCAGTCATTTCAAAGAGAAGGTCTCTTGGACTACTTGGCAGAGCAGTACGTGCCCCCCAATATGATTATCTCCGCGGTAGGCGATCTCCAGCACGAGCGGGTGGTGGAGGAGATTGTGCAGCATTTTTCCACCCTAATCGGCACCCCTCCAGCCCGTCAAATAGTGCCTGTTCCCGGTGGACAAGGTGATTGCGTAAAGACCAAAGATATTGAGCAGGTGCATCTTTGCCTGGGGGTACCAGGATTATCTCGCAAAGATGAGGACAAATATGTGCTCCACGTCTTAGATACCGCCTTGGGGGGCGGCATGAGCTCTAGACTTTTTCAAAGCCTCCGAGAGGAGAAGGGATTGGTCTACTCAACTTATTCTTATCATAATTGCTATGAAGATGTGGGTATTGCTGGGATCTATGCCGGAACTAATCCTGATAATGCTGCCCAGGTGATGGACTTAATCAAGTTGGAATGTGAACGGGTGGTGGCAGCGGGGCTCTTGCCCGATGAATTGGCGAGAGCCAAGGAACAGATGAAGGGCAGCTTGCTGCTGAGTCTGGAGAGCATGGCGACCCGCATGAGTCGCTTGGCAAAAGCGGAGCTCTATGATGAAGGGTTGTTGCAGCCAGAGGAGATTGTGGCCAAGATCGATGCCATAGGCCAAGAAGATGTGCAGAGGGTGGCCAAACGGCTCTTTGGTGGCACTGCTTTTTCCCTAGCATTGGTGGGACCCGCCTACAGCTGGGGGTTGACCAATACCAGATCTATGGAGACCGCGGGTTAGGAGGAATAGATATGGCTAACGACATGGACAAACTTGAGCATATCTTTGCACTACAGGCCGCCTTCGATGGAGAATTGGCTGACCGACGTCAGTTGGAAGGTGACATAGAAACCTGGATACAGCGGGAGGTTCTGGCCATAGTGTCTGAACTAGGTGAGCTGTTGGGGGAAGTCAACTTCAAATGGTGGAAAAACCCCAAGCCTGTGGATATGGAAGCTGTCCAAGAGGAAATGGTAGATATACTGCACTTCTTTGTCAGCATGTGTCTGAAGGCGGGCTTTAGTGCCGAAGATATCTACCAAGCCTACCTTGAGAAGAACCAGGAGAATTTCCGCAGACAGCAAGGGCTGTCAGACAAAGTCGGCTACAAGGTTGATGATCTAGCCAACTGATTGGCAATCCTTGCCAAAAACTAGGAAGCATGGGATAATTATAATATCATCCTACCCAGAGGAGCCCGTTGTGGCTTGGAGATTAATGTCTCCAGCCAGCCAGCGGGTTTTTTGTCTTCCACTGGCCCAGGAAGGAGTGGGTTCACGGGTGAGATTTTTCCCTGAGGTTGTTTTGGTGGTGTTTCTATTGGTCGGTTTCCCTAGTGCCATAGATGGGGCTATAGCCAAAGGATGGACAGAGATAGAAATCCAGTGGCTAGATGATCAGGAGAGTCAGCAAGGCTCTACCCTGATGGTGAGTCAAAGCTTGAGTTGGCAGGGAGAGCCTAGTGTTTTGCCATTGTCCACAAGTTTGCAGCTGAAGGTTGGGCGGGTGGATGACAATGGTTTTCTGCTGGAAAAAGGTGAGCTAGTGGCTAAGTCTATCGGCTATGAGCTGCGAGGTTTCTCCAACATGGGCTTTCGTAGCACACTAGATCCCATGAGGCTGTTGTCTTCTTCCCGCCGGGCAGACCGGTCTGGAGGGTTTGAACTCAGGGGGGAAGTAGGGCCAGTTGCAGCTCGAGGCCTTTGGGTCAACCAGATTGCCAATACCGGTGATGATGGCCCACTACTATTGCTAGATATGACCCTACTTCCCAAAGGAGTTGGGGGGAAGTATCGCTATTTACACCTTGCCCATGACAGCGATTGGAACTGGCATCATCCCCAATCGGGTAGCTATGCTACCAGGACAGCCCGTCAAATTCACTCCCTGGTGGGTAGTTGGAATATTGGTCCAACGCTCAGATTTTCTAGCCAGCTGACGGCGTTAACGGGGTTTGATGTCAAGAAAACATACAGGCGTGATCTGGCGGGTCTTGCAGTTTTGACTAGGGGGGAGGGGGCTCTAGGTGATGTGCGTTGGTCTGTGGATATCTACCATACCAATCCCGGATTTATGCTGGCCACTGGTGATGCGAATTCCTTGAAGCCCGGTCGGCAGGGGGTAGGGTTGGGTATCACCCAGGCAAGGCACCGAGACGAATCATTGCATATTAAGATGCAGCATGATGAGGCCGTACCGGAGCTGAACGCTTTACCCATTGACACTCCGGGCTATACAACGGATAGGGAGCCCCATTCATCAGGGGAAATGACTTATCGCCGACGGTGGGGTGATTTCAATTGTCGACTGGGAATAAAATACGAAACAGGCGAAGATGTGGAAAACCCGGGGGTTTTCTGGGAGACGAGTTGGCTTCCTAAGAGGGTTCTGGTGGGAGGCAGATATGGGGGCAGCGGGAGCCCACAAGTTTACGGCAAGGTGAGCCTTCATCCCCAACTCAGTGTTGCTGCCCGTTGGGATCCCAGCAAAGCGTGGTGGCGCACGGCTCTACAAATGCAAAGCCCTGCACCCCAGCCTAGAGCACCGGCTCGCTGGATTGGGGAAGCGGTCTATAAGAAACGACCAGCAGAGAATTATACATACCTGTCGCTGCAGCATAAGATGGAGCAAGGGTATTGGGAGATCAGCTGGGGCAAATCGGATCAGGGCCGATTGGATTGGGCATGGGGCAGATCGCCTCAACTCAGTATCCGGCTGGGGCGGTATTTTTAGTGCTATCTTAGCTCTGCAATCGCGAGGAGGCTTGGGGTATGCGCTTTAGTGAACTAGCGGGCAAAGAGATCATATCCATCGATGAAGGTGCCAGACTAGGCGTGATCAGTGAGACTGATCTAGTCATCGACACTGAAACGGGGATGATCCACTCCCTGATTGTTCCAAATCGAGGAACGTTCTTCCGCAGGCGCACATTGGTGATTCCCTTCCATGGGATCAAAAAGATCGGTCATGACCTGATCATAGTGGATCTCGGCACCATAGAAGAAGAGGGCCGTTACCAGAGGGGACTGAATCTAGATCAGTAAAGAAGATTATGTATGCCAGATTGTGTAAAGGGGTACCCTATCTTGGGAAAGACACAACCTGACCGGGCGCGGTAGGGCAGCGAAGCACAGTCCCATGCTGTCACCTCCTGTGCTCCGGCTCCAAGAAGGGGGATTGTTTTTGAGCACAGTCATAGGTACTTTCGCAGCACGGGAACAAGCGGAAAAGGCGGTTAGAGCCCTGCGAGACAAGGGCTTTACCGAAGATGAGATCTCCATCATTGCCAAAGGTAGTGGACAAGGCGAGGGTTTTGAAACCGCCGATGACAACATGGGAGATCTGGGCGGGGCTAGTGGTGGAACCACTTGGGGTGGCGTCCTGGGCGGAACTGCCGGTCTTTTGGCTGGAGTAGGTGCTTTGGCTATACCAGGCATAGGACCCATTGTCGCCGCTGGCCCGTTGGCAGCCACCCTCTCGGGGGCGGTTACTGGTGGCGTGGCCGGTGGGCTCTTGGATTTGGGCATTCCTGAGGACCGGGGTCAGTACTATGAAGGGGAAATAAAAAAAGGTCGGTTTCTGACGGTGATTGAAACTGAATCCGGGATGGTGGAGGATGCAGCTCGGATCATGCGAGAAAATGGGGCTGCTGATGTAGAATCACATTGATGGGGCTGTTGGAAGCGATCCGTGGAGGGCTGCCGAGGGCAGCCCTTTTTTGCGGGCCGGTGCTTCTTGCTTGACAAAACAGGGTTTGTACTAGAAAATAGGTACTAATGAAGGAATATGCGGGGGGCGTACTAATGACCATAAGAGTAGTAGTCAACGGTGCTGCCGGTAGGATGGGCCGAGAAGTGGTCAAAGCCGTCAGTCAAGCCAACGATATGGCATTAGTGGGAGCCTGTGACCAGCAGGGTGTTGGTGAAGATGTGGGCAGTTTGGCGGGAATTGGCCCCCTGGCAGTGAACGTCGAGAATTCTTTGGCAGGCGTTCTAGCACGCAGTAGAGCCAACGTGATGGTGGATTTTACCGAACCAGCCAGCGCATTGCATAATGTATATACTGCTATTCGCCAAGGTGTAAGGGCCGTAGTAGGGACAACGGGACTTACCCAAGTCGACCTGGATGATATAGATGCAGCTGCCCGTGGAAAGAGTGTTGGAGTTCTAGTAGCCCCCAATTTCGCCATGGGGGCGGTGCTCATGATGCACTTTGCCCAGCAGGCAGCAGAGTGGTTTCCCCATGTGGAAATTATCGAGTTACATCATGATAGAAAGAAAGATGCTCCTTCAGGTACCGCCTTGAAAACAGCGGAGATGATCGGGGAAAGCTGGGCACGCCAAGAGGCAGCCCATATCAACTCTCCTGTGGAGGAGTGGGAGAGCCTGCCAGGTGCTAGGGGCGGC
>DAIQRD010000135.1:0-5702 GCA_036786445.1 Bacillota bacterium
CCTCCCCCGTTGTCCCTCAATGTATCTTCTGATTGTTTCCGATGACACGTTACCCTCTGTGCTCACGAAACAAGAATTGTGAACAGGCTTTCCCTGATCTCCCCCTGAAGGATGCTTCTTCTATACTTAGGTATCCAGACTATATGGTAGTTCAGGAGGTACACCGAGTGTCTTGAAGAATGCATTTTCATAGCAACTACACCGTACCATATGGTAAAGAAGTTGTCAAACACTTGTTCGCCTTTCATCCCCGGAATGAATTCCGGGGTTTTCCCGGCGCGGTTCTATAAGGTTATGGGATACACCCACAGTACCCCAGGTCTGTACTCCATCGGTAGATTCGATGAGCACTCTGACTTTAGCGCCGGTTCCACGGCGCTCATTTAGTACCCGGACTTTGTAGTCGGTGAGCCAGATATTTTGCAGGCGGGGATAGGCTTCTTCCAAAGCTTTGCGCAAGGCATTGTCTAGGGCACTGACATGGAGTCCACCCTTGTGGGAAAATACGCTCCTGCCTACAAAGGGCTGCTTGTCATCGGGAATCTGATTAGCCAGCTCACTGACGAAATTGGATAACCGGGTGAGCTGTCCCAGGTTTTCTTTGGTAAGGCACTCTTTGCCAGCCTTGAGCTGTAGATTGGGAATCACGCTACACAGATCAGCATTGCCACAGCGCTCGCCATATCCATTGATAGTGCCTTGCACATGGGTAGCTCCGGCGTTGACAGCCACAAGACTGCTGGCCACCGCTAAACCAGCATCATTGTGGATGTGCACACCCACCCTAACACCTAGGGACTCCACTACCGCTCTAGTAGCAGCATCTATTTCCCAAGGCAATGTGCCTCCATTGGTATCACAGAGGACCACAACGGAGGCTCCAGCCTCAGCTGCCGCCTGCAAGACTTCCAGAGCATAGCTAGGATTAGCCTTATAGCCATCAAAATAGTGCTCAGCATCGAAGATTACTTCTAAACCATGGGAGCATAGGAATGCTATGCTTTCTGCCACCATGGCTAGGTTCTCCTCCAATGTGGTCTGCAAGGCATTGGTGACCTGGAAATCCCAAGCTTTGCCCACGATGGCCGCCACTTTGACCTTGGTGGCTAGAATGGTCTGCAGGTTTCTATCTTCACAGGCTTTGGTCCCAGCCCGGCGTGTACTGCCAAAGGCCGATAGCTTGCCATGCTCCCACTGGATATCCTTAGCCTTTTGGAAAAACTCATTATCTTTTGGGTTAGAGCCTGGCCAGCCGCCTTCGATATAGTCAAATCCCATCTGATCCAGCCGCTGGGCGATTTTCAGCTTATCTTCCACGGAGAAAGAAATACCTTCCCCCTGGGCTCCGTCCCGCAAAGTAGTATCATAGAGTTGGATCCTCGTCATATGCGCCTCCCCCTAGAACAGCTGTTGCCACCAAATCACCCATTGTCTTTGTGTCAACCAATCTATCGCTCGACTGCCAGATATCCCCGGTCCGATAGCCTTCCTCCAGCACCGCCTCTACTGCCCTTTCCACCCTAGCACCCGCCTGGGGCTTTGCCAGAGAGTACTGTAAGAGCATGGCCCCAGACAATATCGTTGCCAAGGGATTGGCAACCCCCTGCCCAGCAATATCCGGGGCAGAGCCGTGCACTGGTTCGTAAAGGCCAACTTTGCCCCCTAAACTCGCCGATGGCAGCATGCCCAGGGAACCAGTGAGCATGGCAGCCTCATCACTGAGAATGTCACCAAACATATTCGTGGTTACGATTACGTCAAATTGCCTAGGGTTGCGCACTAGCTGCATGGCACAGTTATCGACAAAGAGATGATTTAACTCCACATCGGGAAACTCCTGGGCCACTCGGCTGACAGTCTCCCGCCACAACCTAGATGACTCCAAGATATTAGATTTATCCACCGATGTGACTAACCGCCGCCGCCCTCTAGCCGCCTCAAATGCTACCCGGGCTATCCGTTCGATCTCCAGCGTAGTGTACTCCAAGGTATCTACGGCTCGCATGCCGCCCTGGGCCGATGCTTCCCTAAACCGGGGGCGACCAAAATACAAGCCACCGGTGAGTTCCCTGACAACTAGAATATCTATACCGGCTACTACCTCTGCCTTGAGGGTGGAGGCCCCCTCCAAGGGGCCGAAAACCCGGGCCGGCCTGAGGTTGGCAAACAGGCCCAATTCCCGCCGAATCCCCAGAAGCCCTGCCTCCGGTCGCAAGTCCCCAGGCAAATCATCCCACTTGGGACCGCCAACTGCCCCCAGCAAGACCCCATCAGCCCGACGGCAAGCTGCCACAGTAGCCTCTGGTAGGGGTGTGCCATTCTTGTCTATGGCTATACCGCCAATATCGGCTGTTTCCCACTGGAATTCCACATCCTCCACCTGAGCTACAGCTTCCAGCACCTTGACGACTTCAGCAATGATCTCTGGACCGATACCGTCCCCGGGCAATAGGACTATCTTGGCCATATTACCCATCCCTCCCCAAACTCTGCTGCACAAATCCGATGAGTCCTCCCGACTCGATGATACCCCGCATGAATTCAGGGAATGCCACCGCCTCGTAGGTCTCTCCCCAGGTGAGGTTCTGAATCAAGCCCTGGGCCAAATCCACGGACATGAGGTCACCTTCCCGAGCTGCCTTAGCTGCAGCAGAGCATTCTAAAATGGGGAGCCCGATGTTGATCGCATTGCGATAGAAGATCCGGGCAAAAGATTCGGCAATAACGCAAGCTACCCCCGCTGCTTTAATCGCTATGGGTGCATGTTCCCGGGAGCTGCCACAGCCGAAATTCTTACCGCCGACAATAATGTCCCCCGACTGCACTTCGCTGGCAAAATCCGGATTGGCATCCTCCATGCAATGGCGAGCTAACTCCCGGGGATCCGAGGTAGTCAGATGCCGCGCAGGAATAATGGCATCAGTATCAATATCATCACCAAAAACCCAGACCTTTCCCTGGAAATGATTCATGCCTGAAACCCCCTTGACTTATTACCACAAGTCTTCTTCACTACCGCCCCAGGAGCTGTGATGTAGCCAGTCACTGCCGAAGCTGCCGCTACCGCAGGTCCACTGAGATACACTTCACTGGCCGGATGTCCCATGCGTCCCACAAAATTCCGATTAGTGGTGGCTAGGGCCCGCTCACCTTTGGCCAAGATCCCCATATGACCACCCAAACAAGGCCCACATGTGGGGGTACTAACTGCAGCCCCTGCCGTGATGAATGTCTCAATGAGCCCTTCTTGGAGAGCCTGCAGGTAAATCGCCTGGGTGCCCGGGAGAATAATCAACCGCACATGGGGGGCCACCTGTCTTCCGGCCAAAATCTGCCCAGCTATCCGCAAGTCCTCGATGCGCCCGTTGGTACAGGAACCAATAACTACCTGATCGATGGCCACATCACCGACTCCACTAATGCCTCGGGTGTTTTCTGGTAAATGGGGAAAGGCCACTTGAGGCTCGATCTCGCTGACATCAATCTCTATTACATGGTCATATTCTGCATCGGGATCACTTGTATAGAACTTGTAAGGGCGCTGGGCTCTTGCCTGTACATAACCTTCAGTAATAGCATCCGGGATGAAGATCCCGTTTTTTGCCCCGGCTTCAATGGCCATGTTAGCCATGGTAAATCGGGCATCTTGGGAAAGACTCTGGATGGCTTCGCCGGTGAACTCCATGGCCATATAACGGGCACCATCCACTCCGATGCGGCCGATGGTATGCAAGATCAGATCTTTACCGCTCACCCAAGGACCCAGCCGACCACGGTAGACAAATAGCATGGTTTCGGGAACTCTAAACCAAGCTTCTCCAGTGGCCATGGCCGCGGCCATATCTGTACTACCTACTCCCGTGGCGAACGCTCCCAAGGCTCCGTAGGTGCATGTATGGGAATCAGCGCCGATTATCACGTCCCCTGGAAGCACTAGGCCTAACTCCGGTAAGAGGCAGTGCTCAATACCCATGCGGCCAATCTCAAAATAGTGAGTGATGCCATGACACTGGGCAAACTCCCGCATGATCTTGGCCTGCTCCGCGGATTTGATATCCTTATTGGGAGTGAAATGGTCAGGTACTAGGGCTATCTTCTGGGGATCGAAAACACTCTCGACCCCAATGCGCTCAAACTCTTGGATGGCCAGAGGTGCCGTTACATCATTTCCCAAAACCATGTCCACCGGTACACTAATCAGTTCCCCGGCAGTCACCTGCTTTCTGCCGGCATGGCCTGCCAAGATTTTTTCGCTAATGGTCATTCCCATACTTTAAGCCTCCTCCTCTTCCTGCTCGGTCACTGTTTTGGAGCTTGGACCTTGCTGATATACCAGTTTATTTAGAGCATGGACGTATGCCCGAGCACTGGCTTCGATAACATCTGTACTAATCCCCCGACCAGTGCAACTAGACCCGTTGGCTGTGATGCGCACTGTCACCTCACCTAGAGCATCTTTGCCACCGGTCACGGCTTGAAGTGCATAACTCTCTAACTGGACGGGGATCCCGCTAGCCCGATCGATGGCACGGTAGACGGCATCGATGGGCCCGCTGCCACAGGCCGCTTCCTCGGTCCTTGCCTCACCTCTAGTTAACCGCACAGTAGCAGTAGGCACCGTCTGGTTGCCACTGGAAATATGGATATAATCAAGGATAAAGCTCTCGGGAATAGCGACTAACTCCTCTTTGAGCAAAGCGTTTAGGTCTCGATCAGACACCTCTTTTTTCTTATCAGCCAAGCCGATAAATCTCTGAAAGGCTTTCTCGGTATCATCATCGGTGAGGCTGTAGCCTAGCTCCTTCAGCTTTTCCCGAAAAGCGTGGCGGCCAGAGTGCTTACCCAGAACCAACCGACTTTGATGGAGACCGATGGATTGGGGGGTCATGATCTCATATGTGGATCTGGCCTTCAAGAAACCATCTTGGTGAATGCCCGATTCGTGGGCAAAGGCGTTATCACCGACTATGGCCTTATTGGGCTGCACGGGCACGCCAGTCAAAGAGCTGACCAAATGGCTGGTCCGGTAAATGTGTTCCGTCACAACCCCGCTGTACAACTGATAGCTGTCCTGGCGGGTAGCCAAAGCCATGACGATTTCCTCCAGGGAAGCATTGCCGGCCCTTTCCCCTAGGCCATTAATCGTGCACTCCACTTGGGTAGCACCGGCCTCTAGGGCAGCCAGTGAATTGGCCACAGCCATACCCAAATCATTATGGCAATGCACACTCAGCTGAATCTGCTCTATACTCGCTATAGTCTCCCTAATGTATCTGATCAGCTGGCGATATTCTCCAGGAGTTGTGTATCCTACTGTGTCTGGAACATTTATCCGAGTAGCACCTGCGGCAATGGCAGTACTCAGCACCTCTGCCAAGAACGCCGGATCACTGCGGGTGGCATCTTCTGCAGAGAATTCCACATCCTCCACAAATTGCCGAGCACCCCTCACCGCGTCCTCTACCATCCGCAAGACTTCTGCCGGTTGCCTGCGCAGCTTATACTCCATATGGATGGGAGAAGTGGCGATAAAGGTGTGAATCAATGGCTTTTTTGCCTGCCGGAGGGCTGCAGCCGCTGCTTCGATGTCCTTGGCAGTTGCCCGAGCTAAAGCCGCTATCACCGGCCCTTCAATCTCCGCGGCAATAGCCGCTGTTGCTGCAAAATCCCCCGGTGATGCTATGGGAAAGCCTGCCTCGATC
>DAIQRD010000136.1:0-5589 GCA_036786445.1 Bacillota bacterium
CATCTGCCTTTGCTTTCCTGGTGTCGAGCCTAGTAGGGGTTGTGCTATCCAGGGGCATTACACGCCCGCTGAGGGCCATGACTACGTTGGCCCAGGAGATGACTCGGGGAGTTTTTCATCGTCGGGCTCCCATTGAGACTGAGGACGAAGTAGGTGAGCTTGGCCAAGCGATTAATATGCTAGCCCAGGAGCTAGAGCAAAGTCTGGGGGATCTTCAGGAGGAAAGGGACAAATTTCAAAGCATAGTGGCTGGCATAGGTGAAGGGGTCATTGCGGCTGATGATGATAGCAACCTCCTGTGGATCAACCCTCAAGCTGTTGAGCTCTTGCGGGTGGGTCACATTCCGTTGGATAAGCTAAAGATGGAAGATTTGTCAGTACCACTCTTGGATTTGCTGCATCGTGTCGGTGAAACGGGCAGGGTGGAAGCACTTGATGTATCTCCCCACCCCTCGGTAGTCTTGCGGGCGTATGGTAACCCTATTCGCCGAGGCAATGAGCGGGCAGGTAGTGTCATCCTACTACAGGATGTGAGTGAAGCTAGGCGGTTGGAGAACATGCGTCGGGATTTTGTGGCTAACATTACCCACGAGCTGAGAACACCGCTTACTTCCATTCGGGGATTTGTGGAGCCCTTGCTAGATGGGACTGTCAATGATGAGCAGACTAGAACCCGCTACCTCGGTATTGTACGGGAAGAAGCCCTAAGGCTCAACCGATTAATAGACGATTTGCTGGACTTGGCCAAGCTTGAATCCGGTAGCATGGCCATTGACTTCGATCTTGTAGGTCTGGGCGATTTGGCAGATCGGGTAAAGAATATTTTCCAACCCCAAGCAAGGCAGAAAGGGGTGGAGCTCGTCCTAGAGTGCCTTGCCATGGATGGTGAGGAGCTTTGTGTAATGGGTGATGCAGATCGATTGCAGCAAGTGCTAACCAATTTCGTCGACAATGCCTTGCGGCACACAGAGCCTGGGGGTACTGTTACCTTGTCGGTGGGTAGCACAGAGCATAGGGTAATTGCCAAAGTCTCCGATTCAGGCCGGGGGATCGACCCGGACCTACTGCCCCACGTCTGGGACCGTTTCTATAAGGCAGATAAATCTCGGAAGAAAAGCCTGGAAGGAACAGGGCTTGGGCTTTCCATTGCCCGGGGGATAATAGAAAACCACGGAGGCGAGGTTTTCGCGACAAGTAGACTTAACGAAGGTGCAACCTTCGGATTTGCACTGCCCAAGGCACCCATCTAAAAAGGCAGGAAGAGGGCAGGAAGCTCCTTCTTCCTGCCCGGCCAGTCTTCCTGGAAACGCTACTCCAAAGAGCGATGTTCTTACCTTTCGGAAAGAGACTCGTCAGCAGCCTCAATTAACTTGCGTACCATTTGGCCACCTACTGATCCCGCTTCCCGGGTAGTCATTTCACCCCAGCCTTGGGATTTGATTTTTTCCAGGAGACCTAGTTCATCGGCGACCTCGTATTTGAACCTGTCCAATGCCGGTTCCGTCCGGGGTACCACAGTCTCTCGGGAACGCTTGGCCATTGCGTACCTCCTCACATATCCTTGGAAAGAAGGATATGTACGAAGTGCCCCGGTGAGGTCAGTTCTATTGTGCCGCTGATTGAGGAGGTCTATGCCTAAATGTCTAGCAGAGAACAGCAGCTCTGATTGTCCGGCGCTAGCTTTGGTTCTTCTCCCTATCTTGGAGAATGCTTTCACCTCGTCGGATCATTTCCTTAACCATGAGCCCGATTTCTTTGGTGGTTGCACTTTCCCAACCGCTCTGGCGCACTTTCTCAGCAAAGCCTACTTCTTCTGCTGCTTCCATTTTCAGCTGTTCGGAGGCCAACTTGCCCTTTCTAGCCACCGTGGTCACCTCCGAGGTTAGTTTGACCTGAATCAGGCGAGACCATGCTGTCAGTTGTGGGTAGAGGAATGAGTGGCGTGGAAATCAGGAGACTGGAGCACCTAGATCGGCTAGGGCGCTATCCAGAGATTGGCTCTTAGTGAGTAGTGGAGCAAACAAATCCGCCGTTGCCTGTAGCCGCTCTAGAATGTTACCGAGGTGGAATTGGTGAGGGTAGACACTCTCAAGCTCCGCCCAAGAGACAGGTGTAGAAATGGGAGCGTGGGGGAGTGGACGGGGGCTATAGGGTGCAGCCAGAGTCTTGCCCAAGAGGTTTTGCAGGTGGTCAACATAAACCCGCCCGCCTCTGTGCTTAACCAGCCGTTCGGTTGTGACTTTCGCCGGATAGACAGATTCAATGATCTTGCCTATGTTTCCCACAAACCCGCTGGTGGTCTCATAGGTATATTTCGGTTGGATTGAGACATATATGTGAATGCCCGTAGCTCCGGAGAGTTTTGGATGCGAGCTTAACCCCAATTCGCTTAGGGCTTTTTTCACTAAGAAGGCGATCTCCCTTGTATCATCAAAGGTGGAGCCTTCAGCGGGATCCAGATCGAAAACCAACCAGTCGGGATATTGGGGCCGGGTATACAAAGACAGCCAGGGGTGGAGTTCTATACAGGCTTGGTTGGCGAGCCAGACCAGAGTCGGGCGATTTTGCACCAATATGTAATTGATGGTTTTTTCCGGTTTGTCTTTATCACTAGTCACTGCTATTGTCTCCACAAAGTCGGGGGCATATTGGGGGCAGTTTTTTTGATAGAACCATGCTCCCTGGATACCATGGGGGAATCTAGTTACCGTCAAGGGCCGATCACGCAAATGTGGTAAGAGATATGGGGCCGCTTGACTATAGTAACGGACCAAGTCACCCTTGGTAAATCCCGTTTCCGGCCAGAGCACCTTGCTCCAATTACTAATATCTACCTCATGTCCGTCTACCAGGATTGTTTGCTGTTCCATGGTTGTTCCCCCCAATTTAGACTCTAGGTGCAGGGAAGACACACTCTTGAGGCTCAATGTCATGGCGTTGTCGCCGATAACCAGGATGCCGAAGACTGCCGGCCGGAGTGTACTCCAGGTACCTAACTTCAACCACCATTTTCGGTACAACCCAGATCATGGACCCATAGCCCTCCGGTACCCCTTGGACAAGATGTGTTGCATCAAGAGGCAATGGCTGCAGGTCGTCTAGGATTTCTTGCATGATTGCCTCAGTGAATCCTGTCCCCACATTGCCCACGTAAATCAAAGGTCCATTTTCTGGTAGATATTGCCCGAGGGCCAAGGAGACAAAGACGTCGTTTCCCTTGGGGATGTAGCCGATTACTACTGCCTCGGTGGTTTTGAGCGGTTTGATTTTGAGCCATTGGCGACTGCGTTTGCCTGGCGAGTAGAGGCTATGTAGGTGTTTGGCCATAATGCCCTCTCTGCCCTGGGCTACGGCGGCATCAAACAGGGCTTCTCCAGCCTGGGTGATATAGCCATTGACTATGATGTGTTCATTGGCGGTAACAGCTTGGACCAAATGGGTTTTGCGATCCTGCAATGGCATGTCCAACAAGGGCTTACCTTGACTGTATAGCAAATCAAAGACTATCAAGAGGGCCGGCACATCTCCGCTTCTCAGCGTCAGTCTTGGCCTGTGGTGCATTCGCGGTAAAAGAAGGTGAAAGTGCTCTTTGCCCCCTTGGAAAATAACAATTTCTCCGTCTAGAATGGCCGGCGCTCCCCGGATCTGGCGGTGGATCATAGCCAGTTCGGGAAAGCCAGAGGTGAGATCAGCACCGTTGCGACTCCGCAATTGGGTGGTATTATTCTCTACGTAAATTAGGCACCGAAAGCCGTCCCATTTGGGTTCATATAGGTATTCTGCTGAACTAAAGGGATCAGCTGGATAAGCCAACATAGGCGCTAGAGTAGGTAGAGCAGTGGCTGACATTCTTAACCGGTCTCCTCAGTTTCGGTCTTGCGTCGTCGTTTGATGGCGGATTTTGGACCAGACTGCCCCGTTGTGGCCTGTACGCTTGCCTCTAGTGCTGCCATGAGATCGATAACCTTGCCGGCGGTCTGTGGCGCCGCAGCAGGCACCACCTGTTCCCCGGTGATCTTTTTCTCAATCATCTCAGTCAGCATTTTTTGGTATTCATTGGTATACTGGCCGGGAGTGAATTCGGTTGTCAGATTATCAATGAGTGCCATGGCCATTGCCAGTTCACGTTCATTGACAGCGGGCTCATCACTGCTCTGAAACAGTGTGTCTACGGCTCGGATTTCAGCTGGGTAATACATGGTCTCTAGTGCTAACCCTGGGCCATAGACCCGTATGGCTGCCAGGCTTTCACGGGTGCGAATGACTATCTTAGCTACGGCAATCTGTTCTTTTTCCAACATGGCCCTTTTCAGCAAGTGATAAGCTTTTATCCCAGTTTCCACTGGCTGAAGGTAATAAGTCCGATCAAAGTAGACTGGATCGATGTCCTGGAGGCGAACGAAATCCAGGATCTCAATCGAACGGGTTTTTTCTGGAGCTATGGCCTCGAGATCGGTCTCTTCCATGATTACATACTGCCCTCGTTCGAATTCATAGCCCCGGACGATCTCTGCTTCCCCTACTTCCTGGTCGCAGGTAGGGCATGTTTTCCTGTATTTGATGGGTGTGTGGCAGACGCCATGCAAGTACTTGAATTTGATGTCATTGCTGGATGTTGCGGTATAGAGCTTGATGGGTATGTTGACTAGACCAAAACTGATGCTACCGTTCCAAAGACTGCGCATTAGATGCATCCTCCTGGGCCCCTTCTCAAAACTAGGATGAGCACATATCACCGTGATTATCCCTGAGGGCATGGCCGTGGAAGGTTTCTCCAGCAAGACCTCGCAACCAAGTGAATATACTGCTAGCAAGCGTTATAGCAAGGAGCTGAAACCGTCCATGGCAGAAAGAGAGATTTTCCTTACCTTGGCAGGGTTGCGCAAATTGGAGGCAGATTTGGCGTATTTGAGGGAGGTGAAACGCAAAGAAGTTGCCATAGTAATGCGGGATGCCTTGTGGACAGGTGGAACATGGGAAAACCCCGACTATGAGGCATCCAAGATGGAGTTAGCCATTATTGAAGGCCGTATTAGGACCTTAGAAAATCTAATGCGGAATGCCCAAGTCATTGATGGTAGAAAGATGGCTACAGATCAAGTGAGAATGGGTCACCAAGTCCGATTGCATGATGTGAATACCGGCGAAGAATTGGAGTTCATGATTGTTGGATCGGTAGAGGCAGATCCCTCCGCTAATCGAATTTCCCATCGTTCACCGGTGGCTCAGGCGATTTTGGGCCGCAAGGCCGGTGAGGTTGTCATGGTACAGGTGCCGGCGGGGCAGTTAGTATACAAGATCGTGTCAATCGCTACTGTCTTCGCTGGATGAATGCTTGCCAGAGACCTGCGCGGGTCGAGCCCTTGGGTGGATCATCAATCTGCGCTTTGATACACATCTGCCGGTGAATATTGATCAGCGAAGCTGTGAAGCCCATGAGCTTTCAGCTCATTTTACTGTTGACTTCAGCCAGGAGGGATGCTATAATTGGGCATGCGCCTAACAGAAAGGTGTTTGCGGGCGAATAGCTCAGTTGGGAGAGCACCTGCCTTACAAGCAGGGGGTCACAGGTTCAAGTCCTGTTTCGCC
>DAIQRD010000137.1:0-5518 GCA_036786445.1 Bacillota bacterium
AGATACCTGGTCGATCAATCTTCAATGCTGAGTACGGCCATGAAGGCTTCTTGGGGAACTTCCACACTACCCAGCTGCTTCATCCGCCGCTTGCCCTCCCTTTGACGCTCCAGCAGTTTCCGTTTGCGGCTGACATCTCCACCATAGCACTTGGCCAGGACGTCTTTACGTAGAGCTTTGATTGTCTCCCGAGCCACCACTTTACTGCCAATAGCAGCCTGTATGGGGACTTCAAACATCTGTCGCGGTATGACTTCCCTTAATTTCTTGGCCAAGAACCGGCCCCGCTGTGCTGCAGTATCTCGGTGTATAATACTAGAAAGCGCATCGATGGGATTGCCGTTCAGCAAAATATCTAGCTTGACCAATTTGGCTTCCCGATATCCAACAGGCTCGTAATCCAGTGATGCATATCCCTTAGTTCTGGATTTCAACCGATCAAAGAAATCCATGATGATCTCGCTCAAGGGCAGTTCATAGATGACCTGCACCCGTTCGGTGGTAACATACTCCATATTGACAAAGATACCCCGCCGTTCTTGGCAGATCTCCATTACAGGACCCACAAACTCTTCGGGAGTCATAACGCTAGCCCGCACAAAAGGTTCTTCGATGCGCACCAATTCACCCGCTTCGGGAAACAGGGCAGGATTATCAATCGTGAGTTCACTACCATCTGTTTTGAACAGATGGTAGATCACACTGGGAGCTGTGGTGATGAGATCTAGCTCAAACTCCCGCTCCAAGCGTTCTTGGATAATCTCCATATGCAAAAGGCCCAGGAAACCGCATCGGAATCCGAAACCTAGCGCCACTGAAGTCTCCGGTTCAAATACTAGCGCCGCATCGTTGAGCTGGAGTTTCTCCAAAGCATCCCGCAGATCGGGATAATCCTCGTTGTCTACAGGGTAGAGCCCACAGTAGACCATGGGAGTCACCGGCCGATATCCCGGCAAGGGTGTTGCGGCCGGTTGGCGCTCTAGGGTAATGGTATCACCCACTGGCGCATCCTTCACATCCTTCATCCCAGCTATCACACAGCCCACTTCACCAGCTGCCAAAGTATCGACAGGCATCATCTGAGGTGTAAACACCCCTAGAGCATCAACCTCAAAGGTTTTTCCAGCAGACATGATCAGGATTGTATCTCCCACGGTCAAACTACCTTCAATGACTCGGACATAAGCCACGACCCCTCTATACGGATCGTAATGTGAATCAAAGATCAGGGCCCGTAAGGGGATGTCTCTATCACCGGCAGGGGGAGGAATGCGGTGGACAATGGCCTCTAAGATGGCATCGATCCCCTCTCCAGTCTTAGCACTCGTCAGAACGGCTTCACTGGCATCTATACCAATGCTCTCTTCAAGGTCGCGTTTGACCCGTTCAGGATCTGCCGCCGGCAAATCGATTTTGTTGATCACAGGGATAATCTCCAGATCATGCTCCAAAGCTAGGTATAGATTGGCTAAAGTTTGAGCCTCTATCCCTTGGGAAGCATCGATGATCAGCAGGGCACCTTCACAAGCAGCTAGGCTCCGGGACACTTCATAGACAAAATCCACGTGTCCGGGAGTATCAATCAAATTGAGGATATAGTCCTGGCCATCTGCTGCCCGATACTGCAGGCGCACTGCCTGTAATTTGATTGTAATACCTCTTTCTCGCTCAAGCTCCATGGAATCCAAGAGCTGATCAGCCATTTGCCTCTGTGATACCCGGCCGCTCCAAAATGCGATCAGCCAAAGTCGATTTACCATGGTCGATGTGAGCGATAATACAGAAATTACGAATCCTATCCTGGCGCATGGTTTCCCTCTCTTTCGCCCATACTCAAACTGTATTATAACATTACGGCATTTCCACCACAACTACAGCACCAATCCCGGAGCCCATCACCTGCCCTAGGCACTGCCTCAAGGCCAGCCAATTCATCTATTCCATGGCAACCACAAACCTATATAACTGCCTGCAAGGAGTTTAGGAGCTCCATGCCGAATCGAATCAGGAAGGAAATGGGAGGGCACTCCATGTCGAGCAAACCTTTGGCCCGGACTGCTGCCTTAATGATGGCTTTGATTTTCGTCAGCCGTCTATTGGGGTTTGTCCGTCTCCGAGCCGCAGCTGAAGTTTTTGGCCGAACCTGGCATACAGACGCCTTTAATGCTGCTTTTGTCATTCCAGACTTAATGTACTTTCTCCTGGTAGGGGGAGCCTTAAGTTCGGCCTTTATTCCCGTGTTCACCAGCTATCTAGCCCGGGGTGATGAAGAAGAAGCCTGGACAATAGCCAGCAGTTTTCTCAACGCTACTTTCTTGGGCCTGGTGGCCCTCACCGGCCTGGGCATTGTCTTCGCTCCCCAGTTGGCACCTTTTGTAGCCTACAAGTTTACCGGAGATCAACTGGCAATGCTCATCTATCTGATGCAGATCATGTTTCCAGCCGTGTTTTTCACCGCTCTAGCTGGCCTAGCTGTGGGCGTCCTAAATTCCAATCAGAAGTTTATTTTGCCTGTGACAGGCCCGATTATCTACAACATCGGGATCATCCTCGGGGCTTACCTCTTAGGCCCAAAAATTGGGATAGTGGGCATGGCCATTGGCACAGTAGTAGGAGCTATGGGCAATTTCGGCCTTCAGTTTACTCAGCTCTGGCCGTGGCGGAAACGCTACCGACTGAAGATCGATTGGCATCATCCCGGTATGCGGCAGATTCTCAACCTCATGCTGCCAGCGGTGGTGAGCCTCTCCATTGCTCAAGTGAACCTGATCATCAGCCAGAATCTAGCCTCTGGCCTGGCCAAAGGGACCATAACTGCTCTGCAGATTGCCAATCGATTAATGCAGTTTCCCTTAGGAGTTTTTGCCATGGGAATCTCTCAAGTGATCTTCCCCACTATGACCAGGCAAGCTGCCATGGGTGAATGGGATATCTTTCGCAACACTTTTTCCCGGGGCCTACGCAGCATATTTTTTATCACTATCCCCTCAGCTGCCGGGCTACTTGCTCTAGGGGAACCGGTGATTCGCCTTCTCTTTGAAGCTGGAGAATTTGGACCCGCAGATACCCAGGCAACAGCCTATGCCCTGCTGTTCTTCGCACCAGGGCTAGTAGCCCTGTCCGGAACCCAGCTCCTAACCAGGATCTACTACTCCCTCCAGGACACCCGCACACCGGTGAAGGTGGGCATCCAAGCCATCATCATGAATACCGTCTTGAGCCTAGCGTTCCTTAGATTCACTCCACTGGGCTACGGTGGCCTAGCCCTGGCCTATTCCATCACCAACATGTCCAACATGACCAGTTACGTCCTGAGATTGCGGAAGCGAATGGGCAGTATCGATGGCACCCGTATCTTCACTACTATCGTAAAATCATCTACAGCCTCAGCTATCATGGGAGTCTCCGTCTATCACTTAGCACAGTACATCGGCCAACTGGTGGATCTTGCTACCAACCGCGGCAGGTTCATTCAAGTCATGCTCCCTATAGCAGTAGGCGCCCTGATCTACTTAGTTCTAGCCATCGCCTTCCGGATGGAAGAAATCAAAGTCCTCCAAGAACTAATCAAAAAGCGCCGACGCCGGGAGGCCTAAGGACACCATAGGCCGAAAAGACATATGACAGCCAAGGTACCCATCCTTGATCCTATATGAAGCCTGGGTTTTCCTCAAGTTCGCGACGAATGCCCTAGCCAGATCAATACTGATTCAATAGGAGAGAAGGGGATTACATGTATGTCTTCACCCATTTGTGCACTGGCGCTTTCCTAGGAGCCATAATACCAAATCCGGCGGTGGCTGGCATTGCAGGTCTCTCTAGCCACGCACTGCTGGACACTGTGCCTCACCATGACTACCAGAAGCCTGCCCCTGCCATGGTGGATATAGGAGTGAGCTTAGCCGCTCTTTGGGCACTCTACAAAATGGGTGCTCCCAACTCCATTACCCAAAACCCTGTGTTGATAGGAGGGTTCATGGCAGCCTTGCCAGATCTAGAGGTAGGTATCTCATATGTATTCGGACAGAATCGCAAGTGGCCTCTAATCTATCCCAGCCATTCGGGACTGACACCGCATCATAGGTTACCCCTTCCCCAGGGATTCCTGCTCCAAGTGGCCATTGCCATCATCAGCATACTAGGCATTTACTGGCTGCTTGGCTGAATCTACCGGCAAAGGAAACACCACCGAGCCGGTGGTGTTGGATGGGACACTTCCTGTGGTGCATCTTCTGATTGTCCGATTACAGCCCGAAAACAGGGCGCAAGACTTTGGGCTCAAAGATCTCCATGGGTGATGGTGGAGCCAAAGGACTGGGCCTTATAGGGCCTGTGCGAGTGCGGCTACCGCTCTGCAATTGCCAAAGCGTCTCTGCCAAGACATCGGCCACCAGTTCAGCCGTCATCAGGGCACTCTCTAGGGTGTCGGTGTGAGCTCCAATCTCCAGTAACAAAGCCCCAGAGTGAAGATGCTGATTATACCGGGCTTTTTCCTTCACCAACAGCCCCCGGCACAGCCCTGGATATAGCCGATCAAAATCTTCTTTTAGCTGCTGGGCTATGGCCAGATTCGCCCGCCAGTTTGCATGGCTAAGGCTACCTCCTCCAGCGGCCACTACGATGAGGACCCCAGCTAACTGCCTACCCTGTAATGTCTCTAAGGTGGCGCCCTCATCTCTATGGATATCCAGCACTATTTGCAGACTTGAGTATCTTTCCACAAGCATCTGAGCAGTCTTTTCCGAGTTAGAATAAGCATAGGCGAAGATGGGATAGTCATGGACTTTAGTGGAATGAATTGCCGGGATGCCGTAGCGTCGCTGCAGCTCCCGGGTGATTCTCTCCCCCACCTGCACTACGCCGGGAACAGGGCCTGACCCCGGTTGAGCCACATCCCAAGCGTAACTCTTTTTCGAACTAACGCCGGTATCTCCATACGTCTCCCCTGTATGGGTGTGGTAAATCCCCACCAAAGGTGCGGTTCCCCAGTTGACCCTAGCTAGACCTTCCAGCCTAGTTACAGCGTTGTTTGGGCTAGAAGCCAGACGCGTCTCTCCTACAAGCTCCCCGGGATAGTCAGTCACATCGGTAACAACTCCCCCGGAATCTAAAGATGAGGCGGGCTCCACCACATTCAATGCGCCATATTCCGGAGCAGTGATCAATACCTCCGCATCAGGTCCAACCACACCCTCTGTCAGACTATCCATGATATGATCCAATGAAGAACCCAAGGCTGTGATCGAACCAAGCTCATAGCCCTGGATACTCCGCTGCAGAATCCATTCCCATCTCAGCGAACCACCTGTTCCCCTGGAACCGGGAAAGACTGCAGCCACCAATGATTCCGGCTCTGCCAAATCATAGTCTGTCACTACATGGACTAAAGAGCGCAAAGTCTCTGCCGGTAAATCACGGCTAGCTGCATCTACCACTGCCGCTGAACCCGGCAATCCCTCGGCCAAAATATAGCGGGGTAGATCACCGGTCAATGGCAGCATTTCTGCCAATACTGGCA
>DAIQRD010000138.1:0-5454 GCA_036786445.1 Bacillota bacterium
ATAGGCAGCCACTTCATGCTTGGGCACTGCCAAAAAGCCATACGGTGAGTGTTCTCTAAGGTCTGCCTTGGTTGTCAAAGGGATCTGGGCAAGTTCCGACAAGGAACGCAAAGGCTTATCCGGAAGCCTGCCACTATAGAAGCTAGCCCTGCGAGCCCGGCTTAACATCTGATTTGCCAAATTCACATCTCCGCCAATGATCATCTACACTACGCCCTTCCAGATACTCAGAGCCCCACCAGTTCTTGGATGTTCTCGCCAAGGATCCGCTCCAGCCCACCCTCAGAGAGTTCTAACAAGAGGATTTTGGCTAACTCCACCCTGGGATGAGAAAGTGGGAATTCCGAACCAAAGATGAGTTTGCTGGCCCCGGCTTTCTCTACAGCCTGCTGGATATGAAGATAGCTACCAGTTGACGTCTCTAAGAAGAAATTGTCTAGCTCTACTGCTGCCTGCAATGCATCCTGATCGGCAGGCCCAAAACCCATGTGACCTAAGATGAAATTGGTCTTGGGAAACTGTCGGGCCAGTGATACATACCGCTCGGTAGAAGCACCGGGGTTATAGAGAACATGGCTATATACCGGCAGTCCATAATCTCCACAAATTCGGGACAGCTCCGCCACAGCTTTGCTGGCAAAGGAGAACTGATGACTCATGGGAGAAAGTTTCAATCCCCGGAACCCTGCATCAAAGGCCTCCACCAGACTCTGGCCCACACCACTTGCATGGGGGTTTAGACAGCAGAAGCCGATGAGACTACCTTTGGCCCTTTCTGTGGCCTTTTTTACATAGGCATTGTCCGGCGGCTCAGTACTCGGTTGTGCCCGCCCAATGATATAATCTGTCATGCGGCGCACATCGAGAGTCCCGCCCGGGACAGCAACACCAACCTCAATCCCAACCTCCTGTAGCACTTCCAGATATTCATCCACACTACCCACCTCAGACTTGGAGATGTGAGCATGGCCATCAATGATCATGTGGGTGCCTCCTATTCCTTCACCACTCGAATAGTCTTGCTTTTGGGGCGCCGAATACTTTCCACTAGCTCAAACGCGCAAGGGACTCCTACTGAGAATTCCATTTGACTGGCTAGCCGTTCAGCTAATCCTGGGCTCTTTTCCACCCCAGGAGCTATTTCCACTCGCACCTTAAGGGTACTGGCCCCCGGTGGAACCACGAATTCGTACCAATTACCTACCTCTGGCAACCTCATCAGGAATTCCTCAAGGTAAAAGGGAGAGAACTCTACTTGACCGATCTTGACCTGGTCAACTTGTCGGCCCCGCAAGAATAGGCGGGGAAGGGCCACACCACAAGTACAGATATCTGGATCGGTATACCCTAGATCCTGTGTCCGGTAGCGGATTAAGGGTGTATCCCAACGCAAAAGGCAAGTAACAACGATCTCGCCAATCTCACCTGGCTCCAGTACCCGATCTGTACTGGGATCAACTATCTCCACCAGGACATGGGACATGGGGATATGGTAGCCCCGGTGGTGATCACACTCGACACCCATGCCCCCACCTTCTAGGGAGCCATAGTAGAAATTGGCCTTCGTGCCCCAGATGCGCTCAACTCGCTCTCTAAAGGCAAAGGAACAGCCCTCTCCTGTGAGCCAGACACGCCTCAGGGGTAAAGTCCCAAGGTCAAAACCGATGGATACAGCCGCTTCTGCCAAGGCCATGGAGTAGGAAGGTGTGGTTATGATAATGGTCGGTTTTAGATCTTGCATCACCCGCACCGTTTTCTCCGGAGTGGAATAAGCCCCAGCCTTACCTGCTGGAATTACCGTTGCCCGACACCCAGACATGAAAACCTTATGAAAAGCAAGGCCCGAAGAGCTCATCTCATAGGGTAAGGCATTTAGACAGATATCCCCCGGCCGGACATCTACCAGGTAAGGTAGAGCCGGGGTCAGCTCGTTCAGGTAGAAATCCTGCCAAGTCCAAGGGACATAGATCTCCTTTCCACTGGTAGTCCCGGTAGCCACATGCACCAAAGCAATATCGTCTTTAAAACAGGCGAGGGTGATCCATGGATCCTGTCGCAGCTCATCTTTAGTTGTGAATGGGAGTTTGCTTACATCCTCGAGTTCCTCAATATCCTCGGGGACAACTTGAGCAGCCATCAGCTTCGCCCGATAGAATTCTGAGCGCCGAAAGGCTCTAGTGACTACCATACCTAATGCTTCCAGCTGAAAGGCTCTTAGTTTCTCTAGGGACATGTTCTCAACGGTAGCATCAGGCTCAAAGTATTTCTCTAACAGTGGTGGTTTTTCCATCCTTCGCAGCTGATCGAAAAAGCTAGACATATCTTCTCACCATCCCAAATCAAATTGTCTTGTGGCACACTCTATCGACATTGATCAAGGATTAATCTCCTGGGCTACAGCATCTGCCTTTGTGGCTTCTCCAATTCGCCGATAAGCCGTCTCGAGATCAAGCAGCATGGTAGCAAATTCAGCAGGAGTTAGAACTTCCGCTTTCTTCTTGTTCGTTCTGGCACCTTGATACCATTGCTTGACAAACTCAAAGTCTTCCACAGCTATAGTGGTCAGGTGAAAGAGGGGTTCAGGCAAGCTATAGCATAGATATCCTCTCAAGAGTCTGATTGTCGGGTTTTTCGGTCGCCGCCTGAGCGCATTGTTGATTAGCATTAACCCTTGAACTGCATTACCGAACATAGTGGATGAGTTCCGGGAGCAGCGACCAGTTAGAGCCACAGCACTACCATAGTAGGCCTCGATCAATGGATCTTTAGGGTTAAGCTGATGTGCTTTTTCCAGGCATGCCCGGGCTGCTTCGGCAGCTTGTGGATCATCATCTATGGCCTGATTGTGTAGACGAATACCCAATTGGAGCAAATCAGGTAGAGCCTCAACCTGGGGCAAAGCTATAGGCTCTTTGGGCAAAGCCTTATCCAACTGAGTCCTGATTGTTTGGGCATAGGGAGAATTCGAATCCAGGGTCAAAAGCCGTTCCCAGGTATCCTTAGCCTCTAGCAACATCCCTAGCCGTAGATACGAATCGCCTAGACAATAAAGGATCTTTCGATACTCCCCGGCATCGATCTCTGTGCTACCAGACTCATATTGGGAAGCTAGGTAGGTGAGATCGGTGATAGCCGTAGTTGTGCGAAAAAAGAACTGTTCCGGCAGCCGGTAACTATGGGCGGCCCTGATGCGGCGAAGCTCAATGCTTGTCGGATCCTTACGAATCGCCTCTTCCATCATGGCAATAGCCTGTATGGCCTGGGAGAACATGGTTCCCCCCTCAGGGGCATAGCGACCCATTAGGGAAAGACTGCTACTATACAAACCTGTAATGGTGGGATCCTCCGACCAAGTACTATGGGCTTCACTGAAGATTTCGTGGGCTTTTTGGGCCGCGGCCACATCACCCGCTTCACCTAGATGCAATAACCGCTTGCCTTCTTTAAGCACAGCATCCCGCCGGGCAACCTCCACCGGCTCCTCTTCGAAACCCTCGATTTCAATCCCCTCTGCCCTCAAGGCTCTTTGCACAGTCCTATTCGGCCCTAAGGCAGCCAATCGATGCCATGTAGCTAAAGCTGCTCCTTCATTGCCAATATTCATATGGGCTTTACCGAGGTCGAAAAGTAGTCGCCAGTAAAGCTCCTGGGCGAACACACTATTGTCTTTTTCATACTGAGCAATGAGAAAACTAAAATCGTTTATGGCCACTTGTGTCCGATGGAAATACACCTCCGGCAGCCGGTAATTCACATAGGCTCTGACGATGCGGACAGTGACCTCTTCCTGATGGGCATCGACGACCTCGTCAAGGAGCTTGATTCCCTGTAGCACTCTGGCAAACCGCTCCTGGGGATCGATACTATCCCGACCGACAAGTGCAAGTGAGCTGCCATAGTAAGCCTCGGCTTCAGGGCTTTCTGGGCGAAGTTGCCGTGCCCTTTCCAGCCAACCTATAGCCAGCTTTGTAGCGGTCTTTTCCCCCCGAACTGCGAGATTGTGAAACTCTATGCCCTTAGCCAATGCTTCATCGAAAGGTATGTCTTCATTTATTTCCAGTAAGGCCAACTCAGTACTGCTATGATTGTAAGTCACCTATTCTCCCCCCCTCACCGGTACGTACTGACTCTTCTACCAATACTGGCAGACACATTTCAGATTCAGTCACATGCTATGTGACCGCTGGTCTAGTAGAAATGCGCCTTCTATCCCAAACCGAGACTAAGACGTGATTTGAGATTGGCTTCCCTAATGGGCGAAAATGAAAGTGATATCCCATAGCCAGTTCGATGACAAGTAATATGCTGTAGTGGAAACAGTGTCAGAGAAAGGGGGCACAGATGGATGCCAAGGAATATTCAATTACTGTCACAGGCGTTTATGACGAAAATGCAGAGTATGGGACAGTCCCGTCCTGACCCACAGGCTATCGGAGCTGCAGTACAGGAGTTTGTGGCAGGCTGCATGCAGGCAGTATCCCAACCCGGAGACAAGGGTAAAGAGCGACGTAGGGCTAGACGGGTTCGAGACTAATCGACAAACAGCCCGGGTTAAATAGTGAGGCCGCACCCGTATCTTGTTAATCGGGCACGGCCTTGTCTTGATCTTGCCAGGCTAGTACCGATAAATCAGTGCTGCGACTGGCAAGTTACTAATCCACAGCTGGCTCCAATAAGCGAGTCTAGTCAAATACCAGCCTGATATTGGCGATACTGGCTGCCTCCAGCTTAAAGGAGACTCGGTTCTTCTTAGCTTCTGGTCTAGACACATCTGAAAGCACATTCTCATTGATGTCTACCAACACCGCTTCTCGAATCTCACGGCAGAAAGCGAGGGTAACCTCTGTATCCTGGCCTTCTGTCTCGTATAAGCGAATGAGCATCTCTTTGCCATCTGCCTCTTCTGGTACCTTAACAGCAGAGATTGCCACAGTCCCCGCTTCCAGAGTGATGAATCCATGGGTCAGAGGCCAGGTTCCAGCTTTGGGCCTGGTGGATAGTATTGTTAGGGAATGGTTATAGTCATAACCCAACTGTATGAGCTCTTGGTTGGTTGTGGGACTCGTCACACATAAAGCTAGTCGAAACTCGTGGATACCCAGCTCTGGATAGGGATCAGGATCATAGGAGCTGCGGACAAGACTTACCGCAAGGGAATTGCCATAGCCACGGAAACCATACTTTGAATCTGTAACTAACATCAATTGGCTCTTTTGATTCCCTTTTGCTAGCCCGAACATCCAGCTATTGGCCGGTACATCCATATCCATGGGCTGTCTTTTGATAGTACCAAAGGGTACATCGTACTGGTAGGCATCACATTCATAGGCCACAGGAGCATAGAAATTCAACTGCGGTATGCTTTCGCCCCGCTGACCCCGTTCCTGCCAGTCACACCTGACATCATAGTTAAGCAGTCGACTGCTCTTATCCAAAAAGATGGTAACATCTAGC
>DAIQRD010000139.1:0-5417 GCA_036786445.1 Bacillota bacterium
CAAAAGCTTCAATAGTTTGCACCTCGGGGTCCACTAGCCAGTAATGGGGAATACCAGCTTTGAAGTATATCCGTAGCTTACTCAAGCGATCTTTCCTTTGCGTCGAGGGCGACATGATCTCAACCACTAGCTCCGGGATCCCATTAATCCTCTGTTCTTCCACTATGTTACTATCACCAGGCACATAAACCAAATCAGGTTGAAGCACATTGGTTTCAGACAGTGTTAGGTCAATGGGGGAACTGAATACCTCGGCTTTCGGATCCCGTTCCCAGAAGTAGTGCAACAGGAGGTACTGGAGTTTATACGATACCCGCTGGTGAAGCGTGGTAGGAGTAGGTGCTTTGACTAGCTCTCCATCCAGAATCTCATAATGATAGTTCCCTGCATCGGACAGTTGGAGATAATCGCTATAGGTATAGATCCTGCCGGTACTGTAGCAATGGGCCGCATCTTCACGGACCATGGCTCCAGATTCCGGTTCCTCTTGACTCAAGCTAGCCATCACATCATCCATTACATACCGATACTGCCTGTTGCCCAGCTCAATATAGGGAATCTTGTTTTCCCGGGTATAGCGCCAGATGGTCTCCACTGATAGCTCTAGCTTTTCAGCTAACTCACGGGCAGTGATCAACTTTGGCTCTCCTGACACGTTGAGTCCTCCCTTCAAGGCTATCCTACAACAATAGCCAACATATGTCAACTCAACGCAATTGGACACGGGCCTTCTTGACTACTCATCCGGGGCTAGCTCTTCTAGATAGGCAGATCGCGCCAGCAGAAAATACACTGTCTGCAAGGCAAAGAAGATCCCAGCGGTCATCACCCCATACCTCCAAACCTCCACCGGCATCATGGAGGTAACAGTGGAATACGATCGCAACGCAAACATCTGATGCACAAATGCCACGGCCCAGGGGGTGAAGAACATGATAGCCATCTCCCTAGTCACGATTCCCCGCACCTCTTTCCAGGAAAAACCAATTCGGCGGAGGGCGATGTACCTAGCCTGATCTTCTTGAATTTCCAGGAAGAATCGAAAATAAAGTATGGACCCTGCTGCCAAGAAGAAGAGGGTCGCCACGAACATGGAGATAAACATGATCATTCGCACTTGCACCGTGACTCGGGAGTACTCCTGCATCCGGGAGTGATACGCCACGGGATAGTCTGCAAGGATCGCCTCCCTAGCAGCCAGCTCTGCCTTGGCGGTCTTGATCCAGTTGGGTATCTCATAGCTAAACCACATTCTCCGGTGTTCTTCAGACAGATCCCGGGCCAGCTCATCGAAATGGCCCTTTTCTGCTATCAAGGCGAAGGCTATATCTCCCATACCAGCGCCCAGTGGCACAGCTATTCTCTCGTCGGATACGAATGCCAAGTCTCTGTTGCCTGCTCGGACACTGATAGTCTGCCCTATTTCATCCGGGCGCGCCTTGCTCCTCGAGGTGGGAACAACGCGTACTACATGCCCATATCCAGGATGGGCCTCAGATACCCCTGCTTCCCGGGCCCACTCGTTGTAGCTATCGGCAGATACGATGAGCACAGTCGCCCCCTGGGATAACTCTGGCATGCTGACCTGTATCGCTGGCATCATGGCTGCGTCAGTTATCGCTGCTCCACCTTCTACCAGACACTCTTGGAAATCGTTGGCAATACGAACTGAATCCTCTGTGCCCGGCAAAACTAGGGAGATGGCTCTGTCGTAGTATTTCGCATTCTCCCCCGGGGCTGCGCCCAGAGTATAGATCACTCCGGAAGCGGTGAGCACAACTGCTCCTAGAATAGCCACCTGGGCTAGAATGCGGGCATTGTCCTTCATCTTAAACACCAGGTCGGAGATGGTCAGAAGGTTGATACCCTTATAGTAAAGTCCTTCCATCCTCTCAAGGCGATGAAGGACTGCAACACTTCCCTGGGTAAAAAGGATGTGCGTACCGACACACACAACAGCTGTTACGGGTAGGAAGGCAAGGAGGACCTCTCCCATAGTCACAATGGATGCCACAAAATAGCCTATTACTAAACAGACGATTCCCAGGACAATCTTGGGGCGAGAATATGTTGGCGGTGTTTTCGGCTTGGATGGGGCCTTGACTAACTGGACGATTTGACTTACGTTAACTGAGACGCTGTTGATAGCACTAATCGCTGTGCTTATAACTAGATAGACAAAGGCCGTAGTAAGTACCGGCTCGCTTTGCATCACGAAGGGAATGGGCTGGGGGAGCATCAGGATTCTATCGATGATCATTACAAACAGTCTCCCCAAGAGTCCGCCTATGGCCAGCCCAGTTGCTATGGCGACGATGCCCACTAGCATGCTCTCGCCAAAGAGGAGCAAGCTCAACTGCCTCTGTCTTGCCCCCAGCAGAGCAAGGATACCCAGCTCCCGTTTGCGGGACTTCACAAAGGCGGAGTTGGAGTAGAGGGTAAAGAAGATTGAGAAGACGATAATCAAATACTGGCAGACCCTAAACGCAATGGCAACACCTTGTGCGCCGTAATAGCGACCCTCGGCCACTGCTGGTAAGGCCCGGAACGCGGCGAAAAGATAGAACACCACCACGGCAAAGACACTGCTAGCGAGGAAGCCGAAGTAGGTGCGCCGATTCTCCCGGACATTGTTACATGCGAAACAGAGCAGCGTCACCGTACTCACCTCCCAGCACGCTCAAGGAGTCCAATACCTTTTGGAAGAAAGCCTGCCTATTGTCGGCACCGCGTCTTAGTTCCGAAAAAACTTTCCCGTCCTTGATGAACACAATTCTCCTGCAGAAACTGGCCACGAAAGGATCATGGGTGACCACTAGAATAGTGGCAGCATCGGCACTATTGAGGTCTGCAAAGGCCTGCATGACCTCCCGTGACGCCTTGGAATCCAGGTTGCCAGTAGGCTCATCGGCCAGTAAGATGGCAGGCCGATGGACAATACCCCTAGCAATAGCAACCCGCTGCTGCTCCCCACCGGATATTTCATAAGTCCGCTTATCCAGTATGTGGACAATTCCCAACCGAGCCGCCACTTCTTCGACACGGCGATGAATCTCCTTGGCTTTCACATTATCCAGGGCTAATGGCAAAGCAATGTTGTCCCGAACGGATAGGGTATTCAGTAGGTTGAAATCCTGGAACACAAATCCGAGCTTTCGCCGACGGAAAAGTGCCAGCTGATCCCCGTGCAGCTTGGCTGGGGATACCCCACTTATTTCAACAATCCCAGAGGTGGGTGTATCGATGGTGGCAAGTATATTCAGCAAAGTCGTTTTGCCGCTTCCGGAAGGGCCCATTACCCCGACAAACTCCCTTCCTTCCACTTTCAGGCTAAGCCCGCAGAGTGCCTGGGTAGCGGTGGCTCCCTCCGGCGAGCTATAGATCTTTGTTAGGCTTTGCGCAGTCAAAACCGGCATGTTGGCATCCTCCAATTCCACTATATAGGCGTAAGGCCTAGATACGAGCGGTGATCACCCCGTCATCTAAGAGTATATAGCCTCGAGATGCCATGCAGCCATGGATTAACCTTGCAAAGGGAATGGAAAACCTTACATTATTGAAAGGAAACGATCCTCAGTTAAGTACTACTCCAGATGTGATGGCTCCCGTGGAGAATACTATCGTCATAGCTGTTCCCTGCCCTGGCTCTGACCGCACAGTGAGACGATGACCTAGTTCCCTGCAAACCCTGTTAGCCAGGAAAAGCCCCATGCCGGTGGACTCAGGGGCTAGGCGACCGTTTTCACCTGTAAAAAATGGGTCAAAGATGCGGGGAAGATCTTGCTCAGGTATGCCCACCCCGTAGTCTTCCACAGTCAACTTTATGGTGTACTCATTAGCAGAAAAACCGCCGCTTGCTTGGCCTCTAGTTTCATCTTCAATGCGGATGAGGAGCTGCTTGTCCCCGTCAAGACTGGCAACTCTCGTATACTTGATGGCATTGGATAGCAGTTGATCAATGACGAAGGCCATCCACTTCCCGTCAGTCTCTACCCACGGGCTTCGGGCCACGACCTCCACCCGGGGGTAAATGGAGTAGCGAATAAACTCCTTTTTGTGCTTGTTAATAACCTCCCGAGCGAGCTTTTCCAGATTAACCTGCTCAGGAAAGAGATCAACTGAGAATCGTTCTTGGCGGGCCATACCCAGCATCATATCGAGGCCGTGAACGATCCGTTCGTTCTCCTCTTGGATGCTGTCGAATAGACGACGCATATCTTCTACAGACTCTGCATCCCTGGACTGCTGCACCACTAGGTCAATCACTGAAACCGGGGTCTTCAGGGCATGGGCCCATCTGTTGGTGAAATCGATGTGGAATTGCGAAACCTCGTCCCGGCTTAGTACCTCGGAGGCATGATGACTGTAAGCTGAATTGGCGAACTCGCCGACGAGGCGCTGCTCCGCAGTCTTCCCATGGGGAAGCAGTGGCACAAGCTCGAGTGGATGGGACGCGTGAGCAATCTCCTGCATCCGGTTGTAGAAAGGCCTCTGCCTTGAGTAATCCAGTGCTAGCGCGGAGGCAAGCAAGACGGTATGAAGGATCGCTATGTACAAGGACGATCCCCAGGTAAGGCCATCGCCCCCGGTCTGGAGAAGATCAAGCTGGATAACGGTGATACATACTGCACCAGCAAGCAAGTGGGCAGCGATAAAGCGTACCCTGGTTGCCACATAGTCCAGGATCTTCATCGCTCATCCCTCCAAGGGCAAACCATGCGGTACCCCCGCCCCCGCACGGTCTCGATGGCCCCTTCGATGCCAATTTCCTCTAATTTGCGCCGTACACGTGTGACATTGACCGTGAGGGTGTTGTCGTCGACGAAATCCACATCATCCCAAAGTGCATCCAAAAGCTCGTTACGGGATACCACTTGCCAAGGACGGCGCACCAGGATGTCGAGGAGCCGAAACTCCTTTGGTGTCAGATATACTGCTTTGCCACGCCATTCGATGCTGCACCTGCTGCGATCAAGATAGAACCCATCCAATTCGTACACCTCGGCAGCAGTATCAGCTCCCCCTACTGAATACTCCCCATACGCGCGCCTAAGCACAGCCTTGACTTTGGCAATCACTACATCAAGGGAAAAAGGTTTCGTAATATAGTCATCGCCTCCGTGTTCTAGGGCGAGCACCTGATCCATATCGCTGGAGCGAGCGGAGATGAAGATCACCGGCACTCTGGACACAGTCCTAATCTGTCGGCACCAGAAAAAACCGTCCATATAGGGAAGGTTGATATCGAGGAAGACTAGATCCGGGGAAACAGCCAGAAACTCAGACTTCACATCCTGGAAATCGGAGGTGCAAACAGCTTCATAGCCGTACTTTTCAAGATAGTCAGAAAGTATCTGTGCGATCTTGGCGTCGTCCTCGACCACCATGATCTTATACATCTCCTGTGATCTCCTCCC
>DAIQRD010000140.1:0-4936 GCA_036786445.1 Bacillota bacterium
TTCGCCTTTCATCCCCGGAATGAATTCCGGGGTTTTCCCGGCGCGGATCTATAAAAAAGGAGAAGGCTATCTCAAGAAAGAAAGATCGAATTGGCAAGTCAGTATGAACTTAGGGATCAAGGGAGATTATAGAGGGAGTGGAAAACATGATCAAGGCACGAGATATTGCGGGGATGATCGATCATTCATTGCTACGTCCTAACCTAACCATAGAAGAGATTAAGGTCGGCTGTGATATCGCCAGAAAGTACCAGGTAGCATCGGTCTGTGTGAGGCCCTGTGATGTAAGGATAGTAGCAGAACTAATAAAGGGCACCAACATCGCCCTTAGCACAGTCATCGGGTTTCCCCATGGAACTAATACAACCGCCATGAAACTAGCTGAGTCCATAGAAGCTATGGAAGCTGGAGTAGTAGAGCTAGATATGGTAATGAACTACTCTCGCCTACTTTCCGGCGACTTTGACTATGTAGCTAAAGAGATCCAAGCAATCACTCGGGCTGCTCATTCCCGCAATGCTATTGTCAAAGTGATCTTGGAGAACTGCTACTTAACTGATGATATGAAAGTAAAAGCCTGCCAAATCTGTGAGACCGCTGGAGCAGATTTTGTCAAGACCTCCACAGGCTTTGGCTCTAGTGGCGCAACTCGCCAGGATGTTAGCCTCATGCGAAAATCTACAGGCCCCAAGGTTCAGGTAAAGGCCGCCGGGGGCATTAGGAGCTTAGATGCCCTTCTGGAAATGCGTAAGGCTGGTGCCACCCGGATTGGCGCAACCGCCACCAAGACAATAATGGAGGAGGCCCTTGAGAGGGAAGCCTCTGGTACGCTACTTGAGTAGACTATTAAGGGCCGGATGGCATTCCCGGCCCTTAAGCTTTAAGCTTTAGTATTTATGCTTTTCCCATAAATCCACACAAACAACCGGCAGGAGCCGAAGGCTCCTCTAAACCTTTTGACTTACTCGGGATGAATGGCATCCACCGCACATACATCAGCACAGGCTCCACAGTCAGTACATAGATCGGGATCGATCATGTACTTGTCATCACCTTCACTGATGGCTTCGACTGGGCATTCCATCTCACAAGAACCACAGGAAATACACTCATCATTAATCACATGGGCCATTTTTTGCCACCTCCCCCAAAAAACGTATGACACCTTTTCTATCCTACTATTTCACTTTGGTGGTGTCAACCGCTCTTCACCACCCCGCTGGCCATTATTTGTCAATGGCAATCCCTTGACAAATCAGTGCTTTATATGGTCGGCAGAGCTTCCTGGGTGATAGTCTAGCATTGACAGGATGTTCTCTGTGAAGACTTACAAGATGTACAACTGTGTTTTAGGAGAGAGGAGGAATTGCAAACGTTTAAGAGACATGTAATGTGGATGATCTTCTTGATTCTAATGGGGTTCATGTGTGTCAGTAATGTGCAAGCACAGAGCATTCACCTGTGGGCGATTGAAGCCACGTCCAACAGCGAATACTCAAATACCCGATGGTCGGCAGCACAGATGGTAGGAGCTCCCGACACCTACCCCCAGTATGGCGACATAGATACAGCCTGGACAACAGCGTATATGAACACCAACGATACTGTTTGGGCAGAGTTGAAATATGCAGAAGCCATTGTTGTAGAAGAGATTGAAGTCTATGAGACCTATAACCCTAGTGCCATTACCAAGGTGGAGCTTATAGACGAGGCAGGTGCCTCCCATGAAGTGTGGCGAGGCGATGCTTGGGTTGCCCCCAATCAATCCCGTATCTTTAGGATAAGCAACATAAGAGTAAAGACCCCGGTCAATCGCGTGCGCCTCTATCTTGATTGCAGCAAAGTACCAGGTTATAACGAAATCGATGCTGTGGGTATCACTGGCAGAAGGCCTACCCAGATAGTGTCTTCCTATGATAGTCCTTTAACTAAGCTTGATGCTCTCCTGACTAGATTGGAGGAAGCGATTAGGCGAGCTATTGAAAGGAATTCAGCTAACCCGGCTTTCCTACAGGATCTGGAGAGTATTCTCCGAGAGCTGCAATCCATAAGCGATGAGCTCTATGACGAACTGGGCACCTCAGCCAGTGAGTGGGGTGAATATTGAGTCAAAAAAGTGCTTGGCTCCCCCTTCTTTCTGTGGGAATTTGAGTCGCTAGATAACAGACTAGTAAGAGGCCTCCACAATAGAAAGGAGCAGGCTAGCGTTGCTTACTGTAGGAAACAAACATAGCCGTGTTGTCCCCTTAACAGTAATAGTAATAGTGCTGATCAGCCTAATTAGTAGTGATTATTCACGGGCTTCAAAACACCCCCTTGTCCATGAGCTAGATGATACCGTTGATATATTGGCTTCGGCTATCCAAAGGGCAGAGAAATCCAGGGCTGCCCATCCGGCGTTTTTGGCAGATCTAAAGGAGATCCTAGCGGGTTTACAGGCACTTCCTAAGTCTTTAGATGAACTGGCAGCATCAAAGATACCGATGCACACCTCTTCGACTAAAGAGATCAGGGTGGAGGCATCTACAAGAACTAGTGAGAAAGGCACCGATGAAACCAGCGGGAATATCACCGAGAAGACAACTGACCCCACCACCCAAAAAGCCCAAGGCAACTCTTGGGCCAGCACTCTGCTGAAGGTAGTAGAAGATGTAGCCTTATTGCCTGATCTGATAGAGGAGCTAGGTTCAGCCATCAAGGAGATTACGACCGATTCCAGTGCAGAACCAGAGCAAAGGATACCGACCAATACCGAGACTAGTGAGCCCATTGAAGCTTCAACTGATGCCGGGCCAAAGAGCGCCTTCTTGGCTGACCTAGCCGAGATAGGACAAGTCAGCACTGATTACGCCAAGGACACTAAAGCTCAATTGATCGTTTTAGATAGCTTAGTGGCTCAAGGAGCAGAGGCCATCCATGAGATTGCTGCTTATCTGGAAAGCGAAGACCCTCATGTTGTTTATCAAGCCATCGAGGCTCTGGAGACTCTAGGCTCAGAAGCTGAACCTGCTGTCCCAGCTTTAGCCAGAAAACTCTCTATTCCTGATAAAAACAGCAAATCCATCATCCAGCTGTTGGCAGAGCTAGGATCTGCTGCTGGAGCAGCTGTACCCACACTTGTCCAGCTTTTGGGCAATGAGGATCTGGCCCCATCGGCGCTGGCAGCCTTAGTCGCCATAAATACCAATCCTGAACCTTGGGCATACCCAAAACTGATTCGGTGTCTGGAACTACCCTCAGACTACAGTCGTAGAGATGCCATGACTGTGCTAACTCGCTGCGGCAAAGAGGCAATACCCACTTTAGTCGACGCTCTTAACACAGGTAATGACACCATCAGGCGTTGGTCTGCCTACATCCTCGGTGAAATGAGGTATAAGGCTTTAGCAGCGGTGGAACCCCTAAAACTAGCTAGTCTAGACCCCAATGGACAAGTCTGCCTGGAGGCCATAAGGGCTCTCTCTAAAATCGACCCATATGACCCCGAAATTGCCTATACTATTGCAGCAGCCCTGAAGGATGAAGAAGAGGATGTTGTAGTCGAGGCGGCCTTGAGCATGGCCAGGCTGAGAAACCCTCCCACTGAGCTTTTAGATGACCTACTTTCCGCATTGGAGAGGTATCAGGGGAATGAACGGGTTGCAAGCCGCTTGGCCAGAGCTATTGGGATCTACGGGGCGGCAGCTGTGCCAACGCTCATGACTATGGTGGAACGTGGCTTGCCAGGAAGCGAAGCTGCGATATTGGCCCTTGGTCAAATTGGTTCTGAAGCCGATGCCGCCACGTCCCTTCTGATGAATATATTCGATGGCTCTGACCCCGACACACAGGAGTCCATCTTAACCGCTCTAGGAGGCATTGGTAATGACCGAAGCCTTGAACTCCTCTGTGATGCTTACAATTCTGGAAGCAAAACAGCCATTAAGGTGGCTGCTCTAGAAGCTATCAGTGAGTTTTCCTCGGCAGCTTCCACTGAAATCTTGCTACAAGCCTTGAACTCAAATAGCTCCTGGATTTTCGAGACAGCGGTATCCGGCTTATCCAGAAAGGGCGAAACGGTCATCGATCTTCTCTGTGAGATGCTCCACGACCCAGATCCCAAGATACGATTTGCAGCTATTGCCACCTTAGGTGAAATGGGTATAAGGGCAACACCCGCTTTACCCTACATCGAGGAGCTAATAGAGCAAGATCCCGATGAGCGGGTACGCTCTGTGGCCAAGGCGGGCATGAACCAGATCATCACTCTAGCCAACATGGATTTGCCCACCTTTAAAATGCCAGACTACGGGAGTATCAACCAGCTATGCGAACTTGACTGGGAAATGGCTGTACTGACCACCATGGAGCTGATGCGCAGCATTCTGGGTGAAATGAGCCCTGAAGAAACCCTCCTCTTCGAAAAGGAATGGGAACCCTTCTTCCGCTACCCGAGTCAAGACATGGTAGATTACCTGAAAAAGCTCAATCCTCTGCTTATGCAATTCACAGCTTTGCGTACCGCATTGGTAGAAGCAGCCTATGGGTATCAAGGAGCCATAATTGATGCCTCAACCGCCGCAGACTTTGGAGCCCAAGCCAAGTTACAGGATGCTCTATACACTGCAGAGCATAATATGACCTTGATCCATATGCTGCAGAGGGAAATGGCCATCATGGCCAGCAAAATCGATGAGCTAGGCCCCTTACCCGATCCTCAGGAATTACAGGCAAAGGCACGCCGCCGTCTGCAAAATGCCTTAACTGTAACGAACACGACGGATCTAGACCAACTGGAACGGGAAAGCTGGCAAGGAGGGTCATACTGGGTTCTGGCGTCTATCCAAGCTGATACTGCCCGCACCATCTCTTCTATAGGAACTCTTACCCTCTCTTCCGGGCCTCCGGGAACAGTGGAAAGCCCCAGCAGTATCGTAGAAGGGGCAGCCTCAGGCTC